>DAIOXI010000001.1:0-18714 GCA_036758045.1 Albidovulum sp.
CTTGCCGAGGAACCGCGCAATACGCTCCTCCAACTGCCGGTGCAGGTCCTGCGTGCCGCAGATGAAGCGGACCGAGGCCATGCCGTAACCATGATCGTCCATCGCCGCCTTCGCCGCCGCGATCAGCGCCGGATGATCCGCCAGGCCGAGGTAATTGTTGGCGCAGAGGTTCAGCATGTCGCGCCCCGCAACCCGGATATGCGTTCCCTGCGGCGACTGGATCAGCCGTTCGCGTTTCATCAGCCCCTCGGCGTCGATGCCGCGCAGGGTCTCGGTCAGGTGATCGAGGAAACCAGCTTTATCCGCCATATCAGAACATCCTCCGTGATGATGGAATAATACCGCCATCCGTCGATATGTCAATATCCCGGACGCGCATCCATCAAAACGGATTCCTGTCGTTCCGGGTCTAGCTGTTCTGCACGATCAGGATCGCCCGCGCGGTGGTCCCGATCGCCTCGATCCTGTGCGGCCGGTCGGCGAAATAGCGTGCGGTATCGCCGGTCCCCAGCTGCGATGTCTCCTCACCCGAGGTCACGCCAAGCGTGCCTTCCAGAACCGTCAGATGCTCCCGGCAGCCCGGCCCATGCGGGTCGCTGACCAACTCGCCCCCCGCCTCGAAACGCAACTCATAGACCTCATGTTCCCCGGCGGCCTCGGCGGGCGACAGGATGCGGATGGTAACGCCCTGGCCCCGCCCGCCGATGACGGGCGCGTCGGTTGCGCGGATCACCTCGATCCCCGGCGCGGTGCGCCCCTCCAGCAGACCCGCGAAATCCACCTGCAACGCCTGCGTCAGGTTCCACAGCGTCGCGACCGTGGGACTCGATTCGCCGCGCTCGATCTGGCTGACCATCGACCGGCTGACACCGGACAGCTTCGCCACCGCCTCAAGGCTAAGGCCCTTGGTGCGGCGCGCCTCTTTCAGCGAGGCGGCAAGACGGTCATGGATCGATGTGCGGGACGACATGATGGATAAGCCTGGGTTGTGATGCGGAAAAGGTCAACGGGGCAGCATCTCCAGCCCGTCGGGATCGGCGGCCTCATCCACCAGCCAGTCGCGAAAGGCCAGAAGCGGCGCATGGCGCGCGCCGGTCTTGGGCCAGACCAGCTGATAGCTGCCCTCGACCCGGACCGGGCCGCCAAGGACGGGCAGAAGCCGTCCATCCTCAAGATCGCTGCGGGCCAGAAACTCGGGCAGCAGGCCGACGCCAAGGCCATGGATGATCGCCTGGATCATCGGCGCGAACTGATCGAAGATCATCCCCTGCGGGACCGGGTCTGCGACGCCGTGATGGGCGAACCATTCCGCCCAGGCGTTCGGCCGCGTCTCGAGCCGAAGAAGCGGCAGTGCGAAAAGGTCGCGCGGATCGTCGATGCCCCGCCCGGACAGCAGGTCCGGCGCGCAGCAGGCTATGAGGCGTTCGTCCAGCAGCTTGACCGCTTCCGTCCCGGGCCAGGTGCCGATGCCGAAATGGATCGCGGCATCGAATCCCTCCTCATCGAAATCGAAGGGCTTCAGCCGCGTGGCAAGGTTGATCGTGATGCCCGGATGCGCCGCCAGAAAGCGCGGCAGGCGTGGCGCAAGCCAGCGGGTGCCGAAGGTCGGCAGGATCGCCAGCGACAGGGTCCCGCCCCCGCCGGGTGAGCCAAGCCGCATTGTCGCGCGCGACACCAACTCCAGCGCCTTCGCGACGTCGCGCGCATAGGCCAGCGCCTCATCCGTGGGCGTCAGGCGGCGGCGGTCGCGGATGAACAGCGTAACCCCGACCTGTGTTTCGAGGCTCTGGATCAGCCGCGACACCGCCCCTTGCGTGAGGCTCAGTTCCTGCGCGGCGCCAAGGGTAGACCCGGTGCGCACGACCGCCTCGAAGGCGCGCAGCAGGCTGACAGAGGGCAGAAGGCGGCGGGGAATGGCCATGTATGCGTGATACTCATAGATTTTGGTGAGAATAGCGCTGTATCGGGGGGCAAAACCAGCCCATAATGAATACCCGACACCGTCCCGCATTTTCGCCACCAAAGGATGACTTCGCCATGGCTTTGAAACCCAAGGATGCCCCCGACCTGTCGCGCTTTGACTGGCAAGACGCCTTCCGGCTTGAGGATCAACTGACCGAGGAAGAACGCATGCTGCGCGACGGCGCCCGCGCCTATGCGCAGGAAAAGCTGCAATCGCGTGTCATCGCCGCCTATCGCGAGGAAAAGACCGATCCCGCGATCTTTCGCGAGATGGGTGAAATGGGGCTTCTGGGCGTCACCGTGCCAGAGGAATACGGCGGCATCGGCGCCTCTTACGTCGCCTACGGCCTCGTCGCGCGTGAGGTGGAGCGGGTGGACAGCGGCTATCGCAGCATGATGTCGGTGCAGTCGAGCCTGGTGATGTACCCGATCTACGCCTATGGCTCGGAAGAGCAGCGCAAGAAGTATCTGCCGAAGCTTGCCTCCGGGGAATATATCGGCTGCTTCGGCCTGACCGAACCCGATGCCGGGTCCGACCCCGCCGGGATGAAGACCCGCGCCACGAAAACGGCGAATGGCTACGTCCTGAACGGCTCGAAGATGTGGATCTCGAACGCGCCGATCGCGGATGTCTTCGTCGTCTGGGCGAAGTCGGAGGCGCATGGCGGCAAGATCCGGGGCTTCGTGCTCGAAAAGGGCATGAAGGGTCTGTCGGCACCGAAGATCGGGGGCAAGCTCTCCCTCCGGGCTTCGGTGACCGGCGAGATCGTGATGGAGCATGTCGAGGTCGGGGAAGACGCGCTGCTGCCCAATGTCGAGGGGCTGAAAGGCCCGTTCGGCTGCCTCAACCGCGCCCGCTACGGCATTGCCTGGGGTGTGCTGGGCGCGGCGGAGTTCTGCTGGCATGCGGCGCGCCAGTACGGCCTTGACCGCAAGCAGTTCAACCGGCCCCTGGCCCAGACCCAGCTTTACCAGAAGAAACTGGCCGACATGATGACGGAAATCTCCCTTGGCCTTCAGGGCGCGCTGCGGGTCGGCAGGTTGATGGATGAGGCAAAGGCGGCGCCCGAGATGATTTCGCTGGTCAAGCGCAACAACTGCGGCAAGGCGCTGGATATGGCCCGGATGGCGCGCGACATGCACGGTGGCAACGGCATCCAGGAGGATTTCCAGGTCATGCGCCATATGGTCAACCTCGAGACGGTGAATACCTACGAGGGCACACATGACGTTCACGCGCTGATCCTCGGCCGCGCGATCACCGGGCTTCAGGCGTTTTTCTGACGGGATTTCATTGTGGCGCAAATACTCCCGCCGGAGGCGGCCTGCCTTGCCGTCAGATGCCTCCGGCGGGAGTATTTTGCGACAGTGAAGAGATGAGGCTTTGGCATGGACCGCGCCGAGATCGTTCACGAGAACTTCCTGAGACGGGTTGCTGCGGGCGATCTGCCGCCGGGCGCCGCGCCCACGGGGCCGCTGTCGCCGCCCGGGGCGGTTTCGATCTTCCGCTCCGCCTGCCTCTCGCGCGCGCTCGACCGGCAAAGCCGTGCGATGCAGAAGGCGGGGCAGGGGGTCTACACCATCGGCTCTTCGGGGCATGAGGGGCTGGCGGCGGTGGCGGCGGCGCTGCGGCCCACCGATAACGCCTTCCTGCACTACCGCGACGCGGCATTCCAGATCGCCCGCGCGGCGCAGGTGCCGGGGCAGTCGATCGCCTGGGACATGCTGCTGAGCTTTGCGTCATCGTCCGAAGACCCGATTTCCGGCGGGCGGCACAAGGTTCTGGGGTCGAAAACACTGTCTATTCCGCCCCAAACCTCCACCATTGCCTCGCATCTGCCGAAAGCTGTGGGGGCGGCCTATTCCATCGGCGCGGCGAAACGGCGCCGGCCGGAACATCAGGACCTGCCGGACGATTCCATCGTCTATTGCTCTTTCGGGGACGCCTCCGCCAACCATTCGACGGCACAGGGTGCGTTCAATACGGCGGCCTGGACCTCCTACCAGTCGATCCCGCTGCCGCTTCTGTTCGTCTGCGAGGATAACGGCATCGGCATTTCCACCAAGACGCCGAAGGGCTGGATTGCCGCCAATTTCGCACATCGGCCGGGGTTGAAGTATTTCGCCTGCAACGGGCTGGATATTTTCGAGACCTTCCGCGTCGCCGCCGAGGCCGCCGCCTATGTCCGAGGCCGAAAGAAGCCTGCCTTCCTCCATATCGGCACGGTGCGGCTTTACGGCCATGCGGGGGCCGACATGCCCACCACCTACATGGCGCGCGAGGAGGTGGAGGCAGAGGAAGCCAACGATCCGCTGCTGCATTCCGTGCGGCTGCTGAGCCAGGCGGGCGCGCTCACGCCTGCCGAGGCGCTGGCGATCTATGAGGAGACCTGCGCGCGCGTGGCTCGGATCGCGGGGGAGGCGGTGACGCGGCCACGGTTGAAGACCGCCGTTGACGTGATGGAGAGCCTCGTTCCGCCGAAACGGGCCTGCCGCCCGACCAACGGGCCGAGTGCCGAGGCGCGCGCCCGTGCCTTCGGCAGCGATCTGAAGGCGATGGAAGAGCCGCAGATCATGTCCCGCCTCATCAACTGGGCACTGACCGACCTGATGCTGGAACACCCCGAGATCGCCCTGATGGGCGAGGATGTCGGGCGCAAGGGTGGCGTCTATGGCGTGACGCAGAAGCTCATCACCCGCTTCGGCCCGGACCGGGTGATCGACACGCTGCTGGACGAACAGTCGATCCTTGGCCTTGGTATCGGCATGGCGCAGAACGGCTTCATCCCCATGCCCGAGATCCAGTTCCTCGCCTATCTCCACCACGCCGAGGATCAGTTGCGGGGGGAGGCGGCGACGCTGCCCTTCTTCTCGAACGGCCAGTACACCAACCCGATGGTCGTGCGGATCGCCGGGCTTGGTTATCAGAAGGGCTTCGGCGGGCATTTCCACAACGACAACTCCGTCGCCGTCTTGCGCGACATTCCCGGCCTGATCCTCGCCTGCCCCTCGAACGGGGCGGATGCGGCGATGATGCTGCGCGAATGCGTGCGGCTGGCACGCGAGGAGCAGCGGCTGGTGGTCTTCCTCGAACCCATCGCGCTTTACCCGATGCGCGACCTGCATGGGGAGAAGGATGCGGGCTGGATGAGGCTCTATCCCGCCGGAAATGAGGTGATTCCGTTCGGTGAGGTGGGTGTTCATGGCGATGGCGCCGACCTTGCCATCGTCAGCTTTGCCAACGGCTATTACCTGTCGCGGCAGGCCGAAGGACGGCTGGCGGAGACGGGTGTCAAGGCGCGGGTGATCGACATGCGCTGGTTGTCGCCCCTGCCCGCTGACGCGCTGATCGGGGCGGTGACGGGCGCGAAACGCATCCTGATCGTGGATGAGACGCGCCGCACTGGCGGAGTGGCCGAGGCGTTGATGGCGCTGTTCACCGAACGCACCGATGTGCCCCATGCCCGCATCACGGCCGAGGACAGCTTCATCGCCACCGGGCCCGCCTATGCGGCGACGATGCCGTCGGCGGACGGGATTCATCAGGCCGCGATGGCGCTCATGGAGGCGAAGGCATGAAAACCGCCGTCGTGATCTGCCCCGGCCGGGGGACCTATACCAAGACCGAACTCGGCTATCTGAAACGTCATTTCGCCGATCGCGCGCTTCTGACCGCCTTCGACCGCACCCGCGCCGCGCTTGGGCAAGAGACGCTGAGCGAGCTGGACGGCGCGGCAAGCTATTCGGTGGCGAAGCATACGCGGGGCGACAATGCCTCGGCCCTCATTTGCGCCGCCACGCTGGGCGATTTCCGCGCCATCGAGGGTGTCAGGGTCGTCGCCGTCACCGGCAATTCGATGGGCTGGTATTCGGCCCTGGCCTGCGGCGGGGCGCTGACCGCCGAGGCGGGGTTCGAGGTGGTCAACACCATGGGCACGCTTATGCAGGAGGCGCTGATCGGCGGCCAGATCGTGCATCCCTGCGTGGGTGAGGACTGGATCCCCGACCCCGCGCGCAAGGCCGGGCTGCTGGCCAAGGTAGCGGAGATCGACGCGCGGCCGGATCACATCCTTGGCCTCTCCATCGACCTTGGCGGGATGCTGGTCCTTGCCGGGAACGATGCGGGCCTGAAGGCGTTTGAGGGCGAAATTCAGCCGGAACAGGGTCGATTTCCCATGCGTCTTGCAAACCACGCCGCCTTCCACACCGCGCTTCAGGCCCCGGTGGCCGAACGGGGCCGCGGGCGGCTGTCGCCCACGCTTTTCAGTCAGCCGAAGCTGCCGATGATCGACGGGCGCGGCGCGATCTGGTGGCCGGGCGCCACCGACACACACGCGCTTTGGGACTATACTCTTGGCCATCAGGTGACGGAGACCTACGACTTCACCAAGGCCATCCTCATCGCCGCGCGGGAATTCGCGCCGGACCTTTTCATCGTCACGGGCCCCGGCACCACGCTGGGGGGCGCCGTGGCACAAAGCTTGATCCTTGGCCGCTGGCGCGGCATGGGTTCAAAGAGCGATTTCCAGACATGCCAACACGCTGCGCCGCTGCTCGTTTCCATGGGTATGGACGACCAGCGCGCGATCGTCACGAAGGGAGACTGAGATGAGCCACAAGGATGTGCTGAGGGCCGCGGGCCTGAGCGAGGCGGAGATTTCGGGCGGCACGCTGGCCGTGCATTCGCCGATCGACGGCGCCGAGGTCGCCAAGCTGCGCGAAACCACGGCTGCGGAGATGCCGAAGATCATCGCGGCGTCGCAGGAGGCGTTCCGGGCCTGGCGTCAGGTTCCGGCCCCGCGCCGGGGTGAGCTTGTCCGCCTTCTGGGCGAGGAACTGCGAGCCTCGAAAGAGGAACTGGGCGCGGTCGTGACGCTTGAGGCGGGCAAGATCCTCTCCGAAGGGCTGGGCGAGGTGCAGGAGATGATCGACATCTGCGACTTTGCCGTGGGGCTCAGCCGCCAGATCTACGGCCTGACCATCGCCTCGGAACGGCCCGGCCACCGGATGATGGAGACCTGGCACCCGCTTGGCCCCTGCGCCGTCATCACCGCCTTCAACTTCCCGGTCGCGGTCTGGTCCTGGAACAGCGCGCTGGCGCTTGTCTGCGGCGATCCGGTGATCTGGAAGCCGTCGGAAAAGACGCCACTGACCGCGATGGTCTGCATGAAGATCCTCGACCGCGCGCTGAAGCGCTTCGGAGACGCGCCCGAGGGGCTGGTGCAGCTGGTCATCGGCGGCCCGGATGTGGGTGAGGCGCTGGTGAATTCGAAGGACGTTCCCATCGTCTCTGCCACCGGATCGACCCGAATGGGCGGCATTGTCGGCCCGAAGGTCGCCGCCCGCTGGGGCCGCCCGATCCTCGAACTTGGCGGCAACAACGCGATGATCGTCGCGCCCTCGGCCGATCTCGACATGGCGGTGCGCGCCATCGTCTTTTCCGCTGTCGGCACGGCGGGCCAGCGCTGCACGACCTTGCGCCGCCTTATCGCGCATAACTCGATCAAGGACGACCTCGTGGCGCGGCTGGTGAAGGCCTATGGCAGCCTGCCCATCGGCGATCCGCGCAAATCGACCACACTTGTCGGCCCGCTGATCGACCATGCCGCGCGCGACCGGATGCAGGCGGCGCTTGAACAGGCGAAGTCCGAGGGCGGCACCATCCACGGCGGCAAGACGGTTGCGGAGGGCGTGCCGCAGGGCGGCGCCTATGTGGAACCGGCGATTGCCGAGATGCCGACGCAGACCGACACCGTCCGCACCGAAACCTTCGCGCCGATCCTTTACGTCATGGGTTACGACACGCTGGAGGAGGCAATCGCCATCCAGAACGACGTGCCGCAGGGCCTGTCCTCCTGCATCTTCACGCTGAACATGCGCGAGGCGGAGACGTTCCTGTCCTCCGTCGGCTCTGACTGCGGCATTGCCAACGTCAATATCGGCCCTTCGGGCGCCGAGATCGGCGGCGCCTTCGGCGGCGAGAAGGAAACCGGCGGCGGGCGCGAGTCGGGCTCGGACGCCTGGAAGGGCTACATGCGGCGCCAGACCAACACGATCAACTATTCCGCCGACCTGCCGCTGGCGCAGGGGGTGAAGTTCGACTTCTGATCGCGCAACGCCGTCCCGGGCTTGCCCCGGGACCACTGCCAAAACACGAGGCCCCGGATCAAGTCCGGGGCTTCGTCGTTATGACCGGACATGCCGTCATATTTTATCTCAACCCCTGACAATCCGCCGAAATGACGCGCGCAATCGACGGCTGGCCGCGTGAATCTGTCTGTAAACCAACGGACAGGAGAGTTTCGATGTCATTCACACAAATCGCCGTTCTCGGCCTTGGAAAGGTCGGCCATCTGGCTGCCGAACTGCTCTCTGAGGCAGGCTTTGCGGTCACCGGCATCGACGCGCGCAAGGTCGCGGACACCCCCTTCCCGACCCGCACCGCCGACCTGACCGACACCGCCGCCCTGGCCGCGATCCTGAAGGATCAGGAGGCGGTTCTGTCCTGCCTGCCCTATCACCTCAATATCGGCGTCTCCACCGTCGCCCACGGCCTTGGCCTCCACTATTTCGACCTGACCGAGGACGTGCCGACGACCCAGCACATCCGCGAGTTGGCCAAGACCGCGAAGGGCATCATGGCCCCGCAATGCGGCCTCGCGCCCGGTTTCGTCGGCATCGTCGGCGCGCATCTGGCCGAGCCTTTCGACAAGGTCCGCTCCATCCGCCTGCGCGTGGGCGCCCTGCCGCAGAACCCGACCGGGCTTCTGGGCTATGCCTTCAACTGGTCGCCCGAGGGGGTGGTCAACGAATACCTCAACGATTGCGAGGTGATCGAGGAGGGCGTGCACAAGACCGTCTCGGCGATGGAATGGTTGGAGACGATCTATATCGACGGCGTGCATCTGGAGGCCTTCACCACCTCGGGCGGGCTCGGCACGATGTGCGAGACCTATACCGGGCGGGTGGAGAATCTCGACTACAAGACGATGCGCTATCCCGGCCATGTGAAGCTGATGAACTTCTTCTTCCATGAACTCCTGATGCGCGAGAACCGCGAGGCGGCGGGCCGGATCCTGACCCATGCCAAGCCGCCGGTGGATGAGGATGTCGTCTACCTTCATGTCGCCGCCGAAGGCTGGACCGGCGGGCAGCTGAAGCGGACGGAGTTCGTCCGCGCTTACTATCCGCAGGAGATCGCATGCCGTCGGCGCACGGCGATCGCCTGGACGACCTCTGCCTCTGTCGTGGCGGTGATCGAGATGGTGAAGGCCGGAAAGCTGCCGCAGCAAGGCTTCGTGAAGCAGGAGAGCATCCCGCTTGACGCCTATCTTGCGACCAGGACCGGGCAGTATTTCAACGCAGGCCTGCGCGGGCGGCGCTAGGCGCGGGCGGGCAGGGCGGGGGCGGTGGCGACCCGCCCGCCGGTTGGTTTGCGGTTGCGGTCAAGGAAGGCCGCGAAGGCGATCATCGCCACGATGCCCCCGGCAATCAGCGAC
The DNA here is from genome assembly GCA_036758045.1 of Albidovulum sp. Taxonomy (GTDB): domain Bacteria; phylum Pseudomonadota; class Alphaproteobacteria; order Rhodobacterales; family Rhodobacteraceae; genus Albidovulum. Next base: position 9,462 of record DAIOXI010000001.1, read on the forward strand.
CCGTCGAGGAGATGCGACGGTGTCACCGCAACCTCCTTCACGGCGCGGGCGGCGAAGGACAGAAGCGTCCCCAGCGCGAAGACCGGCAGCGCCTGCCGCCCCAGAACCGCCAGCGGCGCCAGCGCCGGATGATCGGCCGCGCGGCGAAAGCCGGGAATGGTGCTGATCGCATAGGCAAGGGCCAAGACATGCAGAAGCCGGGGCAGCGACACATAGGTCTTGTCGAAGGCAGTAAAGAACCAGGGCGCGCCATGGTTGGCCGCCCACCAGAGCGCCGACCCCGCCGCCCGCCCGAGCGCGTGCCATTTCAGCCAGGCCACCGCGAGGATGACGAAACCCCAGGCCAGCCAGGTGAGCCACGGCCGTATCGGCACGAACCGCGCGCCGCGCTTCATGGCGAGCCCGGTCAGGAGGCCGATAACGAACAGAAGCTGCCAGGAGAACGGGTTGAAGAACCAGCCACCGGGAAGCGGATAGGCCGGCAGGTCAAGCCGGAACCAGCCTGCGGCGAACCAGAGCGCGGCGGACCCGGCAAGCGTCCAGACCGGCCAGCGCCGGCCCAGCAGGATCAGCGCCGGAGCCGCCAGCAGCAGGACGGCGTAAAGCGGCAGGATGTTCACATAGCCGAACTGGTGGCCCAGCGTCGGTACCCCGATCAGGACGCCATAGGGATCGCTGAAGAGGAACTGGAAGTTATCCTTCTGCGCCAGCGTGGGACTGCCGCCAAAACGCCATGTCGCAAAGACGATGGCCAGCGCCCAGAAGGACAGGAACAGATGGACAAGATAAAGCATCCACGCCCGCTTCCACACCTTTGCGATCCCCGGCCAGAGCGGCATGGCCGACAGACCGCCCGAATAGGCCAGCGCCGCGGAGATGCCCGAGATCATCACAAAGCCCTCGGCCGCGTCGGAAAAGCCGAAATTGCGGTTGGTCAGGTTCTCGAACACCGTGCCGGGGACGTGATTGATGAAGATCATCACAAGGGCAAGGCCCCGAAGCACGTCGATCCGACCGTCGCGCTGGCGCGCGGGCGATTGCAGGGCGGCGCGATCAGGCATCGGCGATGCTCCGCCCCGCCTGGGCGTCCGTGCCAAGGGCCGCGCCCGAGCCCTGCCCCCAACGCGCAAGGATCGCGTCGTGGCGCGCAAGGATCGGCGGCAGGGCGCGTTCCTCGGGCATCCCGAACACCGCCGACCCCGCTGCGGGGCGCGAGGTCCAGGCAATCAGGACCGGCGACAGGATCATCGGGCCCAGCACCGGCAACAGCCAGGGCAGCAGCGCGGGAATCCAGAACCATGAGGCGAACAGGCCCAGAAGCCCGACCGTCACCATGAAATGACAGGCCTCGAAAGCCTCGGTAACCGTCAGCCGCGCCTCCCCCCGCCGGTTCGCGGGCCAGCCGCCGTCGGCGCCGCGCAGGACCTGAAGCACCGACCTTGTCTGGAAGGCCATCAGGATCGGGGCGATCACGCTCGACAGCGCGAGGTCGGAAATCGCGGACAGGACCACCGCGCCGGGCCGCCCGAACTGCCGCAAGCGCCCGCCCATCGCCGCCTCGATCACGATCAGCAGCTTCGGCATGATGAGAAGGCCGACGATCCCGATGGCAAGGCCGATCGCCTTCGCCGTCTCATCGCTGGGAAAGACCGGGAAGAATTGGTGCGGGTCGGGGAAATAATCCGGCGGCGGCAGGTTTGCCCGATCCAGAAGCGAAGAAATCAGGAACCCGCCCCAGAAGACCGGGGCGATATAGGCCATGATCCCAAGGCCCAGCGACATGCGGCTCCACCCCGGCAGACCGGCGGCGCCGATGACGCGCGAATGCTGAAGGTTGCCCTGACACCAGCGCCGGTCGCGCTTGGCATGTTCGATCAGGTTCTCCGGCCCTTCCTCATATGACCCGCCCAGATCGGGGTCGAGGCGCACGATCCACCCCGCGCGGGCCAGAAGCGCCGCCTCGACGATGTCATGGCTAAGGATATGGCCCCCGAAGGGCGGGGGCCCGTCCAGTTCCGGCAGGCCGCAGGACCCGGCCCAGGCGGCGGTGCGGACGATGGCGTTATGGCCCCAGAACGGCCCCGCGCCACCCTGAAGCCGGGCCAGACCGCGCGCGAAGACGGGCGAATAGAACCCGGCGGCGAATTGCATTGCGCGGCCAAAGATCGACTGCGCGCGCACCACGACGGGAAGCGTCTGAAGCAGGCCAAGGCGCGGCTCTGCCTCCATCCGCCGGATCATCTCAAGGATCGTGCCTGCGTCCATCAAGCTGTCGGCGTCAAGAATCAGGGCAAAGTCATAGGCCCCGCCGCTGCGGCGGAAGAAATCCGCGATATTGCCCGCCTTGCGCCCGATGTTCTGGCTGCGGCGGCGGTAGAACAACCGCCCCTCGCCGCCGGTTTCGGCCATCAGGCGATTGAACCAGTAGGCCTCGCCCGCGATCACCTCGGGCCGGGAACTGTCCGACAGGATGGCAAAGTCGATCCGTGCCGGGGCGTCATCCAGTGCCCCCATCATCGCGGCCACCCGCGCGAAGGTCGCGGCGGGGTCTTCGTTGCAGACCGGCATCAGGATCGCGGTCTTGCCCCGGATCGGCTGCGCCGCCGCCATTGCCCTTCGCGCGGGCCAAAGCCCGATCAGCGACAGCCCCGCGCCCCAGGCGAGCCAGGCGGTCGATAGCGCCAGCAGGACGGCGCTGAGATAGGCATAGACGGTCAGCCCGGAGGCGGAGGAATACTGAAGGAACAGCGCCGCCGCCCCGCTTCACGCCACGAGGGGCAGAAGAACGGCGACCGAACGCAGGACGATCAGTCTGGACCGGCTGCCCATGTCAATGGTTCACCGTGCGCCGCGACACGCCGAAAAGCCCGCGCAGGAAGGCCACCGGCTGCGGTGCCTCAAGCCTTTGCGTGGGCATCGCGAGGGGCGCGTCGGGCAGTGAAGCAAAGGCCGGGATCGGCAGGATCACCGCCTCGGCATCGCGTTCGGAAAGCTGCTCGATATTCATCACTTCACCCATTGGAATGACCAGATCTCCGACAGTTTCCTGCCGTAGCCTGCGATATGCGCCGTCATCTCCACGACCGCGCCGTCCTTGGCCGCGATGTCGGCGGCCATCCTCCATGTCGGTTCGCCGGGAAGCTTCGACAGGGTCAGCACGTCGACGGTTCCCCCGGACACGCTCAGCACCGGCGTGACCTCCGTGTCGTCGTCAGGCAGACGGCCGAGCATGCCGCCGTGGAAGTCGACCACGAACTTGCGTGTGTCGGGCGGGTTTTCAACCCCCGCCGCCCCGCCAACACCGCTTCGTGTGGCCCGGACGATGGCCCGGTCGTCTGAATAGTCGGGTTCCAGCCGACCCCAATGCAGCCTGTAGGCGAATTCGCGCGCATCGCCCGCCTTCGCCGGTTGATCGGGAATCCAGAAGGCGCCGATATTGTCATGCACCTCGACATCAGTCGGAAGCTCGAAAAGCCGGACCTTGCCCGTGCCCCAATCGCCGATCGGCTCGACATCGACCGAAGGCCGCAGGTCATAGCGCGCACCGGCATCCTGATAATCGTCGAAATCCCGCCCCCGCTGATGCAGGCCGAACCGCCGGGGCTGCGTCTCGCTGTAATAAGAGGTCGCAAGCCGCGCCGGATTGTCCAGCGCGCGCCAGATCACATCGCCATCCGCGCGCACGATCCTGAGGCCGTTGCTGTCATGGACACGCGGGCGATAGTCGAGGAACCGTGCCCGGTTCACATCGGCGAAGAGGAACATCGAGGTCAGCGGCGCGATGCCAAGCTGTTCGACGTCATTGCGGAAGAAAAGCCGCGCCGTCACCTCGACGGTGGTATCGACGCCCGGCGTCACGATGAAACGGTAGGCCCCGGTCACGCTCGCGCTGTCAAGCGCGGCGTAGACCGTTACCCGCTGATCCCCCGGCGCCGGACGTTCCAGCCAGAAACCGCTGAAGCGCGGAAACTCCTCGGCCTTGGTCAAGCCGCTGTCGATGGCAAGGCCGCGCGCCGAAAGGCCATAGGTATTGCCCTGCCCCAGCGCGCGGAAATAGCTGGCCCCGACGAAGGAGATGATCTCATCCATCTTGTCGGCGCGATTGAGGGGATGCGTCAGCTTGAAGCCCGCCACGCCGGGAAGCACAGTTGCGGGGGGGACGTCCTCTTTCAGAGGGCCGCGATAGTCGAAATCGTCGGTGGTGAAGGTCAGCCTGGTCGCGCGGCCGTCGGTGACCTCATGCAGGCGCACCGGCTCCTTGAACAGCCAGCCGAGGTGGAAGGGCAGCAGGTTCCAGGTGCTTTCCGCCGATTTCCACCGCGCCCTGGCGGGGCGGAACTGGATATGCTGGTAGTCGTCATAGTTCAGATCGGTGAAAAGCGGCGACAGGACCTCTGCCTCGGGCGCAGGCAGGGCGGCGCGCGCGCGCGCGGCGTCGGTCAGCATGTCAAAGCTGAAGGGCTCGCCCTGCGCCGCATCGACCTGCGCCCTGAGGGGGGCGGGAAGCGCCAGCATGGTCAGCGCGGTGGTCCCGGCGGCGGTCAGGAACAGCCGCCGCGAAGGCGACCGGAGATCAGTCATGTTCGGAATCATTCTTCAACGTTTGCAATAGCCTGGCAGCCAACGCGACTCAGCGGGCGTCGCCATCGCGCATTCATACCGCTTCTTGCATTTCCGCAAGAGGAATGCGCGTGCAGCAATCGCAAATGGGTGTGAGGCAGGGTCAACAGGTGGTTCTGCGCCCATCCATATGCCTGCGGATCGGCGCCATTCCGCCGGACGCCCAAAAATTAGGCAGGGCAGCAGTCGACGGCAGGGGTGCGGCGCGCGGGCGGACGGTGTGCGGCAGGCCCGCGCCGGGCTGGCTATAGTCAGGGCAAAAAGAGCGGAAGCGGCCAACGCCTCGTATGCTTGCGCATCCGTACAGCATTGACCGCTCCCGCCAATCGATCAGTCAGACACTCGTTAACTTAAGCACACCCGACAGGACACAACGATCGACGTCTGGAAGGGGCAGCCACTCTTACACCTGAACTCTTGACCTTGGCGATCTGTCGGCCGTTCCGTGAGTACAGCCCGCCGACACTCATCCCCAAGATATCCACCCGCACCCATTGCCTGTTAGTTGCGCCCCATTGGGTTCGGTTCAAAAGAAATTCAGATTTTCCGGCAAAACGTCTGGAAGGCGTCCGGCCCGTCCGCTCAGCAGCCGGAAAGCTGAAGCAGGCCCCAGCCGAAATCGCGATCATGCCCCGCCGCCCCAAGGTCGCGGGCGTCGTGCTTCAGCGCATCGACGATGGCCGTCTTGCCGCGCACGCCCTTGCCGACCTCATGCGCGATGATCGCCGAGGCGATGGCGGCGGCATAGGAGGTCCCCGAACGATAGGAGCGGCCGCCGCTGTCGGAGACCAGAAGATCGACACCCGGCGCCGCGAAATCCACCTCATCGCCCCGGTTCGCGGCGCGATACAGCCGAAGCCGCGCGTCGATGGCTGTCACGGCGATGACATGCGGGTCGGCGGCGGGGTAGGCGACCTTGCCACGCCCCTGATTGCCGGTCGCGGCGACAAGGGTGACGCCATGGGCGCTCGCCGCCGACATCAGAGTGGCAAGAACCCGGTTTTCCGGCCCCGACAGCGACATGTTGATGATATCGACATTATCATCCAGCAGCCAGTCGAGACCTCTGGCGAAATGGTCCAGCCGCATGCCCGCCGCGTTTTCCGCATTGCCCCGCGCGAAGGCCACCGCCGAATAGATCTGCGCACCGACGGCCAACCCTTCATCGTCGCGCGCCCCCGGCTGACCGGCGATCAGCGAGACGAGGCCCGTCGCATGGCCGGGATCGGCCGCCGTGTCGGTGTCATCCAGAACCGTCCTGCTGACGATATTGATCTTCGAAAGGCCCGGCGCGGCGGTATCCACAGGGCCGTCGATCAGGCCGATGCGGACGTTGCCGGGCAGGGCGCAGGTCCGGTTCGCGGGCGCGCCGACCAGATGCGCGGCATAGCTTCGCGACCCGCCCGAGGGGGCAAAGATGCTGTTGCGGTCCAGCGCGACCGGAATCCCCGCATCCCGAAGACGGCGCTGGAGCGACGAGGCCGAGATGCGTTCGTTCAGATCGACGGCCACCATCGACAGGCCCAGCGACCCCAGGTCCTGGCGCCGCAGGACGGTCGCACCCAGCGACGCGATATACTCCGTCGCCCGGTCCATCGCCGCGGGCGTTCCGACCGAAAGATATTCGACGCGGCCATTTCCCAACGTCCGCGACCGGCCGAAGGAGATCAGTCGCGAGGGGGAGGGCGCCTCATTCCTCTCGCGTGCGCGGGCAGGCGACGGGCCGGACGGCTCGGTCGGTTCGGTCGGCTCAGTGGAGGATTCATGCCCTTCCGTCGGCTCGGCGGCGAAAGCCGCCCCGATCATCCGGTCCTCTCCCGTTCCGAGGACGATCGCCAAAGCGGCGACGGTCGCAACAAACGCCTTCATTCTGCCTTTTGCGCACTCTCGATGATCTCGCCCGCCGCCAGAAGACGGTTCGCCACGGTCCCGGCATCGGCGCCATCGGGCAGGTCTACCCGATAGAGACCGATCGCGGAAGGCCCGTCGACAATCGCCCCGTCAACCGACAGAAGCAGGGTTGAGATCTGTTCCGCCGTCGCGCCCGGACGGAAGGCGACGATCAGCGCGCCTTTCGCCGCCGGGCCGCCGGCCTGTTCATAGATCGCATCCTCCGGCCCTCGGCCAAGCGACGGCCAAAGTGCCATCACGCCGACGCCAAGAATGAAGGCCGCCGCAAGCGCCGCGACCGAACGCAGCACCGGCCGCCCCGGCTGCCGCCCCCCCGTTGCCTGCCCGATGTCGCGCCGCAACCGCGCCAGACCCAGATCGCCGGGCGCGGCAGCGGCGAGGTCATCCGACCGCACCGCTCCGGACACCGCGCGCAGGAACTCAAGCTGCTGGCGCAACCCTTTATCCCCGGCCAGCGCCGCCTCGACGCGGGCATGTTCATCCCCGCTTAGCGACCCGTTCAGATAGAACGGCAGAAGCTCTTCGATCTCACGTTGCACGTCGTTACCCATTACGTCCCGAACCCCTGACAGCGCCCTTTGCCGACAAACACCGCAGCATGAGCTGCTTGGCGTGATAGACCCTCGATTTGACCGTCCCCTCGGGAATGCCCATGACCGCCCCGATATCCGGGTAGCTCATCTCTTCGAAAAAGGTCAGCTCAAGCACCATCCGATGCTCCTCGCTCAACCCTTTCAGGCACTCCCGCACCGCCGTTGCATCTTCGGCGGCTGACAGCGCCGTGGCAGCATCGGGGCTTTCGTCGATCTGGTCCGGCAAACTCTCCTGATACGTTACCCTTTCGCCCTTCCGGTGGACCTCCATCGCCTTTCGCCAGGCGATCGCGAAGATCCATGTCTGGGCCTTCGACTGCCCCCGGAACGCCGCCGCGCTGCGCCAGACCTCCAGAAACACGTCATGGAGTAGGTCGGCGGATCGGTGCGGATCGTTCAATTTTAGCATGAGAAAGCGATAGAGCGGCCTTTCAAGCCTGCGGTAAAGCGAGTCAAACGCCGAACGGTCGCCGACCGCGATGGCCGCGACAAGCTCGTCGACGCTGTTCTCCTTCGCATTCACGCCGGTTGGCCTTTCGGTCTGCCGACCCGCCCAAGCGATCCCGCCGGCGTCGCTGGCTGGTCCGTCGTCATCGCGCCCTTCATCCCCACCGGGCGCCTTGATGAGCAGCCTTCTCATCGGTCAAGCGAGGGACTGAATCAATAGTTTCGTGACGGCAGATCGACATATCGGCATGGTATTGCGTAATGACACCAATTGACCGCCGTCACGGGGGAAATCCGGGTGTATTTGTCCCTTTCGCGCCCATCGGGGTTTCTGGCGGCACGGAATGCCCGATGCTGTCACGGACGACGCAGACGGCTGTCAGGACGGCATAGAGCCGCTTTCCGGGCGCAAGGTGCAGCGCAATGGCCGATCGCCGCGTGAGCCGCGGCAGGGTGCGCGGCTGGCGCTGAGGCAAGGCGCCCATGCCCAGAAGATCGACGATCAGCCCCCCGTTCCGCCCCGCCCGGGGCGAACGCCCGAGGCGCGCGCCATAGGACAGGTTTTGCGCCAAGCTCATATGCGGCAAGAGGCGCGTATCCTGAAAGACATGGCCGATCCGGCGCGTGTGTGGCGGCATGGCGATGCCCTTGGCGGTGTTGAAGAAGCCCTCTCCCCCGACGCCGATCCGGCGGCGATCCGGCGCGCGACGCGCTTCGAAAGCGAGTCCGCCATCCTTGCCCCGTTCCGGCCCCGTCAAACGTGGGGACTGATATGTTTCGAAAAAACACATCTCCAATCCCCACGCGCGTGGCAAGCGTTTGTTCCGGGCGCCCGACCTGGGCCGACAGGCAAAATACCGCCGGTTCCGAAACCCTTCAGGGAACACACCGCCCGGTGCGGCGTTGGCCCCCCACGGCTTCAATGAATCCAGTATGGGAGAGCCTCATGGACCTGATGAAACACAAGCTGCTTCTCGCGCTGCCCTTCGCCCTTACCCTCGCAGCCTGCGAAACGACGGGCGATCAGACGGTGGCCACCGGCGCCCTGACCGGTGCGGCTGTCGGGGCGATCGCCTCGGACAAGGGCGACAAGCTGGAAGGCGCCCTTCTGGGTGGCGCGGCCGGTGCCGCTGTCGGCAGCATCGTCGATCAGGCGAACCAGCCGCAGCAGTGCATCTACACCTATCCCGACGGGCGGTCCTACCGCGCGCCCTGCCGCTTTCCGTAAGGCAAGACCCTCGTGCGCGCGTCAGGCGCGCACGAGCTTCTCATAATCGGCGGCGACGCGCTTTGTCAGTTCGCCCACCGCGAAATTGTAATCGCCGATCTGCCCGACCGGCGTGACCTCGGCCGCCGTGCCGGTCAGCCAGCATTGTTCGAAGCTTTCCAGTTCTTCGGGCATGATGTGGCGTTCATGCACCTTGATCTGCATGTCCCTCAGCATCCCGATCACGGTCTGCCGGGTCAGGCCGTTGAGGAAGCAGTCGGCCTTGGGCGTATGCACCTCACCGTCCTTGACGAAGAAGATGTTGGCGCCGGTCGCCTCGGCGACATAGCCGCGATAGTCGAACATCATCGCGTCCGAACAGCCCTTCGCCTCCGCCGCGTGCTTGGACATGGTGCAGATCATGTAGAGCCCGGCCGCCTTGGCCTGGCTGGGCGCGGTTTCGGGCGAGGGGCGT
>DAIOXI010000001.1:18762-42180 GCA_036758045.1 Albidovulum sp.
CCGCTTCCACTTGGAGATGTCGAGCTTTGCGCCCTTCAGCTTTGCATCGCCGTAATAATTGCCCCATTCCCAACCGGCGACGGCCAGCCGCACCGGGTTGCGCTTGGCCGATACGCCCATATCCTCGCCCGCGCTGCGCCAGGCGATCGCGCGGACATAGGCGTTGGTCCAGCCGTTCGCCTTCAGCATCGCTTCCTTCGCCGCGTCGATTTCCTCGGCGGTATAGGGGATTTCCATGTCCAGCAGATTGGCCGATTTGCGCAGCCGCAGGGAATGTTCGTGGCCCTTGAAGATCTTGCCGTCATAGCACCGTTCCCCCTCGAAAACGGAGGAGGCGTAGTGCAGCGCATGGGTCAGGATATGGACCTTGGCATCGCGCCAGTCCACCAACGTCCCGTCCATCCAGATCTTGCCGTCACGATCGTCATAGGCACCGGCCATCACAGTCCTCCTCGGGCAAGCCGTTTTCCGAATATTGCGCAAGTTTGGTCCGATGCGGACATAAAGTTGCGTGATTTCTGCGACTCGCTACCAATTCGGTCTTGGAAAGTCAACATCACTGACATAAAATCGGAGAGAGGCCAGCAGGGACGGCATGATGCAAGGCGGGAGGACGGAAGCGGGGGGCGGCGAAAGCCTGCTGTTCCTGACCGACGAACAACTCCGCAAGGGGATCGAGGCGATGTATTTCGCCTACCGCGCCTTCACGGCCGATCCCGACCGGATTCTGGAAAACTACGAATACGGCCGCGCCCATCATCGCGCGATCCATTTCATCAACCGCCAGCCGGGGCTGACGGTGAACACGCTTCTGACCATGCTCGGCGTCACAAAGCAATCGCTGAACCGTGTCCTGAGAACCCTGGTCGAGGATGGCCTGGTCGAGGCCCGCGTCGGCCGCCGGGACAAGCGGGAGCGCAACCTTTTCCTGACCGAAAAGGGCTCTGCCCTGGAACGCGACCTGTCCGAGGCACAGCGCGCCCGGATGCGCGCGGCCTATCGCGCCGCCGGCCCCGCCGCCGTCACCGGCTTTCGCCAGGTGCTTGAGGCGATGATGGACCCGGAGATTCGCCGCCATTATCTGTCGATGAAGGATGGCGCGCCATGAGTCCCCCGCCCGATGTTCACCTTCTGATCGTCGATGATGACGAACGCATCCGCACGCTCTTGCAGAAATACCTCATGCGGAACGGCTTCTGGGTCACCTCCGCCCGCGATGGCGCCCATGCGCGGCGGCTTCTGGCCGGGCTCGACTTCGACCTGATCGTGCTTGACGTGATGATGCCGGGCGAGGACGGCATCAGCCTGACGCGCGACCTGCGGCGCAGCCTGACGACACCGATCCTTCTTCTGACCGCCAAGGCCGAGGCCGACGACCGCATCGCCGGGCTTGAGGCCGGGGCGGACGATTACCTGACCAAGCCTTTCGAGCCGCGCGAACTGCTTCTCCGCATCAACGCCATCCTCCGCCGCACCCCGCCCGAGGTCGAAACCCGCCTGCCGCGGATCCTGCACATGGGGCCGGTGCGCTATGACGTCGACCGGGGGGAGATGTGGCGCGGCGACGACCTGGTCCGCCTGACCGCGACCGAGGCCGCCTTGATGCGCATCTTCGCCGCCCGTCCGGGCGAGGCGGTCAGCCGCACGCAACTGGTCGAGGATCTGGGCCGGGGCGGCGGCCGGGGCGATTCCGCGCAGGAGCGCGCCGTCGATGTCCAGATCACCCGCCTCAGGCGCAAGGTGGAAGTTGACCCGAAACAGCCGCGCTACCTTCAGACGGTGCGCGGCGCGGGCTATATGCTCGCGCCCGAATAGCGGGAAGGCGGCGACATGACGACGCTTCTTTTCAGCCATGAAAGCGGCCTGTCGCACCTGACGCCCCCCGGCCATCCCGAACGGGTGGATCGTCTCGCGGCGATAAACGCGGCGCTGGGCGCGCCAGACTTCGCAGCGCTGGATCGCCGTGAGGCGCCGCTGGCAGGGGAAGCAGAGGTGCTGCGCTGCCATGCCGCGGAATATCTGGCAAAGGTCCGCGCCGCGCGGCCCGATGAGGGCTGGGCGCAGCTTGACCCCGATACCTTCCTGTCGCCAGGCTCGTATGAGGCCGCCCTGCGCGCGATCGGCGCGGCCGAGGCCGCCGTCGACGCCGTCCTGTCCGGCGATGCCGCCAATGCCTTCGTCGCCATGCGCCCGCCCGGCCATCATGCCGAACGCGGCCGCGCGATGGGGTTCTGCCTGTTCGGAACCGTCTCTATCGCGGCCAGATATGCCCTCGATCATCACGGCCTGTCGCGCGTCGCGGTTCTTGATTTCGACGTCCATCACGGCAACGGAACGCAGGACCTGCTCTGGGATGAGGCGCGGGCGATCTTCGTCTCCTCGCACCAGATGCCGCTCTACCCCGGCAGTGGCGCGGCCACGGAGGTCGGCGCCCATGGCCAGATCGTGAACCTGCCCCTGCGCCCCGGTTCGGGCGGGGCAGAGATGCGCGCGGCCTGGGAACCGGCGCTGGCCCGCGTTGCCGACCTCGCCCCCGACCTGATCCTGATCTCCGCCGGGTTCGACGCCCATCGCGACGACCCTCTTGCTGGTCTGAACTGGACCGAAAGCGACTTCGCCTGGATCACCGGCGCAATCTGCGATCTGGCCGACAGAACCGCCTCGGGCCGGGTGGTATCCTGCCTTGAGGGGGGATATGATCTCGCCGCGCTGGCGGCATCGGTCGCGGCGCATGTCACTGTCCTGATGGAGCGCGGCGCATGAGCGATCTTTCCACCCTCAGCTTCGAAGATGCCATGAAGCAGCTGGAAGAGGTCGTCCGCGCCCTCGAATCCGGCAATGTCGAGCTTGAGAAATCCATCGCCCTTTACGAAAGGGGGGCAAGCCTCAAGGCGCATTGCGAGGCCAAGCTGAAAGAGGCGGAGGAAAAGGTCGCCAAGATCACCCTCGGCCCCGATGGCAAACCCGCAGGCACCACCCCCGTCGAAGGTCTCTGAGTGTTTCACGAACGCCTGACCCGCGCGCAGTCGAAAGTGCAGCAGGCGCTTGACGACGCCCTGGCGTTCCACCCCGATCTGCCCGTCATTCAGGCCATGCGCTACGCCCTTCAGGGTGGCAAGCGCCTGCGCGCCTTCCTTGTCCTGGAAAGCGCCCGCCTCCATGGTATCCATGAAGGTGAGGCGATGCCCGCCGCTGCCGCGGTCGAGGCGCTTCACGCCTATTCGCTGGTCCATGACGACCTGCCCTGCATGGATGACGACGACCTGCGGCGCGGCCGTCCCACGGTGCATGTGAAATGGGATCAGGCGACCGCCGTCCTTGCCGGTGACGCGCTTCAGACGCTGGCCTTCCAGCTTTGCTGCGACCCGGCGCTGGGCGCCCGGCGGATCGACCTTGTCGTCGCCCTCGCACAGGCCTCGGGGGCCGAGGGGATGGTGCTTGGTCAGGCGCTCGACATTGCCGCCGAAACCGCTGCGGCCCCGCTGACGCTTGAGGAAATCACGCGCCTTCAGGCGGGCAAGACCGGTGCGCTGATCGGCTTTGCCGCGACGGCCGGGGCGATCCTTGCCGGCGCGGACCCGCGGCCGCTGGAACGCTACGCCAGGGCGCTCGGCCTCGCTTTCCAGATCGCGGACGATATTCTGGATGTCGAGGGCGACCCCGACAAGGCGGGCAAGAAGCTGGGCAAGGACGCGGCGGCGGGCAAGGCGACGTTTGTGTCCCTGCTTGGCCTCGGCGGCGCCAAGACCCGCGCCCGCGCGCTGGTGGATGAGGCAGAGGAGGCTCTGGCGCAGTACGGCATGGCCGCCGACGTGCTCCGCCAGGCGGCGCGCTTCACCATCAGCCGTGAGACCTGAGGAGGATGAAATGAGTGTCTATTCCGGCAAGAAAGCCGCCTCTCCGCCCGCCAATACGATCTGTGACCTGCGCAGCGATACCGTCACCCGCCCCGACGCCGCGATGCTGCGCGCCATCGCCGAGGCCGAGGTTGGCGATGACGTCTATGGCGAAGACCCGGAGGTCAACCGCCTTCAAGCGGAGACCGCCGAACTGCTGGGCAAGGAGGCGGGGCTGTTCCTGCCGTCTGGTACGCAATCGAACCTTGTCGCGGTCCTTTCCCATTGCGGGCGCGGGGATGAGGTCATCCTTGGCAGGACCTATCACGTCTACCTGCATGAGGCCGCCGGGGCCTCCGTCCTGGGCGCCGTGGCGCTTTGCCCGCTGCCGGTCGGGCCGACAGGCGGCGTCGCGTCGGGCGATGTGACGCGCGCCATCAAGGCCGACGATCCCCACCATCCCGTCAGCCGCCTGCTGAGCCTTGAGAACACCGTCAACGGGCAGGCCGTTTCCCTTGCCGAGATGCGCTCCACCACCGAAGCGGCGCGGGCGGCGGGCCTGTCGGTTCATCTCGACGGAGCGCGGTTCTTCAACGCCGTCACCGCGCTCGGCTGTGCGCCCGCCGATCTGGCCGGCCTTGTCGATACCGTCTCTGTCTGCCTGTCAAAGGGCCTTGGCGCGCCCGTCGGCTCCGTTCTCGTCGGGCCGGCCGATCTGATCGCGCGCGGGCTGCGGCTGCGCAAGATGCTGGGCGGCGGGATGCGGCAGGCCGGGATCCTTGCGGCGGCGGGGCGCCACGCGCTGGCTCATAACCGCGCCGGGCTGGCCGGGGATCACACCCGCGCCGCGCGGCTGGCCAAGGCCCTGACCGACCTGGGCGTGGGGCAGGTGACCCAAGCCACCAACATGGTCTTCTTCACCCCCGACGCGGGCGGTCACGCCGACCTGCGCGCGGCACTCGCGTCGCAAGGCGTCGTGATCGGCGGCCAAAGCCCCGCCATCCGCATGGTTCTGCACCGCGATGTCGATGATGCCGCGCTGGACCGCGCCATCGCGGCCTTCCGCGCCCATTACGGCGGCTGACTGCACGAAATCTGCAAGCCATCGCGATTGTTCCTGCATGTGATTCCGGCTAAACCGGCCCAAACCACACCGGGGCCGCCGCTTTGACCGACAGACCGAAGACACCGACGCTTGACCGTGTGACCGTCCCCGCCGACCTCAAGGTCCTGACGGATGGCGAATTGCGCCGCCTCGCCGATGAACTGCGCGCCGAAACGATCAGCGCCGTCTCTGTCACCGGCGGGCATCTGGGCGCCGGTCTTGGCGTCGTCGAACTGACCGTGGCGCTGCACGCCGTTTTTGACGCTCCGCGCGACAAGATCATCTGGGACGTCGGCCATCAGTGCTATCCGCACAAGATCCTGACCGGGCGGCGCGATCGTATCCGCACGCTGCGCCAGAAATCGGGTCTTTCCGGCTTCACCAAGCGGTCGGAAAGCCCCTACGATCCCTTCGGCGCCGCTCATTCCTCCACCTCGATCTCCGCCGCGCTGGGCTTTGCCGTGGCGCGTGACCTTGGCGGCGACGCGGGCGATGCGGTGGCCGTCATCGGCGACGGCGCGATGAGCGCGGGCATGGCCTATGAGGCGCTGAACAACGCCGGTCACCTGAAAAAGCGGCTCTTCGTCGTGCTGAACGACAATGAAATGTCGATCGCGCCGCCCGTCGGGGCCATGTCCGCCTACCTCTCCCGCCTCTACGCCGGGGCGCCGTTTCAGGAGTTGAAGGCCGCCGCGAAAGGTGCGGTCAGCTTGCTGCCGTCGCCCTTCCAGGAAGGCGCCCGCCGCGCCAAGGAAATGCTGAAAGGCATGACCGTCGGCGGCACCATGTTCGAGGAGCTGGGCTTTTCCTATGTCGGCCCCATCGACGGGCATGACATGGACCAGTTGCTTGGCGTCCTGCGTACCGTCCATGACCGCGCCACCGGGCCGGTCCTGATCCATGTGCTGACGAAGAAAGGCAAGGGCTTCGCCCCCGCCGAACGGAGCCCCGACAAGGGCCACGCGACCGGCAAATTCGACCCTGTTACAGGCGAACAGAAGAAAGCCGCCTCCAACGCGCCCTCCTACACCAAGGTCTTCGCCCGGTCCCTGATCGCCGAGGCGGAGCGGGACGACAAGATCGTCGCCGTCACCGCCGCGATGCCGGAGGGGACCGGGCTGAACCTCTTCGCCGAACGCTTCCCGCGCCGTTGCTTCGACGTCGGCATCGCCGAACAGCACGCCGTGACCTTCTCTGCCGGTCTTGCCGCCGGCGGGATGAAACCCTTCTGCGCGCTCTATTCCACCTTCCTGCAACGCGGCTACGATCAGGTCGTCCACGACGTCGCGATTCAGCGTCTGCCGGTCCGTTTCGCCATCGACCGCGCGGGTTTGGTGGGCGCTGACGGCGCGACCCATGCCGGTGCCTTCGACGTGGCCTACCTCTCCAACCTGCCCGGCATCGTCGTCATGGCCGCGGCGGACGAGGCGGAGCTGGTCCACATGGTCGCCACCGCCGCCGCCATCGACGACCGGCCGTCCGCCTTCCGTTACCCGCGTGGCGAAGGCGTCGGTGTGGACATGCCCGAACGCGGCCAGCCGCTTGAGATCGGCAAGGGACGGGTCATCGCCGAAGGTGGCCGCGTCGCGATCCTGTCCTTCGGTACCCGCCTGGCCGAGGTGTTGAAGGCGCGTGAGGCGCTGGCCCGGCGCGGCCTTGCCCCCACCGTCGCCGACGCCCGTTTTGCCAAACCGCTTGACCGCGAGCTGATCCTGCAAATCGCCGCGCATCACGAGGCGCTCATCACCATCGAAGAAGGCGCCATCGGCGGTTTCGGTTCTCAGGTCGCGCAGCTTCTGGCGGAAGAGGGGGTTTTCGACCACGGGCTGAAATTCCGCTCCATGGTGCTGCCCGACACTTTCATCGACCAGTCCTCGCCCGAGGATATGTATGCCACCGCAGGTATGAACGCACCCCAGATCGAGGCGAAGGTTCTGGATGTGCTGGGCGTTACCCGTATCGGCGAAAAGCGCGCCTGAGGGTCAGGCGCGCCCCGTTCTTCCCGTCGCGGTTCAGGCCTCCAGACCGCGCTCGATCCGGGTGAAGGCCTTCAGCCGCGCGGCGTCGCTCCGGGTCTGCGCCCGCTCATGCACCGCTTTCGTCGCCGGATGGCTGCCCGCGCCGCCATGGCTGCGCTCCACCTCGGCATAGTGTTTCGTCCGGCCTCCGTCCGACGGTTCGCGGCGGTCTGCAAGATGACGGCTCATGACATCCTCCTCGGTTTCCTTGCCCCATGACGGGGGACGACACCCCAAGAATGGGGGCGAATCGCGCATTTTTCTACCCCGCGCACGCGGAACTTGATCTCAGCACGCCGATTTCAGCCGCCGCAGCGCCCATTGAGCGGCATCCGCCACCGCCGGGTCAGGGTCAAAAAAAAGGCTCTCCACCAGCGGAATCAGCGCGCCCTCGCCCGAATTGCCGATCGCATAAAGCACATTGCGCACGAAACGGTCCCGCCCGATCCGCTTGACCGGGCTGCCCGAAAACCGCGCCCGGAACGCGGCATCGTCCAGCACCGCAAGCTCCGCCAACGGCGGCGCGCCCACCCGCGCGGCATAGCCCTTCTCCCGCGCCGCCACCGCGAACTTGTTCCAGGGGCAGACGGCAAGGCAATCGTCACAGCCATAGATCCGGTTGCCGAGCAGCCCCCGCAACGCCTCGTCCACCGGCCCCTTGTGTTCGATCGTCAGGTAGGAAATGCACCGCCGTGCATCCAGTTGATAGGGCGCCGGAAACGCTCCCGTCGGGCAGATATCCAGACAGGCCCGGCAGGACCCGCAATGATCGACCTCGGCCCCGTCCACGGGTAACTCCAGCGTGGTAAAGATCGCGCCCAGGAAGAACCAGCTTCCCATCTCGCGGCTCACCAGATTGGTATGCTTGCCCTGCCAGCCCAGCCCCGCCGCCTGCGCCAAGGGCTTCTCCATCACCGGCGCGGTATCGACGAAAACCTTGATTTCCGCCGGAACAGAGCCTTTTTCGGCCGCCTCGATCAACCACCGCCCAACCCGCTTCAGCCGCTTCTTCACGAGGTCGTGGTAGTCTCGCCCCTGCGCATAGCAGGACACCGCCGCCCGCTCCGGCGTCTCCAGCACCGCCAGCGGATCACCCTCCGGCGTATAGACCTCGGCCAGCATCACGACCGACCGCGCCTCGGGCCAAAGCGCCCCCGGATCACCGCGCCAGCCCATCCGCTCGGCCATCCAGCCCATCTGCCCGTGCCGACCCTTCCCGACGAACACCGCCAGCCGCCCCGCTGCTTCGGGGATCGCATCCGGGCGGCAGACCCGCGCGGCGGCGAACCCCTCCTCGACCGCCTTCGCGACAAGCCGGTGTTTCAACCCGGCGGCATCCATGGCGGCCCCCCTTTCACTGTGGCCGAAATACTCCGCGGGGGTCCGGGGGTGCGAAACCCCCGCCGCTCTCCCTCAGAAATCGAGGTCGGCATAATGCGCAGGCGGCGGAAAGCCCGGCACCTGATCGGCCAGCAGCGACCGGAACGAAGGCCGCGACTTGATCTTCGCGTACCAGTCCTTGACCGTCTGGCTCCGGTTCCAGTCCACGTCCGAGATATAGTCGAGCGACGAAAGATGCGCGGCGGCGGCGAAATCGGCCAGCGTCATCTCGTTCCCTGCCAGCCAGCGGCGCTGCTCCAGAAGCCAGGCCATGTAGTCGAGGTGATACTTGATCCGGGTAGAGCCGGACTTGACGTTCTTGCTGTCCGGGTAGCCGAGCTTCATCACCTTCTTGTTCACCCGCTCATAGACCAGCTTCGAGGTGACTTCCTCATGGAACTTGTCGTCGAACCAGGCACAAAGGCGACGCACCTCATAGCGCCCGGCGGCATCGCGCGGCATCAGCTTCGGCTCGGCGATGGTCTCGTCCAGATATTCGCAGATCGCCTGGCTTTCCGACATCACCTTGCCGTCATGACGCAGGATCGGGATCTTGCCGGCCGGGTTGCGGCGCATGAATTCGGGCGCCTGTTCCCAGTACCGCTCCTCGACCAGTTCCACCTCAACCTTCTTTTCCGCCAGCGTCAGGCGGACCTTGCGGCAGAAGGGCGACAGCGGGACATGGTAGAGACGGGTCATGGGCGCTCGGGCAGGGATGGAGTTGCCTCCTGATAGCGGCCCCTCCCGCCCGGTTCAATCCTCGAAACAGGCGGCGCGGCCATCGGCGCGGATCGTCGCCGCCCCGTCAAGGATCGCGCGGGCGCGGCCGCGCAGATTGCCCGAGGGGCGGGCGGGGTTACGTCCCTTCGGATCGGGCAGGGCGGCGGCGATCAGCGCCGCCTGCGGCGGGCTGAGCCGTGCCGCGCTGACGCCGAAATAATGCTGCGCCGCCGCTTCGACGCCGAAGATACCCTTCCCGGTCTCCGCCACGTTCAGATTGACCTCAAGGAGCCGGCGCTTGGACCAGAACAGCTCCACCACCGGCGTCATCAGCGCCTCAAGCGCCTTGCGCGGCCAACTGCGCCCTTGCCAGAGAAAGACGTTCTTCGTCACCTGCTGGCTGATGGTCGAGGCGCCGCGCCCCGCGCCTTCGTTCATCGCGGCCCGGATCGCCTTCATGTCAAAGCCCCAGTGTTCGCAGAAATTCGCGTCCTCCGAGGCCACGACGGAACGCACCATCTCCGGCGCCATCTCCTCGATCGGGACCCAGACCCGGTCGACGCCCCCCTGTCGCCAGCCTTCGGCGATCAGATAGGGGGTCAGGCGCGGGTTGATGAAGATGCCCAGGGTGACCAGCAGCAGGAACAGCGCCACCAGCGCGACCGCCCCGCGCCCCGTCCAGCGCATGAACCCGCGCAGGGTCGGCCGGGGCAGGGGCCGTTTGGCCGCCGCCTTGCGGGATTTCGTCGGTTTGCGCCGGGTGCTGCTCGTCTTCGCCATTTGCGGACATTAGCCATGTGCCACCCCGCAGGGTCAAGTCACCCCGCGCCGGTTCCAAGGATGGCCGCGCGCAGGACCCGCGCCTCGGGCCGGGTGGCGCAATAGGCGGCGGCAGGGCCTTTCGCCACACCGGGCAGATCGTCGAAAAGCTGGCGCAACTCCGCCTCTGTCCGTGCCATCTCATCCGCGACCGTGCCGCCAGGCAAGAAGCTTTCGGTCAGCATCCCCTCGGCCCAGATCATCTCATGCCGGTCGAACATCAGGTGCAGATAGGTCACCTCGCCCCCCGGCAGGCGCCGGACGTTCTTGCCATCGACCAGATGGGCGGCGGCGACCAGAACCTCGGGCGTGCCACAGTGGAGCTCGGCCGCCCAGCCCCCGATACAGACCCTGTGCTGCGGTGAAACGATGATCTCGCGGCGGTTGCCCAGCGTCCCCGCCGCGATGGCGATCGGGGCAAGGTCCCCCTCCGCCGCGACCCGCCGCATCCCGGTCCAGAGAACCGGGCGCGCGCCGCGATCGCGGGTCAGGACCAGATCGCCCGGCACGATCCGCTCCACCGGCCGCAGACCCTGTGGCGTGGCGATCAGCGTGCCGGGGGTGAAACAGGGCGGGGTCGTGCCCTGGATCGTGATCGTGACGACCTGGGTATCGGTCCCGCCGGCATCGCTCAGGCGCACGGTGAAACTGTCGGTCAGCGTGTCGCCGGTATTCAGCGCCGCTACGACCGGGTTGGTGTCGTTCAGGTCATAGGTCCAGTTCCCGGTCGCATCGACGGTGGCGATGCCATAGGCGGGCGCGCCGCTGATCGACCAGCTATCGGCCCAGATATTGCCACTGCCGTCGTCGAGGTTGCCGCCGATGACAAGGCCGCTGCCCTCGGTGACGCTGCCGGTCGAGGTGCCGGTGATGTTCGGCGCGCCCATCGTTCAGCTTTCGTCGAGATGGCGGGCGAACCGGGCGGGGGAAAACACACACTCGTCGACACGGCCACCGGCGGCGGCGCGGGTCCATTCGATCACGCGGTAGCTGTCGCTGCCCTCGGTCAGCCACAGCGCGCGAAGCCGCCGCAGCGCCGGGTTCTCGGTCAGGCGCGGGATGATTTCCCGCATATGCCCGAAGGGCGCGACGAAGTCGATAAGCCACACGGAGGGGCCGCCATTCCAGTCCTCGGCCCGCAACGGCACCCGATCCAGCGCGAAGCGGCGCTCTGTCTCGGGCGAGAGGCCCGCCCAGCTGACAAAGGCGCGCGGAAACCCGTCCGTGCGGAAGATATGGTACTGGCCCAGCCGCAGGGCCGGTTCGAAGGTCGAGGCGGCGGCGGCAAGGCTGCGCCCGGCGTGAAACGGCAGCAGGGCGGCAAGGTAGAACATCGCGCCGAAATCGGCGTAAAGCCCCGCGTCGAGGTCGAACCACCCATCGGGAAACGGCGGCTTCGGGTCGGACCCGGCCCGGTCACGCTGACGCAGGGCGGCGAAATGACGCACCGCGCGGTCGGCAAATTGCCCCGGTTCGTACATCCGGTCCCCTGCACTTCAGTCAGGGAGTGCGTGACCGGAACGACACCCCATGCCCCACCAACCCGGTCGCAACGATGATAGGGATGGTAGGTCAGGCTGTCAAATATACCCTCTCTGGTGTCAGAAGGCGATCAGACGATCCTCATGGCGCAGGCAGACCCGCCGCGCCGTCCGCGCGCCTTCTGCCCGGATGCGAACAATCTCGGGGAAGATGCGGACCACCTCATTGAAGATCGCCCTGTCGGCGGCAAGGATCTCGCTGCCCGGATAGAAGCTTTCCGTCGGGGTATTCTCGGCAAAGATGATCTCATGCCGGTCGAAGAGAAGGTGGATATAGTCCACCTGTTCCACCGGGACCCGCGTGATGCCGGGCTGGCCGACAAGGTGTTTCGCGGCCACCAGAACCTCGGCCTGGCCGGTACAGAGCTCGGCCCGCCAGCCGGTGAACAGCATCCGGTGCTGTGGCGAAACCCGCAGGTCGCGCGGGTTGTCCAGCACACCGGCCGCGATCACCACCGGGGCAAGATCGCCGTGCCCCTCGACCGTCCGCCGCCCGACCCAGCGCAGGGGTTGCGGCCCGTGGTCGAGCGTTTCGACCAAGTCGCCGGGGACCAGCGTCTCGACCGCGACTTCGCCGCCCGGAACCCGGATCAGCGTGCCGGGCGTGAAACAGGGTGGGCCCAAACTGCTCACCGGCGTCTGGGTGGAGGTATTGACCCAGGTGGAGGACTGGAAGGTCGCATCCTGAAGCACCGTGCCGTCAGTGGGCGTAAAGACCGCATAGGTCCCGCCCGCGCCGTTATCGACATAAAATGTGACCCCGGTGATGGTCACCGTCGATCCGCCCATGATGACGGTGATCGTATCGCCGACCCAGACGTTCAGGACCTGCGCACCGTTGAACGTATCCCCGGTCGCGGTGCCGATGAACCCGTTGTCGTCCGTGTCGGTGAAATTCACCTTCTGCGCGGTCAGCGACGTTCCACCCGCAGGCGGGTTGCCGGGATCCATGTAGAAGAACTGGTCAATATAGGTCTGCGGCATCGTGTACTCGTTTCTATGCGAAGGTTTTATAACGGCCTTTGCTGCTGATTGAATGAAAAAAGTAAGACCAAAAAGTGAACGGCCCCGCAGATGACTGGCGGGGCTGCTCCGGGTCGCGACAGGCGGCTGTTATTCTGCCGGGACCGCTTCGCTGTCGCGGCTGAGCGGGTGGGCCAGATGCGGCAGCATCTCTTTCGGGCAGACCTGGATGAATTTTGCCCGCTCCTCGGCCCAGTCGGTCAGGATCTGCCTGGCCTTGGCGCTGCCGGTCTCTGCCGCGTGACGCTCGATCAGACCCTTCAGTTCCGCCTCCCAATGGGGCTCGGTGACCGCGCAGGTGACCAGCGTCTCAAGGTTCATCAGATCTTTGGCCGTGCCCTCGGGATCATAGACATAGGCCATGCCGCCCGTCATGCCGGCGCCGAAGTTCGCGCCGATCCGGCCAAGGATGATGGCGACGCCGCCGGTCATGTATTCGCAGCCGTTGGAGCCGCAGCCCTCGATCACCACCTTCGCGCCGGAGTTGCGGACCGCAAATCGTTCCCCCGCACGGCCCGCCGCGAAAAGATAGCCGTCGGTCGCGCCGTAAAGCACCGTGTTGCCGATGATCGTGTTCTCGCTCGCCACCAGCGGCGACACCATCGGCGGACGCACGACGATCATCCCGCCCGACAGGCCCTTGCCGACATAGTCATTGGCATCGCCCGAGACCTCAAGCTTCAGTCCCGGCGCGGCAAAGGCGCCCAGCGACTGCCCGCAGGAGCCCGACAGCTTCACCGTCAGGTGGTCCGGTTGCAGGCTGTTGCGCATCCCGAACTTCTTGACGATCAGGCTGGATGCCCGGGTGCCAATGGTGCGGTGGGTGTTCCGCACGGCATAGGACAGCTGCATCTTCTCGCCATCCTCGAAAAAGCGGTGGCCGTCCTTGATGATCTCGGCATCCAGCGTATCGGGCACCGCGTTGCGCGGTTTGGAGCGGTCATAGACGATCCGGTCCGCGCCATCGACGGTGATCAGAAGCGGGTTGAGATCAAGGTCGTCAAGATGCGCCGCCCCCCGGCTGACCTGGGTCAGAAGATCGGCGCGCCCGATCACCTCATCCAGGCTCCGCGCGCCGATATTGGCAAGCAGCTCCCGCACCTCCTGCGCGTAGAAGGTGATGAGGTTCACGACCTTGTCGGCATTGCCGGTGAACTTGGCGCGCAGCTTTTCGTCCTGCGTGCAGACGCCCACCGGGCAGGTGTTCGACTGGCACTGGCGCACCATGATGCAGCCCATCGCGATCAGCGCGGCGGTGCCGATGCCGTATTCCTCGGCCCCCATCATCGCGGCGATGACGATGTCGCGCCCGGTGCGCAGCCCGCCATCGGTGCGCAGCGTGATCCTGTCGCGCAGCTTGTTCATGGCAAGCACCTGATGCGCCTCGGTCAGGCCCATTTCCCAGGGCAGGCCCGCGAACTTGATCGAGGTCGCGGGCGAGGCGCCGGTGCCGCCGTTATGGCCGGAAATCAGGATCACGTCGGCCTTCGCCTTCGCCACACCGGCCGCGATCGTGCCGACGCCGGAAGATGCCACCAGCTTCACCGTCACCTTGGCGCGCGGGTTGATCTGCTTGAGGTCATAGATCAGCTGCGCGAGGTCCTCGATGTAATAGATGTCGTGGGGGGGCGGGGGGCAGATCAGCGTCACCCCCGGCGTCGAATGGCGCAGCCGCGCGATCAGCTTCGTCACCTTCATGCCGGGCAGCTGCCCGCCCTCGCCGGGCTTGGCACCCTGCGCGACCTTGATTTCCAGCTCCTCGCAGGCATTCAGGTATTCCGCCGTCACGCCGAAGCGGCCCGACGCCACCTGCTTGATCTTCGCCGACGGGTTGTCGCCATTGGATTCCGGCAGGAAATGCGCCGGATCCTCGCCACCCTCGCCGCTGTCGGACTTGGCGCCGATGCGGTTCATCGCGACGTTCAGCGTCTTGTGCGCCTCGGGGCTCAGCGCGCCGAGCGACATGCCCGGCGTGACGAAGCGCTTGCGGATCGAAGTGATCGATTCCACCTCCTCGATCGGCACCGGCCGGCCGAGGGGCTTGATGTCGAGAAGGTCGCGCAGATGGATCGGCGGGTTCGCCCGCATCGCGGCCGAATACTGCTTCCACAGGTCGTAGGAGGCGCGGTCGCAGGCCGATTGCAGAAGGTGCATCGTCTGCGCTTCCCAGGCGTGCTTCTCCCCCGACCGGCGCGATTTGTAGAAACCGCCCACCGGCAGGATATCGGTGCCGGCGGTCCAGCCCCGCCCATGCACCTCTTCCAGCTTCAGCTGGATACCCGACAGGCCGATGCCGGAGATACGGGAATGCATGCCGGGGAAATATTCCGCCACCATGGCCCGGCTGAGGCCCACCGCCTCAAAGTTCAGACCGCCGCGATAGGAGGAGATGACCGAAATCCCCATCTTCGACATGATCTTCAAAAGCCCCGCATCGATCGCGTCGCGGTAGCGGCGCATGGCGTCGATCAGGCTGCCCTCGATCAGGCCGCGGCGGATGCGGTCGGCGATGCT
Organism: Albidovulum sp.; assembly: GCA_036758045.1. Taxonomy (GTDB): domain Bacteria; phylum Pseudomonadota; class Alphaproteobacteria; order Rhodobacterales; family Rhodobacteraceae; genus Albidovulum. The sequence goes on from DAIOXI010000001.1 coordinate 33,719, forward strand.
GTCCTGCGCCAGATAGGCGTTGACCGTCGTCGCCCCGCAGCCGATCAGCACGGCGAAATAATGCGGATCGACGCATTCGGCCGACCGCACATTGACCGAACAGAAGGTCCGAAGCCCCTTGCGTGTGAGCCAGCTATGCACGGCCGAGGTGGCAAGGATCATCGGCACCGCGACCTTGTCCGGGCCCTGATGTTCATCCGTCAGGACAAGGTGGCCCGCGCCCGACCGCACGGCATCTTCCGCCTCGGCCCGGATACGCTCAAGCCCGAGGCGCAGCGCCTCCGGCTCACCATCGGCGGCGAAGGTGCAGTCGATGATGGCGACATTGGCCCCGAACAGGCGCACCATCTCGTCGAATTCGGCGTTCGCGATGAAGGGGCTTTCCAGCACCAGAATCTCCGTCTGGCTGCTGTCTTCGTCCAGCACGTTCTTGAGGTTGCCGAACCGCGTCTTCAGGCTCATCACCCGGCTTTCACGAAGCGAGTCGATGGGCGGGTTGGTGACCTGGCTGAAGTTCTGCCGGAAGAAATGCGACAGCGGCCGGTAGACCGACGACAGGACGGCGGGCGGCGTGTCGTCGCCCATCGAGGCGATGGCTTCCTTGCCATCCTCGGCCATCGGCGCCAACACCTGTTCCAGCAGTTCCAGTGAGAAACCCGCCGCGACCTGCCGCTTCCGCAGCTCAGGCCACTCGAACAGGGCCTTCTCCGGCACGTCGCGCATGATCGCGTTCAGATCGACGACCTTCTCGATCCAGTCGGCATAGGGTTGCGCGGCCGAAAGTTTGTCCTTGATCCCGGCGTCGTGGTAAAGCTTGCCCTCTTTCATATCGACGGCAATCATCTGCCCAGGCCCAAGGGCGCCCTTTTCGCGCACCACGGCTTCATCGACCGGGACCATCCCGGCCTCGGACCCGGCGATCAGCAGTCCGTCGCCCGTCACGACATAGCGCAGGGGGCGTAGCCCATTGCGGTCAAGCCCGCCGCAGACCCAGCGCCCGTCGGTCATGGCCAGCGCCGCCGGCCCGTCCCATGGCTCCATCACCGCGTTGCAATAGGCGTACATGTCCTGCCAGGCTTGCGGCATCTCCACCGCCGACTTGGACCAGGCTTCCGGCACCATCATGGTCTTGGCCATCGGCGCGGAACGTCCGGCGCGCACCAGCACCTCGAACACCGCGTCCAGCGCGGCCGAATCCGAAGACCCCTGAGGCACGATCGGCTTGATGTCGCCCGCCTGGTCCCCGAAAGTGGCGGAGGCCATGCGGATCTCATGGCTTTTCATCCAGTTCAGGTTGCCCTTCAGCGTGTTGATCTCGCCGTTATGGGCGAGCATGCGGAACGGCTGCGCCAGCCACCATTGCGGGAAGGTGTTGGTCGAATAGCGCTGGTGGAAGATCGCGAAGGACGAAACGAAGCGCGGATCGACCAGGTCCGGATAGAACACCGAGAGCTGTTCGGCCAGCATCATGCCCTTGTAGATGATCGACCGGCAGCTGAGCGTGCAAAGATACATCCCCGCGATGCCCGCGGCGGCGGCGGCCTTTTCGATCCGGCGGCGGATGACGTAAAGCTCGCGCTCGAACGTTTCCTCATCCGTCCCCTTGGAGTTCTTGATCAGGATCTGCTCGATCTCCGGCCGGGTCGCGTTGGCCTTCTCGCCCAGCACCTCGGTGTTCACCGGCACATGGCGCCAGCCATAGATGTAATAGCCTGCGCGCAGGACTTCGGTCTCGACGATGGTCCGGCAGGCCTCCTGCGCGCCGAAATCGGTGCGCGGCAGGAACACCTGGCCCACGGCGATCAGCGCCTTAATGTCCGGCTCATGCCCGGTGCGGCGGATCTGGTCGTAGAAGAACTTGACCGGGATCTGCACATGGATGCCCGCGCCGTCGCCGGTCTTGCCATCGGCATCGACTGCGCCCCGGTGCCAGACCGCCTTCAGCGCGTCGATCCCATGCTCCACCACCTTGCGGCTGGCCTTCCCGTTGATCGCGACCACAAGCCCGACCCCGCAGGAGGAATGCTCATCCTCGGCGCGATAGAGACTGTTCTGCGCCATCCAGGCGCGGTTGGTTTCTTCGCTTGCCACCCAGTTCTGGTCAAACCCGGTCATTGGCCTTCTCCTTCTGCGCTGACGCCGATCGACGCCAGGAATTCCGCTTCGGTCATCCGCCGGTGATTGCCCGCGAAGGCATAGCCTTCGGGCTTGCGGTCGACATAGATCTCTTTGGTCAGCGGGAAGCCCGCCGCGTTCTCGAACAGCCCGGCCGAGACGGCATGGGTATCCGTCCCCGGCTGCGTGAGCCGATACCAGAGCGGCGAGCCACAGGCGCCGCAATGCGCCCGCTCCGCCCAGTCCGACGAGGTGTAGGCGACGACCGGCCCTTGGGCTTTCAGCGTGCCGGGGGCCGCGTCGATCGCAAGGAACGCGCCGCCGGTCCAGCGGCGGCATTGGCCGCAATGGCAGGCGTGGACCTCTGCCACCGCGGGGACCATCGTCACCGTGACCGCGCCGCAAAGGCAGGCGCCGGAGATGGGGGCCAGCGCCGTCATGACGCCCCGCCCGGCAGCGTCGCCGCATCCGTCATCTGCGAATTGCAGTCGTATTCGGGCGCCGCCGCCAGATAGCCCGGCGTGTCCGGCGCGGCGAACGTCACAGGCCCCTCGGCGATCTCGCGCCGGTCGCCGTCGGCGCCCTCGAAGCTCTCCCGGTCGGCGAAGAACACGCGCCAGTCGCGCTGAATGAACTGCGCGCCGGAGCGATGATAGATCCGTTCGCCATCCGCCCCTTCGGCGGTCAGTTCGAACCGCGTCTGGTCCAGCGTGACTCCGTCGATCACCACCGTCTTGCCGGTCAGCTCGTCAAAGCCGTGATAGCGCCGCACCTCGCCGGTGTTGCTTTTCGTGGTGAAGTCATAGCTGTCCCGCCCGCTTTCCAGCAGGGTAGAGAATGAGGCCGGGTCAGCCTCCTCGGCGATCTGGTCGCGTTCACCGGAGATCAGGTCATAGCTGTCGATCCAGCGTGTCTCGGCGTCGATCCGGCTCAGGTAGAAGGGCCCCTCGCCATCGCTGTAGAGCGCCCACTGATCGCCCGCCGCGTCGCCGTCGCAACGGTAAAGCTGCGCAACCTGGCAATTGTGAAGCTGGACCGTCTGATAGACGGTGCAACCCTGCGGCGCGCGGAACTTGCCCGCCGCCAGCGCAGGGGCGCCCGCAAGGCCCGCCAGGGCGGCGCCTGCCAGAAGGATGCGTGTCGCGATCACCATCGGACGTCCTTTCCAATCCGGGTCAGTATTGCTGACCATCCTGTCTTTCCGGCGCTGTCGCCGCCCCTGCGCCTGTAGCTACGCAAACCCTACAGATGCACGATGCGGACCCGACGCCGTCCTACCGCCTATTCCGCCGCGACCGCCTCGGCCCCGGAGAGGTAATCGAGCACGCTTTGAGCCGCCTCGCGCCCGTCGCGGATCGCCCAGACCACAAGGCTGGCGCCGCGCACGATGTCGCCCACGGCAAAGACGCCCGGCAGGCTGGTCGCATGGGTGCCGAAATCGGCCCGGATCGTACCCCAGCGGGTGACGGTCAACTCCTCCACACCCCAGAGCTTCGGCAGGTCTTCCGGCTCGAACCCCAGCGCCTTGATGACAAGATCGGCCTCTTCCAGATAGTCCGCGCCCTCGATCACCTCGGGCGCCTGGCGGCCCGTGGCATCCGGCGCGCCAAGGCGCATCTTCTCGACCATCACGCCCTCGACGGTATCGCTGGCGGCAAAGCCCTTTGGCGCGGTCAGCCAGACGAATTCGACGCCCTCTTCCTCGGCATTGGCCACCTCGCGCTGGCTTCCCGGCATGTTCGCGCGGTCGCGGCGATACAGGCATTTCACCGATTGCGCGCCCTGCCGGATCGCCGTGCGGACGCAGTCCATCGCCGTGTCGCCGCCGCCGATGACGACCACGCGCTTGCCACTCGCGTTCAGCGTGCCGCTGTCGAATTCCGGCACATCGTCGCCAAAGCCTTTGCGGTTCGACGCGGTCAGATAGTCGATGGCGCGCACGATGCCCGTGGCTCCGGCATTCGGCCCGCCAAGGTCGCGGCTCTTGTAGACGCCCGTCGCGATAACGACCGCGTCATGCTTGCCGTGGATCGCGTCGAAGGTGATGTCCTCGCCCACGTTGCAGTTCAGCACGAAGTCCACCCCGCCATCCTCAAGCTGGCGGATACGGTCCATCACCACGTCCTTCTCCAGCTTGAAGCCGGGAATGCCGTAGGTCATCAGCCCGCCCGCGCGGTCGTAGCGGTCATAGACCGTGACCTGCACCCCGGCACGGCGCAGCGCATCGGCGGCGGCAAGGCCGCCGGGACCCGCGCCGATGATGCCGACGCTTTCCGACCTTTCCCGCGCCGGGCGGATCGCCTTCACCCAGCCATTGTCGAACGCGGTGTCGGTGATGAATTTCTCGATCGCGCCGATGGTGACGGTGCCGTGGCCCGACTGTTCGATCACGCAATTGCCTTCGCAGAGCCGATCCTGCGGGCAGATGCGGCCGCAGATTTCCGGGAAGGTATTGGTGGATTGCGAAAGCTCATAGGCCTCCTGCAACCGCCCCTCGGCCGTCATCCGCAGCCAGTCGGGGATGTTGTTGTGCAGCGGGCAATGCGACTGGCAGTAGGGCACGCCGCACTGGCTGCACCGCCCCGCCTGCTCCTCGGCCTTGGCCAGCGCGAACTCACGGTAAATCTCGTTGAAATCCTGGGCGCGGACATTGGCCTCGCGCTTCTCGGGCATCTCTTTCGAGACGGAGACGAATTTCAACATGCGTTGCTGGGCCATGGCTCACTCATTTCCGCGCGAAGTTCCGGGTGCGCATTGCTACTGCCAATGCACGCGGAATAAAAGTCAGTAGAGTTTGCCTATTTGGTGGATTTTTGGTACGGAGGCGGCGCATTTTCCTCGCGGCGGCAGAAATCAGGTCAGATTGGTGTACCTAATTGTCAGAAACCCGCCGTCAGCGCGGCCAAAGCCAGCACGCCGACGATGATTCGCCACCAGCCGAACAGCGCATAGCCCCGGCGGCTCACATAGCCCAGCAGCCACCGCACCACGAGGATCGCGACCACGAAGGCCGCCGCGAAGCCGATGGCGATCTCGCCCATCGCCGACAAATCCAGAACGTCGCGGTTCTTGTAAAGGTCATAGGCCACGGCACCTGCCATGGTCGGGATCGACAGGAAAAACGAAAACTCCGCCGCCGCGCGTTTCTCGACGCCCAGAAGCAGCGCGCCGACGATGGTCGATCCCGACCGCGAGGTGCCGGGAATCATCGCAAGGCACTGGAAGACCCCGATCCCCAGCGCGACGCCCGGCGGCAGGTCGTCCGCGGCATGGTAACGCGGCTTCAGCGGCAGCCGGTCCACCAGCAGAAGGACGATCCCGCCAAGGATCAGCATGATCGAAATCAGGCGCGGGCTTTCGAACAGCACCTCCTTGATGATGTCATGCGCCAGAACGCCGATCACCACCGCAGGCAGAAAGGCCAGCAACACCGACCCGGCGAACCGCCGCGCCTGCCGCTCGCTCGGCAGGGCGACGATGGTATGGGTGATCTTGCCCGCATAGATCGCCAGCAGCGCCAGCACCGCGCCAAGCTGGATCACCACCTCAAAGGTCTTTCCCGCGCTTTCGAAGCCAAGGAAATGGCTCGCCAGCAGCAGGTGGCCGGTGGAAGAGACCGGGATGAACTCGGTCAAACCTTCCAAAATCCCCAGAAAAAGGGAGATCAGCGTCGTATCTTGCATCTTCGGGGGGTCCTGTGCGGCATCAAGCTCGCGCGGACCCTAGGCGCGGCCATGGGCGGACGCAAGACACTCGCGCCTTCGTTACCCGTGCTGACGCAGGTTCTTGGCCGAGGCCTTGATGGCGTCGTACTGCCCCGAGGGGCGGAACCGCCAGAGATAATCGGGCAGGACCGCGCCCGCGGGGGTCGGCGCGATCCCCAGATCGGACAGCGTTTTCGCCCCCTCGGCCACGACATTGTCGACCTTCAGCGTCTTGACCTGATCGGCGGTCAGGATCTTGTTCGGGAACAGACGTCCCGTCAGCGCCGAGCCGAAATCGAGGACGTTGCCCATGATCGAGGCGACCCGGAACGGCAGGTTCACGATCAGGCGGCGGCGCAGGATTACCGTCAGCATCTGCCGGATCCAGTCGCGGAAACTCGCGACATCGGGACCGCCGAGTTCGTAGGTGCCGCTTGCGCGCCCCTCGATCCCGGCCACCGCCGCCTGGGCGACATCATCGACATAGACCGGCTGAAAGCGCGTGTTGCCGCCGACGATCAACAGCACCGGTCCGAACCGCGCCATCGAGGCAAAGCGGTTGAAGAACCCGTCCTCGGGTCCGAACATCACCGAAGGCCGCAGGATCGTCGCGCCAGGGAAATGGCGAAGCACCCCGCCCTCGCCTTCCGCCTTGGTGCGGGAATAGCGGCTTTCGGCATCGGCCGAGGCGCCGATGGCAGAGACATGGACCAGCGACGCCACCCCGGTTTCCGCCGCGATCCGGGCGATGCGCGCGGCGCCCTCGGCCTGCACCGCCTCGAAATTGTTCTTGCCGGACTTGTCGAAGGTACCCACGCAGTTGACAACCGCATCCGCCCCGATCATCGCGGCGCGGACGGAAGCATCGTCACGGATGTTGCACAGGATCGGCTCGACCTGGCCGACGGCGCCATAGGGCTTGACGAACAACGCCTCATTCGGGCGCCGGACCGCGACGCGCACGCGCCAGCCCTTCTTGGCCATCCGACGGGCGATGTATCGCCCGAGAAACCCCGAACCGCCGTAAATCGTGACGAGCTTGGACATGGCCGGCCTCCGAAACTGAATGCGCCCCTGATTAGCGCCAAGACCCGCAGCGAACAAGGCGCAATGATCGTCGCCGCTTTTCGCTGTCCCCCCGTTGACACGCCCATCGGCCCTCTGTAAATCGCGCTCCACGACACCTGCCCAGGTGGCGGAATTGGTAGACGCGCACGGTTCAGGTCCGTGTGCCGCAAGGCGTGGAGGTTCGAGTCCTCTCCTGGGCACCACACGATCTGAAGGCCGTTCAATCTCATCGAGATGGACGGCTTTTGTATTTCTGGCCTGACTTGGGCGGAGTGGGCGACGGACCCCAAAGGGATTGCCTGGCGGGCTTGCGATAGGCGGACTTCTGGCAGAAGCTTTCCTTTTCCGCCCCCCCCAACAGCCAGAGAGGATCGTCATGGACCTGCCCCGCAACCGCTTCAAGGCCGCGTTGAAGGAACGGCGCCTTCAGGTCGGGATCTGGTGTACGATCGGCGATACCAACTCGGCCGAACTCCTGGCCGGGTGCGGTTATGACTGGCTGCTTTACGATACCGAACATTCGCCCGTCGGCCCGGCCGAGGCCGCGGCCTTCCTGCGCACCGTCGCGCCCTATCCGGTCAGCGGCCTTGTCCGCCCGGCCTGGAACGATCTGGTGTTGATCAAGAAATACCTCGATATCGGCGCGCAGACCCTGCTTCTGCCCTATGTCCAGTCCGCCGAGGAGGCCGCGGCGGCCGTTGCGGCGACCCGCTACCCCCCGAAGGGCGCGCGCGGGGTGTCGAGCATGACGCGCGCCGGGCGCTACGGCGCGATTCCCGGCTATGCCGCCCGCGCGGATGAGGAAATCTGTGTTCTCGTGCAATGCGAAACCGAACTCGCTCTGGGTCGGATCGAGGAGATCGCGGCGGTTCCGGGGGGCGATGGCATCTTCATCGGCCCGGCGGACCTGGCCGCCAGCATGGGCTATCCCGGCCAGACCTCCCACCCGGAGGTGAAGAAGGCCACGCTGGACGGTATCCGCCGCATCACGGCGGCCGGGCTGCCCGCCGGATTCCTCTCCTCCGATGCCGAATTCGTCGCCGAGGTCATCGACGCCGGGGCGATCTTCGTCTCCTCCGACATCGACCTCGCCCTGCTGCGCCAGGCCGCGGTGACGAGTCGCAAGCGCTGGCCCTAAGCCATGGGCCGGCAGGGCAGGAGGGCGCGGCATGGAAGACATAATGCGCAACTCGCGTCGGGATGCGCCCGATTGTCCGCTGGACGGGCCGGAATTTGACCGCTAATAACCGCCGGTGAAGGCTGCGGGCGACTGCGGCCGAACCGTCGTAGGGCCGGGCGGCCGGCCGGGAAAGGGAGAAAGTTTCGTGTCCCAAGCAGAAGATCACGCAGGCACCCGGAGGGATTTCCTCTACTACGCCACGGCCGGCGCGGGCGCGGTTGCGACCGGCGCCGCCGTCTGGACCCTTGTGGATCAGATGAACCCCTCCGCCGACGTTCAGGCGCTCAGCTCCATTTTCGTCGATGTGAGCGAGGTCGAGGTCGGCACCCAGCTGACGGTCAAATGGCGCGGAAAGCCGGTCTTCATCCGCCGCCGGACCGAGAAAGAGATCGAGG
>DAIOXI010000001.1:42321-47929 GCA_036758045.1 Albidovulum sp.
ATGATCGGTGTCTGCACCCATCTGGGTTGCGTGCCTCTGGGAAACAACTCGGGCGATTTCGACGGCTGGTTCTGCCCCTGCCACGGATCGCACTACGACACGGCCGGCCGCATCCGCAAAGGCCCGGCGCCGCGGAACCTCGATATTCCGTTGGCCGCCTTCACCGACGACACCACGATCAAGCTGGGCTGAGGGGACTGACAGATGGCTGGTATTCCGCACGACCATTACGAGCCGAAGTCGGGCTTCGAGCAGTGGCTTCACCGCCGCCTGCCGATCGTGAGCCTGGCTTATGACACGCTCATGATTCCGACGCCGAAGAACCTGAACTGGTGGTGGATCTGGGGCATCGTCCTGGCGTTCTGCCTGGTTCTCCAGATCGCGACGGGCATCGTTCTTGCGATGCACTACACCCCGCATGTCGACAAGGCCTTTGCCTCTGTCGAACACATCATGCGCGACGTGAACGGCGGCTACCTGCTGCGCTACCTGCACGCCAACGGCGCCTCGCTTTTCTTCTTCGCCGTCTATATCCACATCTTCCGCGGTCTCTTCTACGGCTCGTACAAGGCCCCGCGTGAGGTGACCTGGATCGTCGGCATGATCATCTATCTCTGCATGATGGGGACCGCCTTCATGGGCTACGTCCTTCCCTGGGGGCAGATGTCCTTCTGGGGCGCCACGGTCATCACCGGCCTCTTCGGCGCGATCCCTGGCATCGGGGAATCGATCCAGACCTGGCTTCTGGGCGGGCCCGCAGTGGACAACGCCACGCTGAACCGCTTCTTCTCGCTGCATTACCTCTTGCCCTTCGTGATCGCCGCTCTGGTCGCGGTGCACATCTGGGCGTTCCACACCACGGGCAACAACAACCCGACCGGCGTGGAAGTTCGGCGCGGATCGAAGGCCGAGGCCGAGAAGGACACGCTGCCCTTCTGGCCCTACTTCGTCATCAAGGATCTGTTCGCGCTGGCCGTCGTGCTGATGGTGTTCTTCGCCATCGTCGGGTTCATGCCGAACTACCTTGGCCACCCGGACAACTATATCGAGGCGAACCCGCTGGCGACGCCCGCGCATATCGTGCCGGAATGGTACTTCCTGCCCTTCTACGCGATCCTGCGTGCCTTCACCTCGGATGTCTGGGTCGTCATGCTGGCCGAGTGGATCACCTTCGGCATCGTCGACGCCAAGTTCTTCGGCGTGCTGGCGATGTTCGGCGCCATCGCGGTGATGTTCCTGGTGCCGTGGCTTGATACCTCCAGCGTTCGTTCGGGCAAGTACCGGCCGATGTTCCGCTGGTGGTTCTACCTGCTGGTCATCGACTTCATCGTCCTGATGTGGTGCGGCGCCATGCCGGCCGAGCCGCCCTATTCGATCATCTCGCTGATCGGCGCGGCCTACTGGTTCGCCTACTTCCTCGTGATCCTGCCGATCCTCGGCATCATCGAAAAGCCGCTGGCGGCGCCCGCGACGATCGAGGACGACTTCAATGCCCATTACGGCGCCAACAGCCATCCGGCGGAATAAGCGAAAAGGACCGATTGAGATGTTCAGGAAAATCGCAATCACCGCCGCTTCCCTCCTCGCCCTCTCGGGCGGGGCAGCCATGGCTGCCGAAGGCGGGCATATCGAGGATGTGGCCTTCTCCTTCGAAGGGCCGTTCGGCACCTTCGACGAACACCAGCTTCAGCGCGGCCTTCAGGTCTATACCGAGGTCTGCTCTGCCTGCCACGGGATGAAGTTCGTCCCGATCCGGTCGCTGGCCGACGAAGGTGGCCCGAACCTGCCGGAAGATCAGGTCCGGGCCTATGCGGCGCAGTTCGACATCTTCGACCCGGAACTGGACGATACCCGCCCGCGGAAAGAGACGGATTTCTTCCCGCCGCACAATGACCCGAACGCCCCGGACCTCAGCCTGATGGCAAAGGCCCGCGCGGGCTTCCACGGGCCCTACGGCACCGGGATCAACCAGTTCTTCAAGGGTATCGGCGGACCCGAATACATCGTTGCGCTCCTCGACGGTTACACCGGCGAAGAGAAGGAAGAAGCCGGCACGACCTATTACGAGAACCACGCCTTCTCGACCGGCTGGATTTCGATGCCGCCGCCGCTGTCGGAGGGCCAGGTGGAATTCGCGGACGGGTCGCCCAACGACGTGAAGCACATGGCCGAAGACGTTGCCGCCTTCCTGACCTGGGCGGCCGAACCGAAGATGATGGCGCGCAAGCAGGCGGGGTTCGTCGCCGTGCTGTTCCTTGGCCTTCTGTCAGTGCTGCTCTACCTGACCAACAAGCGGATCTGGGCGCCCCACAAGGGCAAGCACTGATCCATCCGGTCGGATGATCCTTGGGGCGCGGTCGGAAACGGCCGCGCCATTTCACTTGCCCAGATAGGCGGCCAGCGCGGGCGGCGGATCGGCCAGCAGGGCCGCTGTCGGCCGCGGCGCATGGGCGATGCCATTCGCGACCAGCATCGTCTGCCCGGCGATGCGCAGCGCATCCTCCGGGTCATGGCTGACCATCAGCAATGTTGCCCCCGTCTCCGCCGCGATCCCGGCCACGAGGTCCAGCATCTCGACCTTCAGGGCGGGGCCAAGGGCCGAAAACGGCTCATCCAGCAGCATCAGGGGCCGGGCGCGCAGAAGGACCCGCGCCAGGGCCACCCGGCCTTGCTGCCCGCCCGACAGGGTTCCGGGGCGGCGATCCTCCATCCCGGCCAGCCCGACGCGGGCCAGCGCCGCCGAAACGCGGGCCTGATCCGCGCGCGACAGCCTCAGGTCGGGGCGCAGGCCCAGGGCCACATTCTGTCCCGCCGTCAGGTGCGGAAACAGGTTCTGGTCCTGAAACAGGATCGACAGCGGCCGCGCGCCGGGTGGCAGTGGTCCAAGGTCGGTCCCGTCCCACAGGATGCGCCCCGCGCTTTGGGCGAAGAACCCGGCAATGACCGAAAGCAGCGTCGATTTCCCCGCGCCCGAAGGGCCGATCACCGCCACCCGCTCGCCGGTTCCGATTGTGAAATCGGCCGTCAGGCGGAAATCGCCCTGCGCGATCTTCACCCCGTCAAACCGCAGCATCGGTGCGCCCCCCCCGATCGAATATCCAGAAGAGCCCGAAGCTCAGACCCATCAGCAACAGCGCCGCCCCCGCCGCATCCGCCAGCCGGTAGGCCGACATCAGACGATACATCTGCAAGGGCAGCGTCGCGCGCTCAGGATCGGCGAAAAGCGTGATGACGCCAAGATCGCCCATCGACAGCGCCGCGGTCAGCCCGGCGGCAAAGCCCAGGGGGCGCCGCATCCGGGGCAGGGTCAGGTAGCGCAGCCGCGCAAGCCCCGTCATGCCAAGGCTGTCGGCAAGCCGGGCATAATCCGTCTCCACCCGCCGCGCGGCCGGGATCAGGGCGCGCAGGCAGAAGGGCAGGGCCATCACCGCATTGACCAGCGCCGTGACCGGCAGGGCCAGCGTTCCCGGCGACGCAACGGGGCGCAGGATCAGGAAAAGGCCGGTCCCCACGACCAGCGCCGAGGTGGCGAGTGGCAGCATCCCGAGGATCTCCAGCGCACATCCGCGCCGGAACCGCGCCGCGCCAAGGGCAATCGGCAGCGCCAGCCCCAGTGCCAGCGCGGTGGCCGCCAGGGACACGCCCAAGGACAGACCCGCCGCCTGCCAGACCGGCGCGGGCAGCGACAAGAGCCGGGGCAACCCCTCTGCCGCGACCGCGCCCAGCGGCAAGAGCAGGAAGACGGCTGCCGCGCCGATGGCCACCCCGTCGGCCAGCCGCACCCCGCGCCCGGTCCCGTCCCAGCGCCGCAGGGACCCGTCAAGCCCCGCCCCGAAGGCCGGTGGCAGGCTTGACCGCGCCGCCAGCGCCGCCGTGACGGCGCAAAGGACCAGCTGCATCACCGCCAGCATTGCCGCCCTTCCAAGATCGAAATCGAAGCGGAACGCCTGATAGATGGCCAGTTCGATGGTCGTCGCCCTCGGCCCGCCGCCCAGCGTCAGCGCGACCGCAAAGCTTGTCAGGCAGATCAGGAATATCGTGACCGCGATGCCCGGCACCACCTCGCGCAGCATCGGGCGTTCCAGATGGCAAGCGATGTCGCGGGCGGTGAAGCCCAGCGATGCCGCCAGCCGGAAGCGTTCGGCGGGGATCGCCAGCCAGCCCTGAAGGATCAGCCGGACGGCCAGCGGCAGGTTGAAGAACACATGCGCCAGCACCACCCCGGTCAGCCCGTAGATCGAGACGGGCGCAACCCCGATGGCGCCAAGCACGCTGTTGAACAACCCCGCGCGGCCAAAGATCGCGAGGATACCCATCACGGCGACGATCACCGGCAGGATGAAGGGCGCGCCAAGAAGCGTGATGAACAGCCCCCGCCCCGGAAAACGCCGCCGCGCCAGCGCACGGGCGACCGGCACCGCCAGAAGGACGCTTAGGCCCGCCGACAGCACCGCCTGCCACAGCGTGAAGCGCAGCGCCGCCCAGTCGGCGGCATCGGGCCAGGCCCCGCCCCCCGCCCGCGCCAGCACCGCCAGCAACGTGCCGATGGTCAGCAGGGCGGCGATGGCCGCCGCCCCGCCCGCCGCAAGGGGAAGCGCCCCGCGCCTCACCGGCTTAGCGCCGCCCGCCATTCGGCGATCGCCGCATCGCGGACCGCCTCTGCCTTCTCCGCCGGCAACAGCAGCGCCTTGTCCGGGGTGACGAGCGTGTCGAACCCGGCCGGAAGCCCGCCTTCCGGCGTCACGGCGGGATACATCCAGTTCGTTTCCGGGATCACCGACTGAAACGCCCCGGTCCCGATGAAGGCCAGGAACTGGTCCGCCAGCGCGCGCTGATCGGTCGCGGCCACCTTGCCCGCGACCTCAACCTGAAGGTAGTGGCCTTCGCGGAACGCCGCCGCCGCCTTGCTGTCATCGCCTTCCGCGATCAGGTGATAGGCGGGCGAGGTGGTGTAGGACAGGACCATGTCGGCCTCGCCGCGCAGGAACATGTCATAGGCTTCCGACCAGCCGGGCGTGACGGTGACGATATTGTCGGAAAGCCCCTCCCAGATCGCGGCCGCCTTGTCGCCATAAGCCTCCTTGACCTAGAGGAGAAGGCCAAGACCGGGGGTGGACGACCGCGGGTCCTCGATCACGATCTTCAGGTCCGAGGCGGCGAGGGCCTCGAAGTCAGTTGGGACCTCGGCGACCTTGGTCTTGTCATAGACAAAGGCGAAATAGCCCCAGTCATAGGGGACGAAGATCGGATCGTCCCAGGCGACGGGCAGGTCATAGGTCACGCCGCCCAGCCCGCTTTCCGCGAAAAGGCCGCTATGCGCCGCCCGTGCCGTGAGGTTGGTGTCGAGGCCAAGGACCACGTCCGCCTCGCCATGCGCGCCCTCAAGCAGCAGACGGGCAAGAAGGGCGGCACCATCGCCCGCGGTCACGAAACGCAGGTCGCAGCCGCAGGTCTCCTCGAACGCCGCCTCGATCTTCGGCCCCGGCCCCCAGTCGGAAACGAAGCTGTCATAGGTGTAGACGGTCAGCACCGGCTTGTCCTGCGCGGCGGCCATGGTGGCAACGGCAAGCGTCAGCGCGGCGGTCAACGCGGCAGTCGGGGCGGAATG
>DAIOXI010000002.1:0-5416 GCA_036758045.1 Albidovulum sp.
CGGGGGCGCCGCCCCCGCACCCCCGAGGTATTTGCGGCAAGATGAAATCAGGGGGCGAGGAGTTCGGCGAGGACGAGGGCCATGACCTTCGCGCTGTCCTCCATATCGGTGATGCCGACCCATTCGTCGGGCTGGTGGGCGAGGTCGAGAACGCCCGGCCCGTAGGCGATGCAGTTCTTCAGCCGCCCGATCCGGTCGATATGTTTCTGGTCGTAGGTGCCGGGCGAGACGACGTAGCCCGCGTGTCTGCCCAGCACCTTTTCGATGGCGGCGGCGGTGGTGCGGACGACGGGGGCCTCCTTTTCGGTCATGGTCGGGCGGACCTCGAAAAGGTCGCGGATCTCGTACTGGAAGTTCGGGCGTTCGGTGCGGATCTTGTCCAGTAGCGCTGTGACCTCGCGCTTTACCTCGGCCAGATCCTCTTCGATCAGGTAGCGGCGGTCGATCACGATGCGGCACCGGTCGGGGACGCAGGGCGCGGGCAGGCCGGTGTAACCTTCCTCCTGCTCTTTCTCGCCGCCGTGGATGGAGTTGATGTTGAGGGTGGATTGCTTTGCCCCTTCGGGGATCACCGGCATCGCGGTGCGCTTGGTGGCGAGGAGGGGGAGGAGCGTGCGCTCCATCTCTTCCAGGACCGCGCCCATGTGGCGGATGGCGCTGTCGCCGAGGAAAGGCATGGAGCCGTGGGCGATGCGGCCCTTGGTCTCGATCTCCGCCCACCAGACGCCGCGATGGCCAAGGCAGATGCGGTCCTTGTGCAGGGGTTCGGGGATGATGACGTGCTGGACACGGGCAGGGTCGAAGCGGCCCTGTTCGGCCAGATAGGCGACGCCGCCATAGCCGCCCGTTTCCTCATCCGCCGTGGCGCTGATCTCGATCGCGCCGCGAAAATCGGGGCAGGCGGCGATGAAGGTCTCGGCGGCGATGATGCTGGCAGCGAGGCCGCCCTTCATGTCGCAGGACCCGCGGCCATAGATGCGGTCGCTCTCGACTTCGGCGCCGAAGGGGTCGCGGGTCCAGCCATGGCCGACCTCGACCACGTCGTGATGGGAGTTGAAGTGGACGCAGTCACCGGGCCGGGCGCCCTCTTTCCGCGCCACCATGTTCCAGCGCGGGTGGGCGGGGGAATCGCCCGGAGCGCCCTCGGCCCGGATCAGATCGACGGTGAAGCCCTGCCGACCCAGACGGTCGGCGAGATATTCGCAGATTTCCAGATAGTTGCGTCCCGGCGGGTTCAGCGTGGGAATGCGGATCAGGTCCTGGGTCAGCGCAACCAGATCGGCGCGGCGCGCGCCGATCCCTGCAATGATCCTGTGGTCCGCTTCGGAGGTCATGGCGAAACCCTAGCGCGGCGGCTCCGGGGCGGCAACGGCAAGAAAAGCGGATGACGCCACCGGCCCGATGCACTAGTTTTTCGGCCGGGAGATCTCGACAAACCGTGTCGGGGTCACGATATCGTGTAAAGGCGTTTAACATTGGAGGGCCCGATGGCCGATTTCGAAGCCCAGATCCTGGAAAGCCAGCGGCAGGTGTCGGAGGCGCAGTCGCGGATTTCCGAACTGACGGCCAAGATCGATTCCGCGAAGACGAAGCTGAACGCGGGTCAGGACATTTCCATCGACATCGAGAATGCGACGCTGGACGACGTTCACAAGCATACCGAGCTGATGAACGCCAATATTGCCGAGCTTATCATGGGCCTTGACGACGTCACGGCGGGATTTTCTAGGGACTTCGACGAGATGCGGTCGAAGACCGGGTGGGAGAGCTTTGTCGGCCTGTTCTCAAAGGGGAAGTCGGAGTCGATGCGGCAGGAGCGGCTGCGCGAGGCGACGATCGACGACAAGTTGCAGGACCTGATCGCCAAGTCGGACACCATCGTGAAGCTTCTGGAGGGGCAGTTGGCCGTCCTCAACGACCACAAGGCCAAGGTCGAGACCAACCTGACCGGCACGCTGAGCGAGCGTGAGGTGACGGTAGCCGAGCTGGAGAGCCTGCGGGCCGAGATTCAGGCGATGGACCCCAGGATCATCGAGCTTGAGAACAAGATCAGCGTTGAACAGGACGCTGCGGCGCGCACCAAGCTGGAAAGCGAGCTGGCGGAGCTGAACAAGCAGTACAACGCCATGGTGCAGGACGAGCAGGTGAAGCTGGCCAAGTCCCAGACGCTGGAGCGCTATATCGAGAAGGGCAAGACCTGGGTGGATTCGCTGCAAAATCAGGCGGCGACGCAGATGGTGCTGATCAACAAGCTTCAGACGGATACCAAGCAGCGGGTGGTGCTTTATGACGCGCCGACCAAGAGCTTGAAGACCGCGCAGCAGCAGGACGTCGCGCACCGGATCAACGAGATCGGGGTGAAGACCGATCAGGAGGCGCAGGCGGCGATGGCCGGGATCGGCGCCGCGACCAACACGCGGATGGCCGAGATGATGGAGGCGCATGAGGACCAGATGGTCTTTGCGCGCAAGGTGCTGGAGCAGAAGGCCAAGGCCGATGAGCGGTTCGCGCGGCGGTTCCAGGCCATCGTCGAGAAGCACGACAAGAACCTGTATGGGGGCCAATGAGGGCCGTTTATCAGGCGCGGATCGCCTTGATGTTCGGTGCGGGGCTTCTGTTGATTGGCACGTTGAAGCTTGTGTTCGGAACGGGTGAGGGGGCCGCGCCGTTCCTGGGCGCCGGGGTTTTCGTCTTCGGGGTCGGAGGGGTTCTTCGGCTCTGGATGCGGCGGCAGTGGCTGGCGGCAGACGGGACCGCCTCTACGAGCATCGCGCCCGCGCGGGGGCGTCTTCTGAACGGGCCTTTCGGCGGTTTCTGGGCCTTTTGGCTGGGCGTTTCGCGGGATGGTATCCAAAGTGACTGATCTTGACCTGACCACCGACCACAAGGCGCTCGACGACGACCTCGCCGCGCGGCGCTATTTCGCGAAGTTCGAGACGATCACCCGGCTTCTGGTCTCGGTCGCCGCCGAGATGGAGAAGGACAAGACCTTCTCTGACCTCGACAGTGCCGTGCTTGAGGATTACATCCGGGCGATTGCCCGCAGCTTCAAGGCGCTGAGCCTGAAATACCTCGTCTCCGGCAGGCTTGACGGGATCGGGCAGAAGCATCTGACCATCGACTTCCACGAATGCGGGTTCCCGGTCTTTCAGGAGATCGTGACCATGGCGAACGACGCCGCGCAGGCGGCGCGGCATCTGGAGGGGATGGCGGAGCCGGAGCGGCTGAAGGATGAGATGGTGCGCCAGATCGTCGGCGAGCGGGTGGTGCCGACCAGGCTGCAATATGCGATGTCGCAGCGGATGTATTACGAGGCCCTGCGCGACGGCGGGCTTTACTTCGCGCAGATGCACCCGGCGGCGGAGTTCATCTCGGACGTCTCTGGCGGGCGGCGTGGGTATCTGCTGCACTGGGGCGTCTATGACAGCCAGATGAACGTGCCGGTGGTCTACCTGATGGAGGTGGTGGATTCCGGCAAGAAGGCGCTGCCGCTGGACGAGCGCCGCTGGCCCGCCGCGCAGGCGCATCTTCTGGCGCAGTCGGTGGGGGGGCTGAAGCTTCTGACCATTGCCAAGGGGTTCGACACCGATTTCGACGACCTGCATCCGAAGCGGCTCAGGCGGTTCACCCTTGGCCCGATGTACTCCGCGGCCTTCACGCTTCAGACCGGGGCGATGCGCGAAGTTCTGGAAGAGGCGAAGGCGGGGCCGGGGGAGGACTGGGCGCTGGCCTGGACGGTCGAGGAACTGGTGAGCGAGCGGGTGGAGGTCGAGGAGGGCTGGTTTTCCAGGACCGAGCGCGAGGTCTTCCGGCTTGACCCCTTCGCGGCGCAGGGGGCGGAGACGGGGGCCTCGCGGATCACCCGGTCCCTGATCCTGCCGCAGCGGCCGTTTCAGGTGCTGGCCGAGAAGGACCCCGAGGGGTTTCGCGCGCTGCGCAAGTTCGTGGTGGGGAAGGAAGGCCGGGTGCTGGTTTACGGATAGCGCCGGGGCGCCGCCCCGGACCCCGAGGTATTTCGAGCAAGATGAATGAGGGTTGAGGGATGAGTGGGCAACGCGACGAGATGGAACTGAAGGAAGAGGCGATCCGGGCGCATTACGCCGGGGCGGCGGCGCTTCTGTCGGGCTTTGACCATGCGCCGCGGATCGCGAAGGCGCAGGTCGGGGAGACGGCGGCAGAGCGGTCGCCGGGGATCGGGACGCGGCCGCGCTTCCGGTCCACGACGCCGGGGCTTGTGACGCGGCCCATGGTGCGGCCCGAGGGGGTGCGGCTGATCGAGCGGATCGAGGGCATCGGCGGCGACGATCCGATCGTCGATCCGGTCGAGGCGGTGGTGTTGCAGGGCCTGCGCCGGGCGCTGGCCATCGCGCTGGCGGTGGGGGAGGCGTTTTCGGAGCAGACCGGGCTTGCCGAGCTGAAGCGCGCCAATCTGGAAAACCGCCTGCCCGCCGACCGCAAAGGCGAATTCTCGGAGCTTCTGGCGGCGGAGGCCCTGGCGGTGCTGTCGGTCTTTGCCAATGCGACGGCCTTCCTGCTGGCGGCCCATGCGACCGAGGAGACGGTTGAGATCGGCGCGGTTGAGGAGGTGTTGACCGACAATGCCCAGCTTGCGCTTCATGGCGCGCTATGGGAGCTGGATCAGGACATCGCCGTCTTTGCCGGGGAGGCGCCGAAGCTGGTGCCGACGGTGCTGGCCTTTGCCGAGCAGCTGATGGAGAAGGTGAAGCTGCGGGCGGCTTCCGCGCCCCGGCTGGAGGCCTTCACCCAGGCGAATTACCGGGTCGAGGCGGACGATTTCCCGATTTCTGGCTTCGAGGCGGCGCGGAAGGCCAAGGGCTCCACCCTCGTCATGACCTTCAAGAAGCCCAATGAGGTCGTTGGCAACCATATCGCCAAGTATCAGGCGATGCGGCTTTCGAAAATGCTGATGGCCTATGATTTCGACCGCAAGCTGAACCCCTTTGCCGAGCTTGGCGGCTTCATCTTCACCTTCATGGGCGACGGCAAGCCGGGGACGGGGAAGACGACGCTGATCCAGATGATGGCGGGCTTGCTGAACGATTACTGCAAGGTGGCGAACTATCCGTTCCGCTATGCCAACCTCTCCATCGACAACGTGGACAGCTATCAGGGCAAGTCGGGGCAGAACGCCAAGGCCTTCATCAATTCGGTCATGGACCCGGCGGTGATCGGTTTCGGCACCGTCGATGATATCGACCAGGTGGCGGGCAAGCGCGGCGACCGGCAATCCTCGGCCGGGCAGCAGGAGATTACCGCCGTCCTGATGGAGGCCTTTGCCGGGGCCAATACCGTCGTGCGCGGCAACTGCACCTTTGGCATGTTCTCGAACTACCCGGAGAACGTGGACGATGCCTTGCGGCAAAGGGCGGGGGCGCGGTTCCTGGTGGACGGGCCG
>DAIOXI010000002.1:5440-29629 GCA_036758045.1 Albidovulum sp.
TCGCGCTGCTGCTGGGCAAGAACCATTCGATCCCGCTGGGCGAGCATGAGCTTTACGCCGCGCAGGAGATCAAGCGGGCGGTGGCGGCGAGTTTCGACGGGCATTCGGTGCCGCATGAGGAGGGGTTGAAGGTCGTGTGGAAAGAGGTCGAGGGGCGCGTCGGGCCTTTGGACACCATCGCCAAGCTTGGCACCTATCTGAAGGCGATCCAGGAGGCTGATGAACGGTTCACGGGCCGCGCGATCAAGAACATCACCGACGCGGTCAAGGTGCGCGCGATGGATTTCGAGTTGCCCGACGAGTGGATGGAGGAGCCGGAGTTGTTCCTCTTCAAGGGGTATGACGAGAAGAAGGCGATGATCTCGGAGCTGCGGAGACCCATCACGGTGGAGATGGTGGTGCAGGAGATCAACCGCTACGCGGATTCTGAGTTCCGCTATGCCGACAAGTCGGACGAGGTGGCCATCGAGGGGGCCGTCAGGGACATGCGGCGGATGGAAGAGGCGAAGCGGCGCTATCTGGAGGGGAAGGGGTGATGAGAAACCTCGATGTGCGGACCATCGCCGCAATGATTGACGCCGGTATTACTTTCGTCGCCGGTGTCAGTAGTCCGGGTGGGCAGAAGACCGTGTTCTTGGAGGCTGAGGACGTTGCGCCGTTCGTTGAGGACAGTGCTGACTGGTTCGCGAAAAAGAATGGAGTCACCAAGCAGGACTATTTGAGTTGGGTAGCTTGCGACGGGCTGCCGAGATGCGGAGCCACTACGAAAAACGGTAGCCGGTGCAAGAACTCGGTGCCGGGTGGCGGGCAACGCAGTTTGTTGGATTGGTTGAGCGAAGACGCTGGCTTTTGCTCCTTGCACGGGGGTGAAAACAGTCATGATGCGCGTTTGCGGCGATGGGGCCGAAAGACATGAAGATCGAGAGCAGGTCGTTTCGCCCGGCGGCAACGCCGGGCAGCGCCCGACCCGCCCCCCCGGGGCGGGCGCTTCTCGCCCACCCCGCGGGTCGGGCGCTGCCCTTTACGCTGTTCACCGGCGTTGGAGGGGCATCCCGATGAAACGCCTCATCATCAAGGGCCTGATGTTCGGCAACCTGGTCCCGGTGGAAAGCCCGGCGCTGGTCGAACGCTATAACCGCGCGCTGAAGGCGCTGACCGGCAAGGAAACCGCGCTTGCCGATTTCCATATCGACATTTCGGGCTATTCCCCCGAGGTGGGGGATGAGCTGGGCGATCACCTCTACCTCAACAAGAACGGCTGCAACCGGCAGTTCATCCTGCTGACGACGGATCAGAAGAACGCCCCGCTTCTGAATGCGAAATTCTCCACCTCGCGCGGTATCCTGACGCGGTTTATCGAGGAGAATGAGGCGCAGTTGTTCGGCCTGACCGCCCGCGACGCCGTGGCGGGGGAGCTGGAGAATACCGTTTTCGAACTGACCTCCCCGGCGAAGCTTTTCGACATCCGCCGCGTCACCGTCGTGGCCGACACGACCGGCAATCATCTGGCGGAGGCCGAAAAGCTCGGGCGGCTGATCGAGACCTTCCGCACCAAAGAGGACGCCTGGTGGGACGATGTGCTGATCGCCGAGATGATAGGGCTGGCGCAGAAGACCGGCGATGTGACGCGCAACCCGGTCACGCTGAAAGCGACGGTCTTTGAGCAGGGGAATTTCTGGACCTCGCATTTCGGCGGCATCTATGTGTTCCGCGACGTGGCCCATCCGGCCGCGATTTCCACCCTGCCGAAGGCCTCGCTGGGGCAGTTGCCGATCAAGTATGTCTTCGACCTGAGCGACCGGAACCAGATCGCCAAGTTCCTTGAGATCAACGATCTGGTGGAACCGATCGTGACCGCACGGGGGGCGGATGCGGCGGCGATCCTGCGGCAGAAGATGGATTTCATCGTCGTCGATGCGGCAGCGGCCCTGGGCCTTGACATCGGGCATGGCGGGCGGCGGGACCTGCGCTCGGCCGCCGCCGTGCTGGGCCACCGCCTGCCGGAGGAGTTTCAGGGGCTGGCGGCACTTTTGCGGTGGGTCGAGACGGGCGGCGCCTGGCCGCGCATCACCTCGACCCATCCGGCCTATTTCTACACGCTGCGCGCCCGGCCCCATGCCGACCGCGACCTTGTGAACATGCTTCTGGCGGAACTGTCGCCCTTGGACGTGCGCCAGCTTTTCATCTGCCACAAGGAGCTTTTCTACCGCACCTATGCGGGATGGGCGGAGGAGAAGAAGCAATTCGTGGCGGATTACCTTGAACGCGAATATCAGATCGACAAGGTGGGGGCGCGGCGCGCGCTTTTCGGGCCGGAACCGGATATGAGCGGGGCGAATGTGGCGCCGGGGCCGCTGCGCGATATGCTCGACATCGTCGGCCCCTGGGGCGCGGTACGGAAGGAGCGCAGATGATCGGCTTCCTCAGAATGTTCGTCTTCGGGCTGATCGGCATGACCGTGGCCTATTGGCTCTTGCGGATCTACTTCCGCTCCACCCGGCGCGAGGAGCTTGAGAAGGACTGGGCCGCCGATCATCCCGACGGGGGTGATCCCGACGCCCGCGACGCCTATATCGAGGCCGGGATGGCGCGATACGGCAAGAGCCTGGCCCTGAAGCTGATCTGGCTTGTCTATGTCATTCCGACGCTGGCGGTTTTCGTGCTGGCATTCCTGATGAACCAACACTGAGGCGATCATGAGATATGTGAAATGGACCTTCCTGACGGTGATCGCGCTGATCGTGATCGGGTTCTTCCACTATACGCTGCCGCAGCATGACGTGGTGCGCATCGTCGGTACCTATCAGGAACGCCAGGACCTGAGCGACTGGACGCGGATCTTCTGGGCCACGCCGGACGATCAGTCCACGGGCCTCATCAACCGCGATGTGCAGTTCATTCAGGCGGTGAAGGCGAACGGCAAGGAAGTCGTTTACCGCAACGAGGATACCGGCTGGAACTGGCCGCCTTATTTCAAGTTCGACACGGCGAACCTTCTGGCCCGTGCGCAGGACATGATTTCGACCTCCGACAATCCGAAATGGGCGGTGGTGACGCATTATGGCTGGCGGAACATCTACTTTTCCTCATTCCCCAATGCGATTTCGATCAAGCCGGTGGCGGGGCCGGATGTGACCATCATCCCGTGGTTCAACATCTTCTTCTTCGTCTTCCTCGCCGTGATCCTTCTGATGCTGCGGCGCATGTGGTTGCAGTTCCGCGAACGCTCCATCGACCCGGTGCTTGAGGATATGGGCGAGGCCTGGGATTCGGTCGAGGATCGCGCCGGTGCGGCGGCGACCGAGGCGCGGGGCGTCTGGGGCAGGTTCAAGGCCTGGCTTGGCACCTGGCGCGGCAAGCCGCGGGTGTAGAACGTCGCGTCAATCCTTGACCGGATGGTCAAGGATTGCGTTGCGGAGATGGGGGACAAAGGCTAGGTATCCGCGTTATGATCCCGGTGGTCCCAGCGGCAGGAAGCACGATGAACGCCGATGCAACAGCCCACGGCACGAATGGTCTGCGCAATGCGGGCATTCCGCTGCAACTCGACTGGTTCGAGACGATCGCCGTGAACACGCCCGCGGCGGAGCGGCGCGCGGCCACGCTGACCACGCGGCGCAGCGTGAAGAAGGAATGGCAGGCCGCCTGGCTTGTTAACGCGATCCGCTGCATGGACCTGACGACGCTGGCCGGGGACGATACCGAGGACCGTGTGCGGCGGCTGTGTGCCAAGGCGCAACGCCCGCTTGCCGATCATATCATGGAAGGGCTTGGGCTTGACCGGCTGACGACGGGGGCGGTCTGCGTCTATCCGACGATGGTCCGGGCAGCCGCGCGGGCATTGGCGGGCAGCGGAGTTCCCGTCGCCTCGGTGGCGACCGGTTTTCCGGCGGGGCTGATGCCCCTTGACCTGCGGCTGGCAGAAATCCGCTACGCGGTCGATCAGGGCGCGGATGAGATCGACATCGTCATCACCCGCGCTCATGTCCTCGACGGGAACTGGTCGGCGCTCTACGAGGAAATCGCCGCGATGCGCGAAGCGTGCGGCGCCGCGCATATGAAGGCGATTCTCGCCACCGGCGACCTGAAGACGTTGCGCAACGTCTACAAGGCCAGCATGGTGGCAATGCAGGCGGGGGCGGATTTCATCAAGACATCGACCGGCAAGGAAGGCGTCAACGCCACGCTGCCGGTCAGCCTTGTGATGGTCCGCGCGCTGCGGGATTACAGCCAGGAAACCGGCTACCGGATCGGCTTCAAGCCGGCGGGCGGGATGAAGACGGCGAAGGACGCCATCGCCTGGCAGATCCTGATGAAGGAGGAGCTGGGCAATCCCTGGCTTTCGCCCGCGCTTTTCCGGCTTGGTGCCTCGTCCATGCTTGGCGATATCGAACGGCAGCTCGATCACCATGTGACCGGGCGCTATGCCGCGTCTTCGCGCCATGCGCTGGCGTGATCGTCCGGTGGCCCTTCGGGGCCGCCGGGACGGAACAGATTGATGGAAAGTGAACCCGGATGCCCAGCGTGACAGAGATATTGGAGACGATGGAGTACGGCCCGGCCCCTGAAGCGTCGGGTGAGGTGCGGGCCTGGCTGAAGGCGCGCGGAACCTTTGGCCATTTCATCGACGGGGCCTTCACGAAACCCGGCAAGACCTTTGCCACGGCGAACCCCGCCACGGGCGAGGTGCTGGCCAAGGTGGCGGCGGGAAGTGCCGGGGACGTGGCCGGGGCGGTGAAGGCCGCCCGCGCGGCACAGCCCGGCTGGGGCAGGCTTTCGGGCCATGAACGGGCGAAGTGGCTTTACGCGCTTGCCCGCCACATCCAGAAACGTGAACGCTTCCTTGCGGTGCTTGAAACGCTCGACAACGGCAAGCCGATCCGCGAAAGCCGCGACATCGACGTGCCGCTGGTGGCGCGGCATTTCTATCACCACGCCGGCTGGGCCGAGATCCTGGCCGAGGAGTTTCCCGGCGCGTCCCCGGTCGGCGTTTGCGGCCAGATCATCCCGTGGAACTTTCCCCTTCTGATGCTGGCATGGAAGATCGCGCCCGCGCTGGCGGCGGGCAATACCGTGGTGCTGAAGCCCGCCGAATACACGCCGCTGACCGCGCTCGCCTTTGCCGAGATCTGCGCTGAGATCGGGTTACCCAAAGGTGTCGTCAACATCGTCACCGGGGATGGTGAAACCGGCGCGGCGCTGGTCGCGGCGGAGGTGGACAAGATCGCCTTCACCGGATCGACCGAGGTCGGCCGCGCGATCCGCAAGGCGACGGCGGGGACGGGCAAGGCGCTGACGCTGGAACTGGGCGGCAAGTCGCCCTTCGTCGTCTTCGCCGATGCCGATCTGGACGCGGCGGTCGAAGGCGTGGTGGACGCGATCTGGTTCAATCAGGGGCAGGTCTGCTGCGCGGGGTCGCGGATTCTGGTGCAGGAAAGTGACGCCCCGACCTTCCAGAACCGGCTGAAGGCGCGGCTGGGCAAGCTGCGCGTCGGCGACCCCCTGGACAAGTCCACCGATGTCGGTGCCATCGTCGATCCGGTGCAACTGACCCGCATCCGCGATCTGGTCGCGCAAGGCGAGGCGCAGGGCGCAAGGCTGCATCAGGCGGCGGCGCAACTGCCGGTCAAGGGGTGCTATTTCGCACCCGGTTTCTTCACCGACGTGGCCCCCGCCAATATCGTGTCCGAGGTCGAGATTTTCGGCCCCGTCGCCACGCTGACCACCTTCCGCACCCCGGATGAGGCGGTGGCGCTGGCCAATAACACCCGCTACGGCCTTGCCGCCTCGATCTGGTCGGAGAACATAAACCTTGCGCTCGACGTGGCGGCGCAGGTGAAGGCGGGGGTGGTCTGGGTCAACTCCACCAATGTCTTCGACGCCGGGGCGGGTTTCGGTGGCTACCGCGAAAGCGGTTTCGGCCGCGAGGGCGGGCGCGAGGGGATGCGGGAGTATCTGGCCGACCCCACCCCCAGGGCGCGGGCCGAGGTCGCGGCAGGCGCGCTTGACGCCGCGCCGGTCCCCGCCGCGCCGTCCAAGGGCGCGGCCCCCATCGACCGCACCGCGAAGCTGTATATCGGCGGCGCGCAGAAACGCCCCGACAGCGGCTATTCCTACGCCGTGATGGCGAAGGGACGCGAGATCGGGCTGGCCGCTCTGGGCAACCGCAAGGACATCCGCAATGCCGTTGAGGCGGCGCACAAGGACTCTGGCTGGGGCACGGCCACGGGCCACAACCGGGCGCAGGTGCTTTACTATCTGGCCGAGAACCTGTCCGCGCGCGAGGCGGAGTTCTCGGCGCGGCTGAAAGCGGCCGGGGTGGCCAAAGCGGCCGATGAGGTCGCGGGCGCCATCCGCCGCGCCTTTTACTACGCCGCGCAGGCCGACAAGTTCGACGGCGCCGTGCATTCCACGAAATCCGCCCATGTCACGCTCGCCATGCCCGAGGCCTTTGGCGTCATGGGTATCGCCTGCCCGAACGACGCGCCGCTGCTGGGCTTTCTCAGCCTCGTCCTGCCCGCGATCGCGATGGGCAATCGGGTGGTGGCCCTTCCGTCGCAGTCGATGCCGCTGGCCGCGACAGACCTTTATCAGGTCTTCGATACCTCCGACCTCCCCGGCGGCGTGGTCAATATCGTCACCGGACCGCGCGACGATCTGGCGAAGACGCTGGCGCAGCACGATGATGTCGCCGCGATGTGGTATTGCGGCGGGGATGAGGGCGCGCGGATGGTGCAGGCGGAAAGCGCCGGCAACCTCAAGGTCACATGGACCCTTGCCAATCGCGACTGGCACGGGCCAGATGGGCAGGGGCGGGGCTTCCTGACCCGCGCCACGCAAGTGAAAAACATCTGGATCCCATACGGCGAATGACCCGCACCCTCTTTCCGCTTCCCGCGCCCGCCCTTGTCCCCGTGAACGGGGAAGAGGCATCCTTTCCCGTCAACCGCATCTTCTGTGTCGGGCGCAACTATGCAGACCACGCCAGGGAGATGGGCTCGGAGGTGGACCGCGAGGCGCCGTTCTACTTCACCAAGGCGCCCGCGCATGTGGTCCTGTCCGGCGCGACGGTGCCTTTCCCGCCTGGCACCGCCGATTGCCATCATGAGATGGAGTTTGTCGTGGCCCTCGGTGCGCCCGCCTTCCGGGTCTCGGTCGAGGAGGCGATGGCGGCGGTCTACGGCTATGCCGCCGGTCTCGACATGACGCGGCGCGATCTTCAGGCGGTGGCGAAGGACAAGCGCCGCCCCTGGGATACCGGCAAGGATTTCGAGAATGCCGCCGTGATCGGCCCGATCACCCGCGCGGCCGAGTTTGGAACGCCGGGGCCGCAGGCCATCACCCTGCGCCTGAACGGTGAGGTGCGGCAGGCGTCGCAGCTGTCGGACATGGTCTGGTCGGTGCCGGAGATCATCGCGCATCTTTCGACGCTTTATCACCTTGTGCCGGGCGATCTTATCTATACCGGCACCCCCGCCGGCGTGGGCGCGGTCCAGCCCGGTGACCGGCTCGTGGGCGAGGTGGCAGGGCTGTCGCCGGTCGAACTGACTTACGGTCCGGCGGAATAGCTCCGGGGTGGGGCGGTTTCGAAACGGAATTGCCCGCCCCGTCCTGTTACGGCATGGTGCCCGCGTCCAGTACAGGGAGAGCAGACATATGGCCAGGTTCCGCCTTCGCAAGATGACGGTCATCCTTGACGAGATCCACCATGACGGCGGGCCGGATGCCGCCCGCCCGCGCCAGCGCGGCGCGGTTCTGGCGGTCGTCTCCAACCCCTTCGCCGGGCGCTATGAGGCCGACCTTCAACCCGCGATGGAGGATCTGAAGCCGCTGGGCAAGGCGATGGCGGAAAAGCTGATCGCCGCGCTGGGCGGGGCGGAGGGGATCGACGCCTATGGCAAGGGCGCCATCGTCGGCGAGGCGGGGGAGCTTGAGCATGGCGCGCTTTGGCACGCGCCGGGCGGCTACGGAATGCGCGAGATCCTTGGCAACCCCAAGGCCATCGTGCCCTCGACCAAGAAGGTCGGGCCGATGGGCGCCTTCATCGACCTGCCGCTGACGCATTTCGGCGCGTCCTACGTCCGCAGCCATTTCGACGCGATGACGGTCTCTGTCCCGGACGGGCCGAAAGCGGATGAGATCGTCTTTGCCCTTGTCATGGCAAAGGGGCCGCGCGTGCATTCGCGCATGGGCGGGCTTGAGGTGGCCGATATCACGGGCGAGGACGGTCTGCGCTGATGCGCCGTCTGGCCGCGCTGCTGGTCCTGCTGCCCGGCGCGGCGCTTGCCCATGCCTCCGAACGCATGGTGATCCTGACGCTGCCGACGGGGTGGTACATCCTTGGCGCGGGCGTCGCGGTGGCGCTGACGGCGCTGGTGGGGCTGGCCGGGGGGCGGCTGCCCGCGTTTGGCAGCCGGGTACTGTTCGACCGGCCCGCGCTGGTACCGTGCGGCGTGACAAGCTGGATCGGCGCGGCGTCCTTCTGGGCGCTGATCGCCGTCGGTATCCGGGGGACGCGCGATCCGCTGGAAAATCTTCTGCCGCTGACGGTCTGGACGGTGCTTTGGGTCGGGCTGACGCTCGCTTGCGTGATCTTCGGCAACCTCTGGCGCGATGTCGCGCCGTGGAGCGGCCCGGTTCGGGCGATCCGGCGCGCGACCGGCTGGCAGGGCAGCATCGGCCTGTCGCGCCTTGGCCATGCCCCGGCGGTGCTGGGCTACCTTGCCTTCGCGTGGTTCGAGATCGTGTCGCTTGCCCCCGCCGATCCCTTCGTCCTCGCCCGCGCGGCGGCGGTGTATTACCTCATCATCCTCGCGCTGGCGGTGGCAGAGGGGGAGGACTGGCTGGAGACGGGCGAATTCGCGACGCTCTACTTCGCCTTCGTCGCCCGTATCGCGCCCTTCTGGGCCGAGTACGCGCCCGGCCGGGTGCGGGTGAGGGCGGGCCTGCCGGGGGCCCAGGTCTTGCGGATGGAGCCGCTGGGCGCCACCGCCATCGCCTTCCTGACGCTGGTCCTGGCCTCGGTCAGTTTCGACGGGCTGCATGAGACGTTCTGGTGGCTGGTCCAGATCGGGATCAATCCTCTGGACTATCCCGGCCGCTCGGCGGTCTGGATGGTGAATTCGCTGGCGCTGCCCGGCTTCTGGCTGCTCAGCGCCGCGACGATCCTTGCCGCGATCCGTCTGGGGGTGCCGAAGGGGACGCGGTTTTCCGACATGGCCGGGCCGATGATGCTGGCGATCCTGCCCATCGCGGCGGGCTATCACGTCGCCCATTACCTGATCGCGCTGCTGACCAATGGGCAATATGTGATCGCCGCGCTGAACGATCCGTTCGGGCGCGGCTGGAACCTCTTCGGCCTGCCGGACCACTGGGTCTCCTTCGGCTTCCTTGCGACGCGCGGCGGGACGCTGGGGATCTGGATCGCGCAATTCGCGATCATCCTTGCGGCGCATCTTCTGGCCGTCGTGCTTGGCCTGAAGATCGCGCAGCGCTTCGCGGGCGGGGACCGTTTCGCCACCCATCTGCCCATGACCGTCCTGATGATCGGCTACACCGTCTTTGGCCTCTGGATGCTCTCCTCCCCCACGGCGGGGTGAGAAGTGCTTGCATTGCGGGGCGAACCGTTGTTCCGTAACGTAATAATAAAACTCGAACTGTGCGGAAAACCGTGCGTTATCAACAGCGGAGATGTTTGATGTCTAACAAGATGACTATGCCGACTCGCCGTTCTGTCCTGTCCGGTATGGCGGCAGGGGGTGCGCTTCTGGCGACCGGGCTGACGCCGCGCTTTGTTCAGGCGCAGTCCTCGGCGCCGATCAAGCTCGGGTTTCAGTTGCACCGGACGGGCATCGGCGCGGCCTATGGGCGATGGTACGAACGCACGGCGACCGCCGCGCTGAAGGTGCTGAACGATCAGGGCGGCATCGGCGGCCGCCCGGTTGAGATCGTGTTCGAGGATGACGGCACCGATCCCGCGCGCGGGGCCGAGGTTTTCGGCAAGCTTGTGACCCAGGCCAATTGCGACCTGGTCTATGGCGCGCTGTTCTCCCATGTCGTCGTCGGCACCGCGCCGCGCGCGGCGGAACTGAAGGTGCCCAATCTCGTCTGCTCCGAGGGCCACCATGTCGCCTCGGGCATGCTGAACCGCTGGACGCTTCAGCCGGGCATCACCGATGTGAAAAGCCAGGTGCAGTCGATGGCGCCCTGGGTCACGCAGAACCTTGGCAAGAAGGTCACGATGGTCTTCCCCGACTATGCCTTCGGCCACGACCACCGCGATTTCTTCACCGCCGCCGTGCAGGCGCAGGGCGGCGAGGTGATCCGCCAGATTGCCATCCCGCCGACCGAGACGTCCTTCACCCGCTATTTCCCGCAGATCCCGGCCGAAACCGAGGTGCTCTATCACGTCATGGTCGGCCCCGCCGTCCTGACCTTCGTGAAGGAGTTGGGCGAGTTCTACGGCACCGGCGCCCGGCCGCAGATCTTCGGCTTCATCGACAGCCTTGAGGCGGTCGCGATCAACTCGCCCGGTCTGGAATTCCTTGAAGGGGCGCATTTCTGGGAAGGCCACAACCGCAACAAGCAGGCCGATGCCAGCGAGGCGGAAACCTTCTACCGCGCCGCCGTGGGCGTCGACGATACCGGCGCCTCCGTCAGCGACGCGAATGAGGTATCGACCTACGCGCACATGTTTTCGGCATGGGAGACGCTTTTCACCATCAAGGACGCGATGGAGGCGGCGGGATATCAGGGCCCGGCCGACAGGCAGAAATTCGTCGAGGCGCTTGAGGCGATGACAAGCTTTGCCGAGGGCAACGACCATCCGCAGGGCGATCTGACCTTCAACGGAAAGACGCACCAGGCCTTCGGGCATCAGAACATCTCGAAGGTGGAGGGCGGCAAGCTGATCCGCGTTCACCGGACCTCTCTCGAAGACGGGTATTACCCCGATGAGGTCGATTACACGACCCAAAGCTTCTGACATGACTGAAGGAGTAGGGCGGGGCCGCCGGTCCCGCCCGGTTTCTGCGTGAGCCTCGGGTCCATCTTCCTTCTCGCCCTTCTGGAAGGGCTGGTCAGCGCCTCGGTCCTGGCGCTGACGGCAAGCGGGCTGTCGCTTGTCTTCGGGATCATGCGCGTCGTCAACGTCGCGCATGGCGAATTCTTCATGCTGGGCGCGGTGATCGCCTGGTTCGTGTCGCATTGGGTCGGCGGGCCGCCCGCGATCGCCTTCGTGCTGGCGCTGGGCGTGGCGCCGCTGGTCGTGGGCGGCATCGCGGCCCTGGCCGATACGCTGGTCCTGAAACGGCTGAATTACGAACCCGAGGCGACCATCGTCGCCACCATCGGGCTGCTCTACATCCTTCAGCAGGGCGCGCTGAGCCTCTTTGGCCCGAACGCCCAGCCGGTGCTTGCGCCCTTCGATCTGCGCCTGCAACTGATCGGCTTTGGCTATTCCGGCTACAAGCTGGCCGTGATCGCGGCGGCGGTGGTGATCCTTCTCGGCCTCTGGCTGATCCTGACCCATACGCGGATCGGGCTGGTCATGCGGGCGACGCAGATCGACCGCAACACGGCGCGCGCCTTCGGGATCAATGTCGACCGCGTCTATGCGATGGTCTTCGCCATGGGCGCGGGGCTGGCCGCCATCGCCGCCGTGCTGATCGTGCCGATCCAGCAGGCGCATTACCTGATGGGGGCGGACCCGCTTCTGCTGTCCTTCTCGGTCGTCATCATCGGGGGGTTGGGCAGCCTGCGGGGGACGGTGGTCGCGGCCTTGCTGATCGGCATGGTGGATCAGGTGATCCCGATCTTCCTGCCCGTCGTCCTGCCCGATTACGGCGCCTATTTCACCCCGACGCTGGCCAAGATCCTGGCCACGCTGGTGGTGGCGCTGGTCCTTGTCTTCCGGCCGCAGGGCCTTTTCGGAAAGCGCCACGCATGAGGGAGATGAAGGCGCCTTTCCTGCATCTGGCCGTCCTTGCGGCGCTTCTGGCGGCGCTGCCGCTGCTGTCGGCCTATCACGTCACCAATGTCGCCAAGATCATGGTGCTGGCGGTCTATGCGACGGGCTACAACATCGCCTTCGGCTATACGGGCCTTCTGAGCCTTGGCCATGCGCTGTTCTTCGCGGCCGGGCTTTACGCGGCCGGTATGGGGATCAGCCAGTTTGGCCTTGGCTCGGCCGGGGCGCTGGTGGCGGGGCCGGTCGCGGGCGGGCTGATCGCGGCGGCGGTCGGGCTTCTGGCGCTGCGCACCGCCGGTGTCGCCTTCATGATCGTGACGCTGATGTTCGCGCAGGCGGGGTACCTGACAGTCCTTTACTTCGTCCGCTACACGCGCGGCGATGAGGGGATCGTGCTGGACCGCGCCGCACGGATGCTGGGCGGCGTCGATCTGTCGGGCGACACGCCGCGCTACCTGCTGGCCTTCGCACTGTTCGCCGTCGCCCTGCTGGTCAACCTCGCGCTTGTCCGGTCGCCCTTTGGTCGGGTGATGATCGCCATGCGCGAGAATGAGGCGCGCAGCCGGATGCTGGGCTACAATCCCTATACCGTGAAACTGACCGCGCTTGTCGTGTCGGGTGTCTATGCGGGCGCGGCGGGGGCGGCCTATGCGGTGCTGTTCGGCTATGTCGGCGCCAGCCTCGCCTCGGTCCAGTATTCGATCCTGCCGCTGCTCTACGTCCTTCTGGGCGGCGCGGGGACGGTGCTGGGGCCGCTTCTGGGCGCACTCCTGATGTTCTACCTCATCGACTATGCAAGCTCGGCCACCTCGGCCTATCAGTACATTGTCGGCGCGGTGCTGGTGGTGCTGGTGCTGTTCGCGCCGAAGGGGATCCTCGGAACGCTCAGGGAACGGGGGCTACGATGGCTGCCGTGATCCTCGAGGCGCGCGGGCTGACACGGCATTTCGGCGGGCTGAAGGCCGTGGACCGGGTCGATTTCGATCTGACGGCGGGGGAGATTCACGCGCTGATCGGGCCGAACGGGGCGGGCAAGACGACCTTTGTCAGCCTCCTGTCGGGCCGGATCGAGGCCGGGGCGGGGCGCATCCTTTTCGAGGGGCGCGACATCACCCGGCTGCCCGCCCATGCCCGCGTCCGGCGCGGCATCGCCTATACCTTCCAGATCACCCAGATCTATGCCGCGCTGAGCGTCTATGACAACGTCGCGCTGGCCGCGCAAAGCCATGGCAGCCATCCGCTGAAACCCGCGGCAATGGAGGCGCTGGACCGCGTCGGCCTGACCGACCGCGCCGGCCAGATCGCCGGGACGCTCAGCTATGGCCACCAGAGGCTGCTTGAGGTCGCGATGGGCCTTGCGCTGAAACCGCGCCTTCTGATCCTTGATGAGCCGACGCAGGGCCTGTCGCAGGGCGAGATCGAGGTCTTCAACGGGATCGTGCAATCGGTGGTGCCTGCGGCGACGGTGCTGTTGATCGAACATAACATGGACGTAGTCATGGAACTGGCCCAGCGCATCACCGTCCTGAACTTCGGTGAGGTGCTGGCGACCGGCACCCCTGCGGAAATCCGCGCCAATCCTGCCGTTCAGGCGGCCTATCTGGGGGCATGAATGCTGCGGCTTGAGGGGATCGAGGCGGGTTA
Source organism: Albidovulum sp. (assembly GCA_036758045.1). GTDB lineage: Bacteria > Pseudomonadota > Alphaproteobacteria > Rhodobacterales > Rhodobacteraceae > Albidovulum. Next base: position 19,053 of record DAIOXI010000002.1, read on the forward strand.
TGGCGCGGTGCAGGTCCTGCGCGGGTTGAGCTTTGCCGTGGAGCCGGGGGAGGTGCTGTGCCTGATGGGGCGCAACGGTGTCGGCAAGACCACGGCCTTGCGCGCGATCATGGGGCAGGTGCCGGTCAGCGCGGGGGCGATCCTTCTTGACGGCGTCGCGGTGCAGGACCTTGCCGCCCATGACGTCCCGAAAGAGGGGATCGGCTATGTCCCGCAAGGGCGGCGGCTTTTCGGAGACCTGACGGTGGCGGAGAATATCGAGATCGGCTTGATGACGCGGGGCCGCGATGCCCGCGTGCGCGAGAAGGTGCTGACGATCTTCCCGCGCCTGCGCGAACGATTGGGCCAGATCTCCCGCACGCTGTCGGGGGGCGAACAGCAGATGCTCGCCATCGCCCGCGCGCTTTGCCTTGAACCGAAGGTGCTGCTTCTCGATGAGCCGACCGAGGGGCTTCAACCGTCGATGATTGCGCTTATCCGCGACACGGTGGTGGCGTTGAAGGAAACCGGCGTTGCCACGATCCTTGTCGAGCAGCGCGTGGATGCCGCCCTGTCGGTCGCCGACCGGATCGCCTTCATCTCCGGCGGGCAGGTGGCCGAGACGGTGGAAACGGCGGGCCTGACCGAACAGTCGCCGCAATTCGCCGCCTATGTCGGGGTCTGACGGCCCGGCGCCGCATTGCGGCAGCGGGCGCATGGGGCTATGACCGCTGGGCAAGGCAACGGCGGGACGGGACGATGAAGGCATCCGAGTGCAGCACCATGGCCGAGCTTCGGGCCGAGATCGACCGCATCGACGCGGGCCTTGTCGAACTGATCGCCGAGCGCATCACCTATATCGACCGCGCGGCAGAGCTGAAGCCCGGCCTTGGTCTTCCGGCGCGGATCGACGACCGGGTGGAAGAGGTCGTGGCGAAGGTCCGTGCAAGTGCCGTGGCGCGCGGCGTGGACCCCGATCTGGCAGAGGCGCTTTGGCGGCGGCTGATCGACTGGTCCATCGCGCGTGAGGAAGTGGTTCTGGGCAGCGACTGAACGACGAAAGGGACGGTCATGGCACGGGCAAAGGTTCTGGTCACGCGCGCCTGGCCTGCCGAGGTCGAGGCGCGGCTGGCGGCGGGGTATGACGTCACGCTCAACACCTCCGACACCGCCCTGACCCCGGCGGAACTGGTGGCGGCGGCGGCGGACTATGATGCCATCCTGCCGACCGTCACCGACCGCATCGGGGCAGAGGTCTTTGCCGGCGCCCCCCGGCTGCGCATCCTGGGCAATTACGGCGTGGGCTTTTCCCATATCGCGACCGATGCCGCGAGGGCCGCCGGGGTGGTGGTCACGAACACGCCTGACGTGCTGTCCGACTGCACCGCCGACATAGCCATGACGCTGATCCTGATGGCCGCGCGCCGCGCGGGCGAGGGGGAAAGGCTGGTCCGGTCGGGCCAATGGACGGGCTGGCGGCCGACGCAGCTTGTCGGGCGCAAGGTGTCCGGCGCGGTTCTGGGGATCGTGGGCTTCGGGCGGATCGGGCAGGCGCTGGCCCGTCGCGCGCATCACGGCTTCGGGATGCGGGTTCTGGTGCAGAACCGTTCCGCCGTCGCGCCCGAGGTGCTGGCGGCTTGCGGCGCGGAGCAGGTGGGCACGCTGGACGATCTCTTGCCGAAGGTCGATGTCCTGTCGCTGCACTGCCCCGGCGGGGCGGCGAACCGGCACCTGATCGGCGCGGCGGCGCTGGGCCGGATGAAGCCTGACGCGATCCTCGTCAACACCGCGCGGGGCGAGGTGGTGGATGAGGGCGCGCTGGCCGAGGCGCTGGCCGCCGGCCAGATCGCGGCGGCGGGTCTGGATGTCTATGAGGCAGAGCCACGGGTCACGCCCGCGCTGATGGGGATGGAGAACGTCGTCCTCCTGCCCCATCTCGGCTCTGCCACGCATGAGACGCGGGCGGCGATGGGCCATCGGGTGGTCGACAACCTCGATGCCTTCTTCGCCGGGAAAAATCCGCCCGACCGCGTCGTCTGATCAGGCGGCGACGGTCGCCGGATAGCCCGCCGCGTCCAGAACGGCGGCAAGATCGCCGGGGGCCAGCTTGCTGTCGATCGTGACCTCTTTCGCGTCAAGATCGCAGGACACCGTTGCGGTGCTGTCGGCCTCGGCCACGGCCTGTTCTATCGCCTTGCGGCAGTGGCCGCAGCTCATGTCGGGAACTGAGAATTTGGTCATGTGTCGTCTCCTTTGCCCTGCCGATCTGGGGGTTTCCCCTGCTGGAAGGTCAAGGGCCGATCCTGGCCCTTCGAAAAATTTCTGAGGGGCCTTGACCTTCCAGTCACTGGAAACATTATCTGAGGCGCGAACCCTGGAACAGGAGGTTTCGCCATGGCCGATACACAGAACCTGACGCTTGGCATCGAGGGGATGACCTGCGCCTCTTGCGTGGGGCGGGTGGAGCGCGCGTTGAAGGGGGTTCCCGGTGTCGATGAGGTTTCGGTGAACCTCGCCTCGGAAACCGCGCAGGTCAGACATGGTGGGGCCTCGGCCAGCGATATTCTCGCCACGCTGGACCGCGCCGGGTATCCCGCGCGCATCGCCGATGTGACGCTGCGGATCGAGGACATGACCTGCGCCTCCTGTGTCGGAAGGGTGGAAAAGGCGCTTAAGGCGATTCCCAGCGTCATCGGGGCCGAGGTCAATCTGGCGACCGAATCCGCCCGCGTCCGCTTTGCCGAAGGCGCGGTGACGCCGCAGGACCTGATCCGGGCGACCGAGGCAGCGGGCTACCCGTCGCACCTTCCTGAAAGCGCCTTCGCCAGCCCTGACGCGGGCGCGCGCAAGGATGCAGAGTTCCGCGAGCTGAAGCGCGCGACAATCCTTGCCGCCGTGCTGACCGCGCCGGTCTTCGTGACCGAGATGGGCGGGCATCTTTTCCCGGCTTTCCATCACTGGCTGACGATGGCCATCGGGACCCGGACGATCTGGATCGGGCAGTTCGTCCTGACGACGCTGGTCCTCGCCGGGCCGGGGCGGCGCTTTTTCCTGAAAGGCTACCCTGCGCTGCTGCGCGGCGCGCCGGACATGAACAGCCTTGTCGCGCTGGGCACCTCGGCGGCCTATCTCTTTTCTACCCTTGTCACCTTCCTGCCGGGGCTGATCCCCGCCGCCTCTCGCGCCGTCTATTTCGAGGCGGCGGCGGTGATTGTCGTGCTGATCCTTTTCGGCCGCATGATGGAGGCGCGCGCCAAGGGCCGGACCGGCGCCGCGATCCGCCGCCTGATCGGCTTGCAGCCGCGCACGGCGCGGGTGGAGAAGGACGGGGAAACCGTGGACGTCCCGCTGGCCGAATTGCGGGCCGGTGACAGGATCGTCGTGCGGCCCGGCGAACGTATCGCCGCGGATGGCACCGTCGTGCAGGGCGAAAGCTGGATCGACGAAAGCATGATCACCGGCGAGCCGATGCCGGTTCACAAGACCCAAGGCGCGGGTGTCACCGGCGGCACCGTGAACGGGCAGGGGGCCATCACCTTCCGCGCCGACAAGGTCGGGGCAGAGACGGCGCTGGCGCAGATTATCCGCATGGTCGAACAGGCGCAGGGCGCGAAGCTGCCGATCCAGACGCTGGTGGACAGGATCACCATGTGGTTCGTCCCCGCCGTCATGGCGGCGGCGGCGCTGACGGTCCTGATCTGGCTGGCCTTCGGACCGTCCCCGGTCCTGACCCATGCGCTTGTCGCCGGGGTGTCGGTCCTTATCATCGCCTGCCCCTGCGCCATGGGCCTTGCCACGCCGACCTCGATCATGGTCGGCACGGGGCGCGCGGCGGAACTGGGGGTTCTTTTCCGCAAGGGCGACGCGCTTCAGGCGCTTCAGGGCATCGGCGTCGTGGCCTTCGACAAGACCGGCACACTGACCGAGGGGCGCCCCGAACTGGCCGGGCTGTCGGTCGAGGCGGGGTTTGACGAGGGCGAGGTGCTGCGCCTTGCCGCCGGGGCGGAGGCCGCGTCGGAACATCCCTTGTCGCGCGCCATCCTTGCGGCGGCCGGGGCGCGGGGCCTGACGGTGCCATCGGCCACGCGGACCGACGCGGTGGCGGGCCATGGTGTGATCGCCGAGGTGGAGGGCCGCCGCGTCGTCATCGGGGCCGAGCGGTTGTTGCTGCGCGAGGGGATCGACGCTTCCGGCTTGCGCGCGCGGCAGGAGCTGTCGGGTGCCGACAAGACGCCGATCTATGTCGCCATCGACGGCCGCCCCGCCGCCATACTCGCCGCCGCCGATCCGATCAAACCGGCCAGCCGCAGGGCCATCGCCGCGCTGCATGCGATGGGGCTGCGCACCGCGCTGATCACCGGCGATACCGAGACCACCGCCAGGGCCATCGCCGCCGAGGCCGGGATCGACACGGTCGTCGCGGGTGTCCTGCCGGGCGGCAAGGTCGAGGCGCTGAAATCGCTGCGCGGCCCGTCGGGGGATCTGGTTGCCTTTGTTGGCGACGGCATCAACGACGCACCGGCGCTGGCCGAGGCGGATGTGGGCATCGCCATCGGCACCGGCACCGATGTCGCCATCGAGGCGGCCGATGTGGTGCTGATGGCGGGCGATCCGGCGGGCGTGGCCACGGCCTTTGACCTGTCGCGCCGCACGATGGCGAATATCCGGCAGAACCTCTTCTGGGCCTTCGCCTATAATGTTGCCCTGATCCCTGTCGCGGCGGGGCTTCTCTATCCGGCCTTCGGCGTGCTTCTGTCGCCGATGCTCGCCGCAGGGGCGATGGCGCTGTCGAGCGTCTTCGTGCTGACAAACGCGCTCAGGCTGCGCTTTGCCGGGCGTTCCTTTGACCAGGAAGGGGCAAGGACATGAACATATCCGAGGTCGCCGCGCGGTCCGGCCTGCCGTCGAAGACCATCCGCTATTACGAGGATGTGGGCCTGATCGCGCCGGGGCGGTCGGCGAACGGCTATCGCAGCTTTGCCGAGACTGACCTGCACAAGCTGGCCTTTCTGGGCCGGGCGCGCTCGCTGGGTTTTACCATCGACGAATGCCGCCGCCTGCTGGCGCTTTATGAGGACCGCGACCGCGCCAGCGCCGATGTCAAGAAACTCGCCGAGGGGCATCTGGAGGACATCGACCGCAAGATTGCCGAACTGACCGAGATGCGCCGCACGCTGTCCCATCTGGTTCATTGCTGCGCGGGGGATGGGCGGCCGGACTGTCCGATCCTGGAATCGCTGGCGAAGGGTGCGGTCTAGAGTTTTGACGAGATGATGCCGGTGGAAAAACCGCCCATGCGCAATTCGCCGAAAAGCCGCTGATATTCGATCTTCGGACAGCGGTTCTGAACCACGCGCAGCCCCGCCGCCCGCGCCCGTTCCGACGCACCCTCATGTGTCACGCCGATCTGCATCCAGATCGTACGCAGGTCCGGCAAATGGGCGATCGCCTCTTCGACGATGGCGGGGACAGCCTCGGACCGGCGGAAGATGTCGACCATGTCGACCTTCAGCTCCGCCGGGATGGAGGCGAGGTCCGGATAGACCGTCTGACCCAGGATCGTGCTGCCCGCATGGCCGGGATTGACCGGCACGACGCAAAACCCCTTCAGCGCCAGATAGCGGCCGACGAAATAGGATGGCCGTACCGTATTGGGAGAAATGCCGACCACCGCCACGACGCGGGTGGTTTCGAGGATCTCACGCAGGAAGGTGTCGGAATAATCGGTCATGCTGCCTGTCTTCCTGCCAGAAAGAAGCGCCCGCTCCAAGGGAGGGGCGCCAGTTGCGGAACGAGGGACAGTGAATTGGAGCGTGGCAGTTCCGGTGCCGCGCTCCCACAGTGTCATGTAGGTATGTAAGAGATGTGTAAAAGGGCGGTCTCGCAGATGTGAACGGCGGCTAACGGCCCAGGATCGAGGGCCATTTCGCGTCCGCCTCATGGATGAAGGTAGCCATGTCGGCGGTCCAGACGGCGCGAATCGCGGGGCTTGCGTTCAGATAAAGGCGGCCATTCTCGATCGTGTAGACCTCGGGCGAAGACGGCGCGGCCGTCCCCTTGGCGACAGAATAGGCGCAGTAGCCGCCATATTGCGGGGCATAGGCGCCGGGGTTCATCTCGAAGCTTTCCATGTTCCCGGCGCTGACGAAATACCAGGTCGCGCCGCGCCAGCGCAGCGCATGGCTGGCACTGCCCGGCACCGCGCGGTTCTCGGTGAAATAGGCGACCGCGTCATAGCCGGAAATCGCTACCCCGTTCGGCGCGTAGACATCGGATTCCCCGGCAAGGGCGGGCCGCAGGATGGTGCCAAGGACGGGCAGGGCGATCATGGTCACGATCAACAGTCGTCGTGTCACTGGCATATGGTCGTCTCCCTGTTGGCGGGTCCGGGGCGGCACGTCCGCCATCGCCCGTGATCCAAGATGCCACCTTGGCCGCCTGTGGCAAACTCCCCTCCCGCAAGCGTGATCGGGCGTGCGCGTCCGGGGCCGTTCAGGGCGCCCCGGCGCCCCGGCGGGTGGCGGCATAAAGCGATACGGCGGCCGCGTTTGAAACATTGAGCGAGCCGAAGCTGCCCGCGAAGGGGATGCGGGCGAGCATGTCGCAGGTCTCGCGCGTCTTCTCGCGCAGGCCCGGACCTTCGGCGCCAAGGACCAGCCCGACGGGCCGGGTGCCGGTGGCGGCGAGCGCCTCGGGCAGGTCGCGGCCGGCTTCGCCGTCAAGACCGATCAGGGTGAAGCCCAGCTTCTTCAGCGCCTCCATCGCGTCGGCAAGGTTGCCGATCCGCAGATAGGGCTGCCGCTCCAGCGCGCCGCTGGCGGTCTTGGCCAGCGCCCCGGTTTCCGGCGCGGAATGACGCTGCGGGGCGATGACGGCACGGGCGCCGAAGACCTCGGCCGAGCGCAGGATCGCGCCGACGTTGTGCGGGTCTGTCACCCGGTCGAGAAGGACGACAAGCGGCTGGCCCGCGCCGGTCGTGCAGACATCTTCCAGCGCGCCCCAGTGCAGCGGCTTTACCTCAAGGGCGGCACCCTGATGAACGCTGTCGCGGTCCAGCGGCACATGGCTGTCGAACTTGCGCGGATCGACGATGTCAGGCGCCGGCCCCAGGGCAAGCGCCGCGGCCCCCAGCCGGTCGGCGGCGTTCTTGGTCAGGACAAGGCGCAGCTTCTCTCGCGCCGGGTTCGCCAGCGCGTCGCGCACGGCATGCAGACCGAAAAGCCAGACGGTTTCCGCCGCCGCCGCCCGGCGGGCGCGTTCCTTCTCGATCACCCAGGTCGGCTTCTTCATGGTCGTGGTCCTTTCGCCGTGGCCCGGAACAATGCGGCGCGGCGGAGCCGGATACAAGCCCGGAGCGGGCGGAATTCCTCCTTGACGCCCCGATGCCCCTTCGCTATTCCGCGCTGGCGTCGGGCGACGTGCTGCAAGGTGCGGCAGCGGACTGTAACTCCGCCGGGGAGACCCATGCCTGGTTCGATTCCAGGGTCGCCCACCATCTTCCTTTTCGATCCAATCAAATCAACGCCCTGCGAGGCGGTTTTGTAAACCTATGCGGTAGGTTTTACAGTTTTCGTTCGCGTTTCTTTCCGTTCCAGCGCCGCAACCGCCCGTTCCGCAAGGTGGAGTCGGTTCGCCGCGACGGTGTAGCGGGTGACTTCGGCAAGCGTCTGGTGCCCGCTGATAGCCATGATCTCATGCGCGCTGCATCCGGCTTCCGCGAGTCTGCGGCACGTCGCCTTGCGCAGCCCATGCGGCGAAAGCCCGTCCGGTAGAAGTCGCCTGCCGTCATCATCTACAACCGCTTCCACCAGCTTGCGGAACCAGTTGGTGAAACCCTCGGGAGTCATCGGCCCGCCCCGTTCTGACATGATGAAGGTCAGGTTGTCTTTCGGCAGAGAGTCCAGAACCGCGCGAAGGTTCGGGTGCATGGGAATGCTGACTTCCTGCCCGGTTTTCTGTTGCACGATGGACAGAACGCCAGCCCGCAAATGCTGCCGCCCCATGCGCACCACGTCCCCGCGCCGCTGGCCTGTGTAGAGCAAGAGCGAAAAGGCCAGATGCGCCCGGCTGCCCGCGCCATGATGCGCTAGGAAGGCGTCAATGTGTTCCTCTTCCCAAGTGGTGAAGCCGTCGGTGCGGTGGCGCAGTTTCTTGACGCCCGCAGTCGGATCGTCCCGCCGCCAGCCCAGATCAATAGCATGGGCCATCAGCGTTCGCATGAGACGCAGAAGCCGGTTCGCCGCGTCGGGCGTAGCCGCCTTTTCAGCCATGATCTTCTGAATGTGACGCTTTTCCAGGTGCGCGACTCGCTTGTGCCCATGTTCGGCGCGGAAGCGTTCGAGGATGTTCCGAACGGCCCGTTTGGTGGAGTCGGCCATGCCGCTGTATTCTGCGCTTCGGTAGTAGCTGGCAATCAAGGCCGCGATGCTGCCCGGCAGGGTCTGCTTCTTGCCGATCTCTGCCTTGTCGCCTTCCATCGCAGCCGCATATTCGGCCATGAATTGCGGGGACCAGGGCAGGCCCGGAAGGGCGCGGCGCGGGAAGCCCGGACGGCGGAAATACCATCGTGGCTTGCCGTGGCGGTCTATCATGCCTTGGCAATATTTCGGTGGTCGTCGGAGTTGTTTCATACGGTCAAACCCAATCGTTCGCGTCTGCGTCGACGCAGTCGGGATTGTCGGTCGACAAACGGTCGAATGCCAAGTCGACTTCGAACCGATCCCAGGCGTTTCGGACGCCTATCCGCTTGGGGCGGGGCATCTGCCTCGTGCCGCCGGAAGTATGTGCGCGAGGAGGTGTTGGAGCAGCAGTTCACCGCCATGCTCGGCCGGCTTCGGTTCGACGACGAGGTTCTGGACTGGGTGCGCGAGGCGCTGCACGCCAGCCACGCCGACGAGCGCCACGAGCACGAGGAGGCGATCGCCCGGCTTCAGGCTGAGCACGCCCGTCTCGGCGAGCGGATCAGCGCGATGTATGTCGACAAGCTCGACGGCAAGATCACCGGCGACTTTTTCGAGGAGATGTCGGGCAAGTGGCGCGAAGAGCAGCGCCGTCTGCAACGCGACATCGAGCGCCACGAAGAAGCCGAGCAGTCTTACATGGAAGAGGGTTTGCGGATTCTCGAACTGGCTCGGAACGCTCAGGCCTTGTTCGAGCGCCAGCCGGCCCGCGAGAAGCGACGGCTCTTGAATATCGAGCTAACGAACTGCACCTGGGAGGAAGGGGAGGACGTTGCCACCATCCGCCAACACTAAGATCTTAAGGCGGAAACAACGGCTATCTCTGCGAGCGCAGCGGCCGAAGATCAGGTGAAATCCGCTAAGAACGAGATTTGGCTGGGGCGGTAGGATTCGAACCTACGGTGCGCGGTACCAAAAACCGGTGCCTTACCACTTGGCTACGCCCCAACGGTGCGGGTTCTTACCCAAGGCGGCGGTGGGCCGCAAGATGGTATCGCGAAAAAATCGCGTTGTCGGGCGTGGCAAAGCACCCTAGTCGGGGGCGTATGAAACGGGTTGAGGTGGCAATTCTGGGGGCGGGGGCCGCGGGCATGATGTGCGCGGTCGAGGCGGGGCGCCGGGGGCGCTCGGTCCTGGTCATCGACCACAATGCCGCGCCGGGGGAGAAGATCCGCATCTCGGGCGGGGGGGCGGTGCAATTTCACCAATCTCGAGGCGCCGCCGGAACGCTTCCTGTCCGCCAACCCGCGCTTTGCGATCTCTGCCCTGCGGCGCTTTCCGCCCTCCGCCTTCATCGCCCGCGTCGATCGCGCCGGGATCGCCTGGCATGAAAAGACGCTGGGCCAGCTTTTCTGCGACGGCAGCGCCAAGCAGATCGTGGCAATGCTGAGCGGGCAGATGGCCGAGGCGGGGGTGGAGCTGTGGCTGTCGACGGCCATCGAGGCGGTTGAGCGGGTCGGCGATTTCGTGATCCGGACTGCGCGTGGCGCGGTGCGGGCGGGGCGGCTGGTTCTGGCCACGGGCGGCAAGTCGATCCCCAAGATGGGGGCGACGGGGCTTGCCTACCGCATCGCGGAACAGTTCGGCCTTGGGCTGACCGGGATGCGGCCCGCGCTGGTGCCACTGACCTTCGCGGAGCAGGAACTGGCCACGTTGCGCGGCCTTGCGGGCGTGTCGGTGGCGGCGCGGGTCGGCTCTGGGCGGATCGCGTTCGAGGAGGGGTTCCTTTTCACGCATCGTGGCCTCTCCGGCCCGTCCAATCTTCAGATCAGCTCCTACTGGCGCGAGGGGCAGCCGGTAAAGGTCGATCTGCTGCCGGGGATGTCGCTCGGCCCCTACTTGCGGGCAGAGCGGGGGGCGAACGGGCGTATGACGCTGCTGCGAACGCTGGCGGCGGTGCTGCCGGAGAAGCTGGGGCAGCATGTCATCGGGCGCGCCGGGATGGCACCGGGGGCGCGGCTTGCCGATCTGTCGAACGCGCAGGCCGATCACCTTGCGGCGGCGGTCCATGACTGGCAGGTCCGCCCGGTCGGGACCGAGGGCTACCGGACCGCCGCGGTGACACTGGGCGGGGTGGATACAGCGGACCTCACCTCGCAGACGCAGGAAGCGCGGGGCAGTCCGGGGCTCTACGTCAAT
>DAIOXI010000002.1:29639-30855 GCA_036758045.1 Albidovulum sp.
CATCACCAGCAGGAGCAGCGCCTCGCCCGCCAGTGCCTCATAGGCATGCGCGACATCGCCGGAATAGCGGTAATAGTCGCCCGGCCCGATTTCCTCCGCCGCATCGAGGGGGCCAAGACGAACCCGCCCGCTGCACAGGAAGGCATGTTCGACCGTCCCGCGCGGATGCGGGTCGGACTGCCGTGCCGCCCCCGGTTTCAGCAAGACGCGATAGAGGTCGCGCCGCCGGTCGGGCGGACATTTATCCAGCAGGACAGCGGTGAAATCCGATTGGCTTGAGGCGATGCTGACCCCTTCCGCGGCGCGGATCAGCGCGCCGTGGGACGAGGCTGCCTCGAACAGCGAGCTGAAGGGGATGCCGAGCGCCGTGGCCAGCGCCCAGAGCGTTTCGACATTGGGGTTCCCCTTGCCGCCCTCAAGCTGGGAGAGGGTGGATTTGGCCAACCCCGCCTTCGCGGCCAGCGCCGACAGGCTGATCTGCGCAAGCTCCCGTTCCCGGCGGATGGCGGCGGCGATGATGGCGGTCGGTGTCATGGACCCGCTATAACATCCTTTCGTTCAGCTTGACGAACGATTTCGTTTTCCGCTATACCGAACGACGTTCGACATAACGCACAGCCTCCAGAATGCCAGACATGCCAGCCGCCGACAGTGCCGCACAGGAATTCCGCGCCGGGTTGCGTGATATCACACCCCTGTCCTTTGGCGTCGCCGTCTATGGGCTGGCCTTCGGGCTTCTGGCGGCGGGGCAGGGGATGGGGGCGCTGACCACCGGCCTGATGGGGGCCACGGTCTTTGCCGGATCGGCGCAGATCGTCGCGGTGGAACGGTTGGCCGCAGGCTCTGGCGCGGCGCTGGCCGTGATCGCGGGGCTGGCCCTGAACCTGCGTATCCTTCTGATGACCGCCTCGTTGCGGCGCGAGCTGTCCGGCCGCCCGCTGTGGCAGGTCGCGCTGGGCGTCCACCTCACCTCGGACGAAAACTGGGTGCTGATGCACGCGACGCGGAGCAAGGGGCGGGCCGCCGGGTACTGGTACCTGGTCGGCGGCGGTGCCAGCCTGATCGCGGTCTGGGTCGCCACGACGGCGCTGGGGGCCGGTTTTGCCCGCGCTCTGCCCGATCTGGGGGCGAGCGGCATGGATTTCGCCTTCGCCGCCGCCTTCATCCTGCTGCTGACAAGCCTGTGGCAGGGGCGGCAGAGCCTGCCGCCCTGGGC
>DAIOXI010000002.1:30865-33914 GCA_036758045.1 Albidovulum sp.
GTTTCGGCGGGGGTCGCGGCGGGATGCGTCCTGGTGCTGCCGGTCGATCCGTCCTGGGGCCTGATCGCGGGCGCCGTGGCGGGGGCCGGGGTTGCCGGGCTGCGGCGCGATGGGTGAACAGGCCGCCACCATCGCGGGCCTCGCGCTTGGCACTTTCGCGATCCGCCTTGGCGGCTATCTTCTTGGCGCGCGCCTGCCCGCCACCGGCCCGTGGGAGCGGGTGTTGCGCGCCCTGCCGGGCTGCCTGATCGCGGCGCTTCTGGCGACGATCCTGGTGCAGGCGGGTCCCGCTGAATGGGGCGCGGGGGCGGTGTCACTGGCCGTCGCGCTGCTGTCGCGGAGCCTGCCCCTGACCATGGTCGCGGGGGTAGGGGCTGCCCATCTTTTGCGCGGTCTTGCCTGAGAGTGGGGGTTACACCCGCACCGGGTCGGCCTTGGCGATTCGGTCCAGCTCCATCAGCGTGTCGATCAGGCGCCCCATCTGATCGAGCGGGATCATGTTCGGGCCGTCGGACGGGGCCTTGTCGGGGTCTTCATGCGTTTCGATGAACACACCCGCGATGCCGAGGCTGACGGCGGCGCGTGCCATCGCCGGGGCGAATTCGCGCTGCCCGCCGGAAGAAGCGCCCTGACCGCCCGGTTGCTGTACGGAATGGGTCGCGTCCATGATGACCGGGTAGCCGGTCCGCGCCATCGTCGGCAGTGCGCGCATGTCGGCAACCAGCGTGTTGTACCCGAATGAGACGCCCCGTTCGGTCAGAAGGATGCGTTCGTTTCCGGTGCTGGCGACCTTTTCTGCGACGTTGGCCATGTCCCAGGGGGCGAGGAACTGCCCCTTCTTGATGTTCACGACGGCGCCGGTTTCCCCGGCCGCGACCAGAAGGTCGGTCTGACGGCAGAGGAAGGCCGGGATCTGGATCACATCGACGATGCCGGCGCGCCTGCTCGCCGTCATGAATATCGGTCAGGACCGGCAGGCCCATGCCGCGCCGCACACCGTCCAGCACCTTCAGCCCGGCGTCGATCCCCAGCCCGCGCCTGCCCTTCAGCGAGGTGCGGTTCGCCTTGTCATAGCTCGCCTTGAACACATATTGCGCGCCTGCCTTTGCACAGATCTCGGCCATGCGGCCCGCGATCATCTGCGCGTGATCGGCGCTTTCCAGCTGGCACGGCCCTGCGATCACGGTCAGGCCCCGGTCGTTGCCGACCGTCAACCCGCCGAATGTCACGTCTTTCATCGTCATCTCTGACCCCGGTTCAGGCCGTCACCTGCTCTCGCAGGATCGAGGCGGTAAGCGACAGCATCAGGTAGATACCGGCGAAGATCAGGAAGGCAAGCAGCGTGTTCTGGAACGCCTTGGGATAGGTCGCCTCATCCGGCGCGACAGGGCTGACTCCAAGCGAGAGGTAGCGCACCTGGCGATTGGCCTCGATCCGGGCGGTTTCAAGCTGCGCCATGGCCTGCGCGAGAAGCTGCTGGCGCGTCTCAAGCTCACTCTCCGCGATCCGCAATTGTCCGGTGGTCTGCGCCAGCGAGTTCGCTGTTTCGGTGCCGCCGGGCAGCCTGCTTCGCAGATCGGCGACCAGCGTCTCCAGCCGGGCGATGTCACCCTTGGTTCCCTCGACGCGCGCGGCGTTCGGGCGCGGGTTGTCAAGAAGCTGCTGAAGTTCAAGCCGCTTCTTCTGCAACTCGACCTCGAAGGTGGAAATCTGGCCCATCGCCGAGCTGCTTTCGGATTTCGGATCCAGCACGCCAAGCTGCTCCTGGAGGTTCAGAGTCCGGTTCTGCGCTTCGGTCACCTTGCGTTCGGCGTCGGTAAAGCTGTCGCGGGCGCCCTGCATCTGGTCGGTGCGCAGGCGCCGGGTCAGGTTGTCCACCTGTTCCTCGGCATAACGCAGCAGCGCCTTCGAGAACTGTTCGCTCACCTGCGGCGACGGCGCGATCACATCCATTTTGATGATGCCCTCTGTCGGATCATAGCCGATCTTCACCATCTTCTTGTAAAGCTTGTAGGCATCTTCGTTCGACGCGTCTGGCTGAAGCCGCTGGATCGGGTCGATGTCGGCTGCGCTGAAATGCGCCCTGAAGCCGAGGTCCTCGTCCAGCCGCAGCATGGCGTCGCGGGATTGGAGATAGGACTGAACAGTGATCGAATCCTGCGATGTGGCGAACTGCGTCCCCCGGAAGAGGGAGCCAAGGCCACCCGCCTGACCTTCGGCCTGCTGGATGACGAACTCGCTGTGAGTGTCGTACATCGGCGTCGCGACGGCAAAATAGTAATAGCCCGCGACGATGGTCGGCAGGATCACGAAGACCGTCAGCCGGGCCATCAGCATCATGAAGTTGCGCCGCCTGCGGCGGACGATGTCCTGCTGGATGCGGATGATTTCCTGCGCCCGCTGCGCCTCGCCATAGGTTTGCGGGGCGGGCAGTTGTTCACCCTTGCGGACGGTCTGGGGAAGCTGGACGCGCGCCTCGTCCCCTGCATCGTCGGGCGCTCCCTTGACCAGCGAGAGGGCGGGGGAAGAGGCGTTGAACGGGTCGACCCCCTTGCGGCGCAGGAGGGCCACAGCCTCGAAATCGTCGGCGGCGGTGATGCCGTTCTTCACCGCAAGACGCCGCGCGGTGCGCAACTGGCGGGCCGATAGTCCTTCCGCGCGGACCGCCGCGACCTCTTCGGTCAGCGGGCGGGCGGGCTTGCCGCCCCCGGCATCGGGGCGGAAGGACATGTCGCCGAACCCGTCGTCATGCGACCCCGGTGCGAAGGGCATGTCGCCGCCTGCCGCGTTGGCGGCCTTCGCGGCCGCCGCGCCACTGCCTGAAGGGCGGCGGATGCGAAACTTCGGGGCTTTAGGAGGCGTAGTCATACATGCGCTTCGCTTCTTCGAGGGTCTCGAACATATGCAGCCGCCCATCCCTGAGAACAGCGGCCTGGCTACAGAATTTCTCGATCGTGGTGGGCTGGTGAGAGACGATGACGACGGTGGAATTTCTCAGCCGGTCGCGCAGGATCGAACCCGCCTTGCGGTTGAAGTTCACATCGGTGGT
>DAIOXI010000002.1:33924-34831 GCA_036758045.1 Albidovulum sp.
GTCGAATTCCAGCGCGAGGAGCAGCGAGAAGGTGAAACGCGACTTCATGCCGGAACTGTAGATCCCGACCGGCATGTCGAAATATTCCTCGATCCCGCAGAGCCAGCGGCTGAACGCCTCCACATAGTCGGGGGCAAGGCCGTAGAGCCGGGCGATGAAGCGCGCGTTTTCGCGCCCCGAATGCTTTGCCACCACGCCGCCCATGAAGCCCAGCGGGAAGGAGACGCGGCTGGTCTTGCGGATCGTCCCCTCATCGGGCTTTTCAAGGCCCGCCATCATGCGGATGATTGTGGTCTTGCCGGTGCCGTTGGGCGCGAGGATGCCCAGCGAGCGCCCGATCTCCACGCGAAAGCTGGCGCGGTCAAGGATCACCTTGCGCTGCTTGCCCGTCCAGAAGGACTTGCTGACATTCTCGAACTCAAGCACCCGGAACTCTCGCCTTGCCCGATCATTGCGCCGCGTCTTGTCCTATCGTCGCACGGTTAACAAATCGCGGTACCCGTAAACCGCGCCGGAATTATGACCGGCGCGGTCCCTGTTGACAATGTCACAGCCCCGTGACCGTCAGTCGCGAACCTTCTGGACCCGCGCCACGATCCCTGCGATGATCGCCAGCGCCCCGGCGCCGAAGCTGAAGAGCGCGCCCATCTTCGCCGCGTCCTGCACCGGCCCGGCATCGAAGGCGACCGAGGCCACGAACAGCGCGACGGTAAAGCCGATCGCGGCGACAAAGCCCACCACCACCAGATCGGCCATCCGCATCCCTGCGGGCAGGCCAAGTCCCATCGGTTTCGCCGCGATCCAGCCCATGATGAAGATGCCCAGCGGCTTGCCGATGATCAGGCCGAAAAGGACCAGCCAGGTCGGCGCGGAAATGGCGCTGAACTCCACCCCGGCATTCATCAGG
>DAIOXI010000002.1:34841-42003 GCA_036758045.1 Albidovulum sp.
CCACCGGGTATTTCAGGTGATGCTCGATCCAGTTCAGAAGGTCGGTCAGGTATTGCTCGGCCTCGGCGAAGATGCCGAAGGCGCGGTCGGCATGGGGGATCGTCGGCACGATGGGCAGAAGGCCAAGCGCGGGGTGGATGCCCGCCTCCTGAAAGCCGAACCAGCTCAGGCAACCGGCGATCAGGTAGGGCCAGAAGGACAGTTTCTGGCGCACCCAGGTGGAGTTCGGGCGGACCTGGTCGCCGCGATCCAGATGGCGGGGCAGCCAGTTGCAGAGCAGGAAGACCGCCAGCGCTGCGCCGAAGGACAAAAGCAGCCAGACCGGCGCCAGTTCGCCAGACGGATAGAAGATCGCCAGGATGACAAGCCCCGCCGCGTCGTCGGCGATGGCCAGCAGCAGCAGGAAGCGGATCGCCGGGTGGCCCGCGCCGAAGACCAGCCGCCCGACGAGATAGGAAAACGCGATGTCGGTCGCCGTGGGGATCGCCCAGCCGCGCTGAACCGTCTCGAAGATGCCAAGCGCCGCGGCAAGGCCGAGATAGACGATGATCGGCCCCAGCATCCCGCCCGACGTGGCGATCAGCGGCGTCATCGCCTTCTTGCCGCGCAATGAGCCGTTTTCGAGGATCACCGCCTCCCACACCTCCTTCGCGGCGATGGCGAAGAAGAAGGCCATGAGAACGTCGTTGACAAGGAAATGCAGCGTCAGGGTCCGTGTGACACCGCCGCCTTCGGCATGCGCCTCACCGATCAGGAAATCCTCGGCGATCACCCAGTGGATGAAGCCGCGATAGCTGTTGGCGTCGATATTGGCCCAGACCAGCGCGATCAGCGCACCGGCGATCAGGAGAAGCGAGTAATTGGTGATGTAGTTCCAAACGCGATACATGCGGTCCCCCCCTGCTGATACCCTTTCGATAGAGGATAGGGCCGGGACGGGCAAGGGAAAGGCCCGGTCACGATTGCCGCAAGGGCGGGCGGGGCCTATTCTTGGCGCATGACGACCGTAGCCGAGCCGCAGGACTGGCAGGATCTGGTGCGCCGCGTAGGGGCGTGCAGGCTTTGCGCCGATGATTTCGCCGCCACCGCGACCGCGCATGACCCGCGCCCGGTCTTCTGGGCGCGGCCAACCGCGCGGGTGCTGATCGCGGGGCAGGCGCCGGGTGCGCGGGTCCATGCCTCGGGCCGGCCTTTCACCGACCCCTCGGGCGACCGGCTGCGCGACTGGCTGGGGATGGATGGGGGGGTGTTCTACGACCGGGACCGCGTGGCGATCCTGCCGATGGCCTTCTGCTTTCCAGGCTATGATGCGGCAGGCGCCGACCTGCCGCCGCCGAAGCGCTGCGCCGCGACGTGGCGCGCAAGGGCGCTGGCGCAGCTTCCCGACATCCGTGTGACCTTCCTTGTCGGCGGCCATGCCCAGTTGTGGCACCTGGGCCGCGCCGCCGCCAAGGGGGGCGTGACGCGCACCTTGGCCTCGTGGCGCGACCATGCGCCCGCGATCTTCCCCTTGCCTCATCCGTCCTGGCGCAATACGGCATGGCTTAGGAAAAACCCATGGTTCGAGGCCGATCTTCTGCCCGCCGCGCGCCAGCAGCTAAGGGACGTGCTGTCCGGTGACTGACCAGACCCCGCTCGATCAGGCCCACGCGCTGATGGAGGCCGCGCCGGAGAACGACGCGCTGCGGCTGCGCTTCTACGAACGGCTGGCGGATGCGGAGCTTTACCTGCTTCTGGCGGATGAAAGCGACGGCGGTACGATCCGCCCCGCGGTCTTCCGGCTGGAAGAGGGCGATTTCGCCATGGCCTTCGACCGGGAGGAGCGTCTGGCGACCTTCTCCGACGCGCCCGCGCCCTATGCCGCGCTGCCGGGCAGGATCGTCGCGCGGGAACTGGCAGCGGCGGGGCTGGGTCTTGGCTTCAATGTCGGTGTCGCGCCCTCGGCCATGCTCCTGCCGGCCGAAGCGCTCGACTGGCTGGGCAAGACCCTTGGCACCGGCCCCGCGCCTGCCGAGGCGCGGCCGGTGGCCTTTCACCGGCCGGGGGGGCTGCCAGAGGCGCTTCTGACCGCGCTTGACGAAAAGCTGGCGCGTCTGGCCGGGCTGGCGCAGATGGCCGTGCTCGCGGGGGTGGACTATGCCGATGGGCGGCGTGGACATTTGCTGGCCTTCGCGGGCCATATCGCGGGGGCCGAGGCGGCGCTGGCCAAGGCGGTGTCCGAGGCGCTGGTTTTCTCCGGCCTCGATGCGGGGGAACTGGACGTGACCTTTCTGGCCGAAGACAGCCCCGCATGGGCGGCCATCGCCGCACAAGGGCTGCGCTTCGATCTGCCCGAACCCGCCCGCGAAACCGCACAGATCATCGGCGGCCCCGCCGCGCCGGGGATGGACCCGGATCGCCCGCCGAAGCTGCGTTAATATCCACGCCTCCGATCGACGAGGTGCAACAGCGGCTCCCCCGCCTCGGCGCGGCGGATGTTTTCCGCGATGACCCGCGTTGCCGTGACCGCCTTGGTGTCGGCGGCGATATGCGGTGTCACCGTCACGCGCGGATGCGACCAGAAGCGGTGATCGGGGGGCAAGGGTTCGGTCCGGAAGACGTCGAGCGTGGCATGGCCGATCTGGCCGCTGTCCAGCGCCGCCAGAAGGGCTGCGTCATCAATCAGCGGCCCGCGTCCGGGGTTCACGATCACCGCGCCCTTCGGCATCAGCGCCAGACGGTCCGCATTCATCAGGTCCCGCGTGCCTTCCGTCAGCGGCATCAGAAGGACCGCGATCTGTGCCCGCCCCAGCACCGTGCGAAGCCCGCTTTCACCTGCGTGGCACTCCACGCCGGGAATGTCCTTCGCCGTCCGGCTCCAGCCCAGCACGGGAAAGCGCAGCGCCCGCAGCGATGCCGCGCAGGCCTGGCCAAGCTGCCCCAGCCCCAGCATCGCGACGGGCCGTTCACGCGCCAAGGGCGGCTTGGTATCATGCCGCCAGACACCGTCCTTGCCAAGAATATGCCTATCCATCCCAAGGTGATGGCGCAGGACATGGCCGGTGACGTATTCGACCATGCTTTCGGTCATGCCGGGGTCCACCATCCGGCAAAGCGGCTGGGTCAGGGTCGGGTCGGTCACGATCCGCTCCACCCCCGCCCAAAGGCTCAGCACCGCCTTGCAGCGGGTGAAGGGCGTGAAATCGGTCAGGTCCGGGTTGGGCGCATAGACGATATAATCGACCGTCGCCGGGTCACCCAGGTCTGGCGACAACTCCGCCGCGATCCCGGCTTCCGCGAAGGCGGATGCCAGGTGCGGGCCATATTCCGGCCAGTCAGCGGCGGGGGCGCTGAAATAGATGCGAAGGGTCATCGGGGTTCCTAGCGCGGGCGGTGGATATGCGCACTTTGTACCAGCCCGAAGGCGGCGAGCAACACGATCATCGCCGTCCCGCCATAGGAGACCAGCGGCAGCGGCACGCCGACGACGGGCATCAGCCCGGTCACCATCGACATGTTGACCATGAAGAACAAAAAGAACGTCCCCGCGATCCCGTAGGTCAGGAGAGAGGCGTATCGGTCGCGGTTCGTCAGCCCGGAGAAGATGCAGAAGCCGACGATCAGTGCGTAAAGCATCAGCAGGGAAAAGGCCCCGACAAAGCCGAATTCCTCGGCCAGCGTGGTGAAGATGAAGTCGGTGTGCTTCTCGGGCAGGAAGTTCAGCCGCGATTGCGTGCCTTGCATATAGCCCTTGCCCGCCCAGCCGCCGGACCCCAGCGCGATCTGTGCCTGGGTGATGTTGTAGCCCGCGCCAAGCGGATCGGAACCGGGATCGAGGAAGGTGTCGATCCGCTTGAACTGATAATCCTCGATCAACTGCCAGTCGCTGCCACGGCTTTCGAAGACGGCGAAAACCAGCGCTACGACCAGCGCGATGACGGTGCCGAAATACCAAAGGCTGACCCCGGCGGCGAACATCACGATCCCGCCGCCGGCGACCAGCAGGATCGCGGTGCCAAGGTCGGGCTGTTTCAGCACCAGGAAGGTCGGCACAAGGATGAAGATCAGCGGCACCAGCACCCAGAGCGGGCGCGAGACCTTTTTCACGTCCAGCCAGTCGTAATAGGCCGCGAGGAACATGACGAGGGCGATCTTCATCATCTCGGACGGTTGCAGCCGGATAGGCCCGAGGTCCAGCCAGCGCTGCGCACCCTTGCCGACATCGCCAAACAGCTCCACCGCGACCAGAAGCAAAAGCGCGCCGAGATAGACCACGTCAGAGACGTTGCGCCATTACCAGTTCGGGATGAAGCCGACGATGAACATCGCCAGCATCCCCAGGACGAAGCGCTTCATTTGCGGTTCGGCCCAGACCTCGATCCGCCCGCCCGCGACGGAATAGAGCATGAGAAAGCCCAGACAGGCGACGGCCACCAGCAGCAGCGCCAGCGGCCAGTTGACGAACAGGACCTTGCGCAGGCCCGAGGGGACCGTCTTGACGTTATATTCCAGATAACTCATGCGCGGCTCTGCCCCGTGCCGTCGGGGGGCGGCAGTTCCATCAGCTGCAACTCGTTGCGTTCGGATTCGATCCGGTTGCGCTGGCTTTGCGGATAGGCGGTCAGCGGCGGGGTGCCGCCCGCCATCGCCTGAAGGATGATGTCGCGCGCGATGGGCGCCGCCACGGCCGATCCGCCGCCGCCATGTTCGACCACGACCGATACCGCGATACGCGGCGCATCGGTCGGGCCGAAACAGACGAACAGCGCATGGTCGCGCCGGTTCCAGGGCAGGTCGTCGTTCGAGATGACGCCGCGCGCCCGTTCGGCGGCGGTGATGTTGCGGACCTGGCTGGTGCCGGTCTTGCCCGCGATCCGCATCGTGTCATCGACCACGCGCGACCCATAGGCCGTCCCCCGGCGCGCGTTGGTCACGTCGAACATGCCACGGCGCACGGCGGCCAGATGGGCCGGGTCGATGCCGAGATCGGCGGGTTCCCCGACCGGCGTCTCCTCGCCCCCGATGGCGCGGATGAGACGCGGCATCACATTGCGCCCCGAGGCGACCCGCGCGCTCATCACCGCGAGTTGCAGGGGCGAGGCGAGGACAAAGCCCTGACCGATCCCGGCATTCAGCGTGTCGCCGATCAGCCAGTCCTTGCCATAGGTCCGCTTCTTCCACTCCCTGTCGGGCGCCAGCCCGCCGCTGATCGCCGACATGGGTAGGTCGAACTCTTCCCCCACGCCAAGACGCCGCGCCATGGCGGCGATCTTGTCGATGCCGACGCGCTGGGCGATCTCGTAATAATAGACGTCGCAGGACTGTTCGAGGCTTTGGGTCAGGTGAACGTGGCCGTGGCCCGCCCGCTTCCAGCAGTGAAAGCGCCGGTCGCCCAGTTTCAGGAAACCGGGGCACCAGACGGTTTCGTCAAGACCGACCACCCCGGCCTCAAGGGCCGCCAGCGCGGTGACGATCTTGAAGGTGGAGCCGGGCGGATAGGCGCCCTGCACCGATTTATCCGCCAGCGGGCGGTGGTCATTCTCGGTCAGCATCCGGTAATCGGCCGAGGAGATGCCGCGCACGAAAAGGTTGGGGTCGAAGCTGGGGGCCGAGCTGATGGCAAGGATATCGCCGGTCAGGGTGTCGATGACCACGGCGGCGGCACTATCGACGCCAAGCCGCGCCTGAACGTAATTCTGCAATCGCCGGTCGATGGTCAGTTGCACATTGGCGCCCGCGTCGCCCTCTTTCCGGCCAAGCTCACGCATGATGCGGCCGCTGGAATTCACCTCGATCCGCCGCGTTCCGGCCTTGCCGCGCAACGCATCCTCAAGCTTTGCCTCGACCCCCAGCTTGCCGATCTGGAAGCGCGGGATCTGCAACAGCGGATCGGGGTCTTCAAGTTTCGAGAGATCATAGTCGCTGACCGGGCCGACATAGCCCAGCACATGCGCGAAATCGGGGCCCTGCGGATAGACGCGGCTGAGGCCGACCTCGGTCGTCACGCCCGGCAGGGCGGGGCGTTGACGGCGACAAGGCAGAACAGTTCCCAGCTCAGCCGGTCGGCGATGGAAATCGGCAGGGTCGGGCTGCGCCGCGCGATCTCCCGCCGTGTCCGCTCCAGATCCTCGGGCGACAGGGGCACCAGCGCCTGAAGGCGCTCCAGCACCATTTCCGGGTCGCCCGCATCCTCGGGCGTGATCGTGATCCGGTAATTCTGTTCGTTCCCGGCGATGACCGCGCCGCTGCGGTCGAGGATCAGCCCCCGCGCCGGTGGCAGAAGCCGGATCTTGATCGAATTCTCTTCGGCCAGAAGCTTGAACTGGTCGGCCTGATCGACCTGAAGGTGACGCATGCGGAAGGTCAGCGTCAGCACCGCCGCCGCCTGTATCCCGCCCAGCATCAGCCCTCTTCGGCTGATCCGGCGATGGCTTTCCAGATTGTCCTTCGGCGACCGTCTCATGCCCGCCCCCGCGCCGTTTCGGGCTGGCCAGAGGGCAGCCGCCGCAGGCCGAACAGCCAGATATTGGCCAGCACGACCAGCGGGTAGGCTGCCAGCGTCGAGAACACCTGAAGGATGATCAGATCGAACCCTGTCTGCGGCACCATGAACAGCGTCAGGACCAGCCGGTCCACCACCGTCATCACCATGACGATCGCCGCGAAGACGGCCCATTCCAGCGCGAAGGGCAGGTCGCGCAGGAACACCTCGCGCGAGCGCAGGAATTCGGTCGCCATCAGGACAAGCAACGGCCAGAGGCCGGGCGGGCGCATGGTCAGCAGATCATCGACCAGAAAGACCACGACGACGACCAGCGCCGGAACATAGTCGGGCCGCCGTATCAGCCAGGCGAAGGTCAGGCAGGTCAGCAGGTCCGGTCCGGGCCAGCGCACCGGCATGGAGCTTAGCGGCAAGAGGCGCAGGAAGATCAGCAGCGCGGCCAGCGCCAGGAACAGCAGCCGGTGGCTGAGGCGAGCGGCGGTGGCGGGATCAACCATCGCCCGGCTCCATCGTCGCGGGGGGGGTGTTTTCGGGCAGCGTGACCGCAGGCTGGATCGGCGGGAAGGCCGGCAGGATCAGGCTGCCCGCCTCGTTGATCTCTTCCGCCGGGTGGCTGCGCAGAACGCGCAGGAAGCTGAGCCGTTCATAATCGTCCGCCAGCCGCACCCGCAGCCGCCTTTC
>DAIOXI010000002.1:42013-42827 GCA_036758045.1 Albidovulum sp.
GACCAGAAGCCCGGCGGGGAAGATGCCGCCATCGCCCGAGGAAATCACCCGGTCGCCGGGGCGGACCTGTTCGGGCGTTTCAAGGAATTCCACCGGCGGGGCGGGGGTGTTGTCGCCCACCAGCATCGCGCGCTGGCCCGAAGGCTGGATCGTCACCGGGATACGGCTGGAAGCGTCGGTCAGAAGGATCACGCGGGCGGTGCGTTCGCCCACGCCCGAGATGCGGCCGACCAGCCCAAGCCCGTCCATCGTCGCCCAGCCATCCACGATCCCGTCGCGGGCGCCCACGTTCAGCAGTACGGACTGACGGAAGGGCGATCCGCTGTCGGCCAGCACGACGCCAGAAACCGAGGTCAGCTTCGGATCAAGCCGGACCTGGTTCTGCGCCAGAAGCTTGGCATTTTGCTGTTCGAGCTGAACCGCCGCCTCTTTCCATGATTTCATCCGCTGCAACTCGCGCCGCAACTCCTGATTCTGTTCGTAAAGGCTTGCATAGGACTGGAACCCGCCAACCATGTCGGCAAGTTTCGTCACCGGCGCCATCGCCCAGTCCATGTTCGGGACCACGCGGTCGATAAAGGCGGTGCGGAACCGTTCGACGCGCGGGCTGTCGATGCGCCAGATCAGGAAGACGGCCAGCAGCAGGAAGCCGGCCACCCCGATCAGGATGCGACGAACCGGGGTTCGGAAATCGTAATCAGCGTTGCGGTCTCTTGCCACGCGCAGCCTCGTTCACGGGCGCTGGGCGCCTTGGCTCAGCTGTCGTAATCTATGACATGCCGGAGCTGTTTTTCATACTCCAGAGCCTTGCCGG
>DAIOXI010000002.1:42837-43990 GCA_036758045.1 Albidovulum sp.
TAGTCAATCGCGTGGCGCAGGCGGCTCTCGAATTCGAGCGCCTTGCCGGTGCCGAGCGCCACGCAGTTGAGGCTGTCCTCCGCGATCGAGACGGCCAGCCCGGTCTGCTCGCGCAGGGCGAGGTCCAGATCGCCCAGAAGCGCGCCGCCGCCGGTCAGCATGACGCCGCGATCGACGATGTCGGCGGCAAGGTCGGGGGGCGTCGCCTCAAGCGCGGTCATCACCGCCTCGCAGATCTGCTGGACGGGTTCGGCCAGCGCCTCGGCGACCTGGGCCTGGTTGATCTCGATCTCTTTCGGGACGCCGTTCAGAAGGTCGCGACCCCGGATCTGCATCGAGGCGCCGCGCCCGTCATCGGGCATCCGCGCGGTACCGATGGAGGTCTTGATCCGCTCGGCGGTGCTTTCGCCGATCAAAAGGTTCTGCTGGCGGCGCAGGTGGCTGACGATGGCCTCATCCATGCGGTCGCCGCCGACGCGGACGGAACGGGCATAGACGATGTCACCCAGCGACAGAACCGCGACCTCGGTCGTGCCGCCGCCGATATCGACGACCATGGAGCCGGTTGGATCGGTGATCGGCATCCCCGCGCCGATGGCCGCCGCGATGGGTTCGGCGATCAGCCCGGCCTTGCGGGCGCCGGCGGAAATGACCGCCTGGCGGATCGCGCGCTTTTCAACCGGGGTCGCGCCATGGGGGACGCAGACGATGATCTTCGGCTTGGAGAAGGTGGAGCGGCGATGGACCTTGCGGATGAAGTGCTTGATCATCTCCTCGGCGGTGTCGAAGTCGGCGATGACGCCCTCGCGCATCGGCCGGATCGCCTCGATGGAGCCGGGGGTGCGGCCGAGCATCAGCTTGGCATCCTCGCCCACGGCCAGCACCTGCTTCTTGCCGTCCTTGACATGGTAGGCGACGACCGAGGGTTCGTTCAGCACGATGCCCTTGCCGCGCACATAGACCAGCGTGTTCGCCGTGCCGAGGTCGATCGCCATGTCCTGTGAGAACAGCCCGCCAAATCCAGCCATGATCCGTCCGCTCCGTAAAATCCGCGGCCCGCGACTCAGGGTGCGCGGGCCGGGGGTTGTTATAGGCGTCGGGACCCATCAGCGAAAGGGGGCTGGTCGGCCGTTCACGCAGGATTTCGCCAGCT
>DAIOXI010000003.1:0-4062 GCA_036758045.1 Albidovulum sp.
GCCGCCCTCGGCCACCCGCACGGTTGAGGATGACCGCAGCCTTGGCAGCTATGACGTCCCCGTCGGCCCCTGGGCGGACGGCAAGATCGACAAGCTGCATGTCGAGGGGGAGATTTCGCGCACCGCCTGGCGCATCACCGAAAACCGCGACCCGACGCTGGTCCTCATCGCCGCCTTGCGCGGGCAGTTGGAGGCCGAGGGGTTCCAGACGGTCTTTTCCTGCGACACCGACGCCTGCGGCGGCTTCGATTTCCGCTTTGCCATCGACGTGCTGCCCGAACCGCGGATGCATATCGACCTTGGCGATTTCCGTGTCCTCTCCGCCCGCCGGGGCGAAGGTGACGCTGCCGATTACGTCACCCTGATCGTCAGTCGCACGACCGACAGCGCCTATGTCCAGATGACTCGCGTCGGCAAGGCGTTGGGCGCGCCGCTGCCCATCGCCGCCGCCCGGTTCGAGCCGCGCGTCACCCCGCCAAGCGACGGCGCCCTGGCCGATCAGCTTGTCGCATCGGGCAAGGTGGTTCTGGGCGATCTGATTTTCGCCAGCGGGACCACGAAACTGGGCGAAGGTCCCTTTGCCTCGCTCGGCGATCTTGCCGACTGGCTGAAGGCCCATCCCGACCAGAAGATCGCGCTGGTCGGGCATACCGATGCCGAAGGTTCGCTTGACGGCAATATCGCGCTGTCCCGCGCGCGGGCGACGGCGGTTCTGGACCGTCTGGTGTCCGCTTACGGCGTGCCGCGCGGCCAGCTTTCGGCCGACGGGGTCGGTTACCTCAGCCCGCTCGCCTCGAACCTCACCGAAGAGGGGCGGGCGCAAAACAGACGGGTCGAGGCGATGATCACCTCGACCCGTTAAGCGGCGGGCCTCCGGCCCTTACCGTCACCCAATCTGCATGCTTACCAGTGGTCCGGCCCACGTTCGGCGAAGGCCTGCGCAAGGAAGTCGATGAAGGCGCGCACCTTGGGCTGCGTGAAGCGGCCCGGCGGGTAGACCGCGTAGATGCCTAGCGATTCGACCGGCAGGGCGGGGATCGCATCCACGACAAGGCCCTGCTTCATCGCGTCGGAATAGAGGAACGAGGGCAGGTAGGCGATGCCAAGACCCGAGATCGCGGCATTCAGAAGCGACTGGCCGTCGTTCACCGTCAGCCAGCCTGCGGTGCGAACCTGACGCTTTTCACCGGAGGGGGCGGTGATCTTCCAGACGTTGCCCGAGGCCTGATTCGAATAGTGCAAGAGCTTGTGTTCGTTCAGGTCGTCGATCTTCGCGGGCCGGCCGTATTTCGCGAAGTAAGAGGGCGAGCCCACCATCCGCTTCGCGGTTTCCGTCAGCTTGCGGGCGCGGAGGGTGGAATCTTCCAGCTCCCCCACCCGGATGGCCATGTCGAACCCTTCCGAGATCAGTTCGACATAGCGGTTGTTCAGCACCATGTTCACGGTGATGTCGGGATATTCCAGCAGGAAGTCCCCAAGGATCGGCGACAGCAGGTTCACGCCGAAATCCGTCGCCACCGAGATGCGCAACAGGCCCGAGGGTGCCGATTGCATCGAGGTGACAAGCGCGTCGGCCTCTCCCGCGTCGTTGAGAACCCGGCGCGCGCGGTCGTAATAGGCCAGACCGATCTCGGTCGGCGATACGCGGCGCGTCGTCCGGTTCAGAAGCCGCGCCCCCAGACGCGCTTCAAGAGAAGATACATGTTTCGAGACAGCGGATTTCGAAATCCCCATCTTTTTCGCCGCGTCCGTAAACCCCCCCTGGTCTACGACGGTGGCGAAAGCCTCCATTTCCGTCAATCGGTCCATTGTGCACCCGTCAAATACATTGCCCGCCGTGGTCGGGTATCACGTCCAAATCGGGCAATATTGCGGAGCTTGGCGGACAAGACTTGGGTATTTATCGCGAACGAAGGGGACGAAATGTGGTGGATCGGGTCCGGGCGGACAACAAAGAAACGATCAGATGCGGGCGGCGAGGCGGGTTCCCTGGTCGATGGCGCGCTTTGCATCCAGCTCTGCCGCGACATCCGCGCCGCCGATGACATGCACGGTGCGGCCACGCTCGGCCAGCGCATCGGCCAGGCCACGCTCGCTCACCTGCCCGGCGCATAGGACGATCGTATCCACCGGCAGGACCTGCGGCTCGGCGCGCTCCGGCCCTTTCGACAGGTGCAGCCCTTCCGAATCGATCCGTTCGTAATTCACGCCCCCGACCATGCGCACCCCCTTGGCCGCCAGCGTGGCGCGATGGATCCAGCCCGTCGTCCTGCCCAGCCGCCGTCCCGGCTTTTCGGCCTTGCGCTGAAGCAGCGTCACGGCGCGCGCGGGCGCCTCCGGGGCGGGCGTGCCAAGGCCGCCGCGCAACCTTTCGGGATCGACGACGCCCCATTCCTGCAACCAGTCGTCCAGATGCAGCGTCGGGCTTTGCCCGGCTTGCGTCAGGTATTCGGCAACGTCAAAGCCGATCCCGCCCGCGCCGACGATGGCGACCCGCGCGCCGACTTCCGCGCCTTTCAGCACCTCGATATAGGAGCGTACATTGGCGCCGTCCTGGCCCGGAATGCCCGGATCGCGCGGCCGGACGCCGGTGGCGATCACCACCTCGTCGAACCCCTCCAGCGCGTCGGCCGTCGCTTCTTCCCCCAGCCGCAGCGCGATGCGGCTCTGCTTCACCATCGTGTCGAACCAGGCGACAAGGCCGTGGAATTCCTCTTTCCCCGGTACCTGTTTGGCCAGGTTCAGCTGCCCGCCAATCTCTGCCCCGCGTTCGAAAAGCGTCACCTCATGCCCGCGTGTATCCAGCGCCAGCGCCGCCGACAGGCCCGCCGGTCCGGCCCCCACGACGGCAATCCGTTTCGCGGCCTGCACGGGCGTCAGCACCAGCTCGGTCTCATGCGCGGCGCGGGGATTGACGAGACAGGTGGAAATCTTGCCAGCGAAAGTGTGATCGAGGCAGGCCTGATTGCAGGCGATGCAGGGGGCGATCTCCGCCGCCCGTCCCGTCGCAGCCTTGCGCACGAAATCCGGGTCGGCAAGGAAGGGGCGCGCCATCGACACCATGTCGGCGCAGCCCTCGGCCAGAACCGCCTCGGCCACGGCGGGCGTATTGATCCGGTTCGAGGTGCCGATGGGGATCGACACCTCCCCCATCGATCCGCTTCGCAAGCATCACCACCTCATCCCAGCTTTGCCCTTCCGGCACGAGATCGAGAAGCGAGCTGCGGTAGATCACGATGAAATCGTGGCCCACCGCCGCGCGCACCCGCCGCATCACCTCGACCGGCAGGCGCATCCGGTTTTCGACGCTGCCGCCCCAGCGGTCGCTGCGCTTGTTGGTATGGGCGACGAGGAATTCGTTGAGGAGATACCCCTCGGACCCCATCACCTCGACGCCGTCATAGCCCGCCTCGCGCGCCCGCGCGGCGGCGATGGCGATGTCGGCGATCTGCTTTTCGATACCCTCTTCGTCCAGTTCCTTCGGCGGAAAGGGGGAGATTGGCGACTTGATGGGCGAGGGGGCGACGCAGTCGGGACCATAGGCGTAACGCCCGGCATGCAGGATCTGCATCGCGATCCGCCCGCCCGCCTCATGCACGCGGTCGGTCACGATCCGCTGGTTCGCGACGTCCTGGGGGGTGAAAAGGCCCGAGGCGCCGGGAAAGACGCCGCCTTCGCGGTTTGGCGCCATGCCGCCCGTCACCATCAGCCCGACCCCGCCGCGCGCGCGTTCGGCATAGAACTCCGCCACGCGGTTCCAGTCCTTCGTCTCCTCAAGGTTGGTGTGCATCGACCCCATGAGGACGCGGTTCGGCAGCGTCACATGCCCAAGGTCGAGCGGCTTGAGAAGGTTCGGAAAGTCGGTCACGGGCAGTCCCCCCAAAGGTTGCCCGATGCTTGCACGGGCGGGGGC
Source organism: Albidovulum sp. (assembly GCA_036758045.1). Lineage (GTDB taxonomy): Bacteria > Pseudomonadota > Alphaproteobacteria > Rhodobacterales > Rhodobacteraceae > Albidovulum. The sequence continues at coordinate 3,914 of DAIOXI010000003.1, forward strand.
CAAGGTCACGCCGGACGCCACGTCACGGGGCGGGCTATTGATCCTTCGCCGCGCAATAGCGGCGGAAGGCCTTTTTCAGCATGTCGAGTTCGGCGCGCATCAGGTCAAGCTCTGCCCGCATGTCGGCATCCGCCGCCGCGCCCGCGACG
>DAIOXI010000003.1:4072-6768 GCA_036758045.1 Albidovulum sp.
CAGCGTCTCGCCGGTGCCCGCGCGGCGGATGAGGAAGGTCTGCACCCCGTCCGACAAAAGCCCCGCCGGGACCGCGGCCGACAGCAGCCAGGTATCGCGCGCATGCCCTCGGGCGACCTCGACCGGCCCGATCCGCTCGGCGCCAAGGTAAAGGTCGAACGCAGGCGCCTCGGCGCTGGTGCGGTGCAACTCGCCCTGCCACTGACCGGCCCTGAGGCGCGAGGCGGTGATGCCGAAACTGATATCCGCTTTCGTCATGCGCCCCTCACAACTCCGCCCTCGGGCGGCGGCTGAAGGTCAGGTCGCGCAACTGGATCTGGTTCATCCGGGGATTGTCGAAGATCAGATCGACCCAGGCACGGTCAAGCTTGCGGCCCTCGATATGGCTGTAGGCGAGGTCGAATTCGGTGAAACAGTCGGCCCGGTCGCGCGGCAGTTCGCGGACGATCTGTTCGGTATTCGGCCCCTGCCGCAGGTTCAGACGCACATAGACCTCAAGCGGGCGCTCAAGCGCCACCACCGCCGCGACGCGCAGGATATGGCGCGCCTTCAGGCTTTGCGCCGCCGGTGCGGGCAGTTCGGTGACAAGCGACAGGTAGGAGCCGTCGAAATCGAACACGTCGAGTTGCAGGCCATGCGGCGCAAGGTCGGTTTCGCGCGTGTTGCGGACCTGCCGCAGCGAAAGCTCCGGCACCCTGCAATCGTGGAACAGCTTCGCGTCCTGCCCGCCCGCCGCCCCGTTTTCGACCGGCGCTATGCCGGAACTGGCCAGCGGCCCGGCCCAGGGATCGGGGCGCCATTTCCAGTCCGACATCTCCGGCGCGGGGATGGCGGCGCCTTGGCCGCCCGGAGCAGCGAGCCTGGTATCGGCGATCTGAACCACGCGGTCGAGGTCACGGCGCAGGGCGCGCGCATCGGTGCGAAGCTGGCGCAGCTCTGCCGGATCGGCGACTTCCGCAGCCGCGGCCGCCCCGCGCCAGCCGCGCAAGGATTGGCGCAGGAAAAGCCGGTCAAGAAAGCCTGGTCTGTTCTGGCGCATGTCTCCGGGCCGCTGGGGTCATGTCGGGGCATTCCCTGACCCATACAGGCACCGCTCCGCGTGAGGCAAGGCGCGAGTCCTTCCGCATGGGCCAAATTCGCGAAGGTCCACGGGCGCGGCCAACCGGCCCACCCGTGGCGAGGGTCAGTTCACCAGACCGGCATGGCGCATGGCCGCGTCGATCTTTGCCTTGGTTTCGGGCAGAAGAGTCGTCAACGGGGAACGTACCTCTTCCGAGCAAAGGCCAAGCTTCGAGAGGCCGTATTTCGCCCCCGCCAGACCCGGTTCGATGAAGATCGCCTCATGCAGCGGCATCAGCCGGTCCTGATAGGCGAGCGCCTTGGCGTAGTCGCCGGAAAGCGACGCCTCCTGGAACTCGGCGCAGAGCCGCGGCGCCACGTTCGCCGTGACCGAGATGCAGCCGACCCCGCCATGGGCGTTGAAGCCGAGCGCGGTCGCATCCTCGCCCGAAAGCTGGATGAAATCGGCCCCGCAGGTGGCACGCTGCTGGCTGACGCGCTCGATCTTGCCGGTGGCGTCCTTGACCCCGACGATGCGCGGCAGTTTCGCAAGCTCCCCCATCGTCTCGGGGGTCATGTCGATGACCGAACGCGGCGGGATGTTGTAGATGATGATCGGCAGGTTCGACGCGTCGTGCATCGCCTTGAAGTGCGTGTAAAGCCCGCGCTGCGTCGGCTTGTTATAGTAGGGTGTGACCACCAGCGCACCGTTGGCGCCCGCGCGTTCGGCATGCTGGATCAGCGCGATGCCCTCGGCGGTGTTGTTCGACCCGGCGCCCGCGATCACCGGCACGCGACCGGCGGCGGCCTTCACCACCTCTTCGATGACGCGGCCATGCTCCTCATGGCTCAGCGTCGGGCTTTCGCCGGTCGTGCCGACGGGGACAAGGCCATGCGTGCCTTCGCCGATATGCCACTCGACGAGTTTCTTCAGCGCATCAAGATCCAGCTCGCCGTTCTTGAACGGCGTGACCAGGGCAACGTAGGACCCTTTGAACATGACACGCTCCTTTGAGGTTTCGGACGGGACTCGTCCGGTTGAAATCGCGCGGAACCTATAGGGCCGCGCGGCGCTTGCCAAGTTTGTGTGTTGCGGGCGCGGCCATGGCGGGTATCCTTGACAAAAAAGACACCCGAAGCAGTAGCAGGCCATGTTCCGTACCACCTTTCGCGCCGCCTCGCTGGCGCTGACCTTTGCACTTCCCGCCCTTGCCGCGGCCGGCGCCGAGAATCCCGGCCAGTTGCGCGCGGCCCTTGCCGCCGCCGACGGGCGCGACTGGCCCAGGGCGATGGCAGCGGCCCGCGCGGCCGGGCCGCTTTCCGCGGCGATCATCGACTGGGAAAGGCTGCGCGACGGGCAGGGCAGCTTTGCCGAATACAGCGCCTTTCTGTCGCGCTACCCCGACTGGCCGGGCCTGCCCTACCTGCGCAAGCGCGGCGAGGCGGTGCTTGACGGCGTGCCGGGGGGTGACGTCATCGCCTTTTTCGAGGGCCATGTTCCCCAGACCGGCACCGGCAGCCTTGCACTGATAGCCGCGCTTGAGGAGGCGGGGCGGACCACGGCGGCGAAGGACGAAGCGGTGCGCGCCTGGCGCACGCTGTCGATGACGGCGGACGAACACGCCCGCTTCATCGCG
>DAIOXI010000003.1:6778-12261 GCA_036758045.1 Albidovulum sp.
CGTACCGCCGCGATGCTGCGCGCGGGCCTGACCGAGGACGCGCGCCGGATGTTGCCGCTGGCCAGCCCCTACACCAGTGCCATCGCCGCCGCGCGGGTCGCGCTTCAGGCCGACGACAGTGGCGTCGACGCGCTGATCGCCGCCGTGCCGGAAAAGGGCCTCTCCTCCGGCGGTCTTGCCTATGACCGCTTCCGCTGGCGCATTCGCAAGGACCTTTACGACAGCGCCGGCGATCTTCTGCTCGAACGCTCGGTCAGCGCGCGGGCTCTGGGTGATCCCGATCAATGGGCCGACTGGCGCCGCCGATTGGCCCGCAAGGAGATGCGCGAGGGCGATGCGCGCCGCGCCTATCGCATGGCCTCGCAGCATTTCCTGACCGGCGGCAGCGATTATGCCGATCTGGAATGGCTGTCGGGCTATATCGCGCTGCGCAAGCTCGGCGATGCCAGGACGGCGCTGGACCATTTCGCCCGCATGAAAAAGGCGGTCAGCGGCCCGATCAGCCTGGCCCGCGCGAACTACTGGGAAGGCCGCGCCCATGAGGAGTTGGGCGACAAGGCCAAGGCGCTTGCCGCCTATGCCGAGGGCGCGCGCTATCAGACCTCATTCTACGGGCTTCTGTCGGCCGAAAAGGTCGGCCTGCCGTTGTCGCCCGCGCTGGTGGGTGGTGAAAGCTTCCCCGACTGGCAAGGCGCTGCCTTCACCTCCTCCACCGTCTTTCAGGCGGCGCGGGAACTGATGGCGGCGGGGGATGAGACGCTGGCGGCGCGCTTCCTGCTGCATCTGGGCGAGGGGCTGGACGGCATCGACATCGGCCGCCTTGCGGGCCTCGCGATGGCGGAGCATGAGCCGCATGTGGCGCTGGCGCTGGCCAAGGCGGCGGCTGACAAGGGCGTGATCTGGCCCTCGGCCTATTTCCCGGTCCCGGCGCTGTCCGGGCTGGACCTGCCTGTGGCTCCCGACCTTGCCCTGTCGATCGCCCGGCGGGAGAGTGAATTCAACGCCGCCGTCATTTCCCCCGCCGGGGCGCGCGGGCTGATGCAGGTGATGCCGGGGACGGCGAAGATGATGGCCGGCAAGATCGGCGTCGCTTATGAGCCGGGCAAGCTGACGAGCGACTGGAAATACAACGCCCGGCTCGGTTCCGCGTATCTTCAGGAGCTTGTGGCGGAATTCGGCACCTCGCCGCTTCTTGTCGCCTCGGGCTACAATGCCGGGCCGGGGCGGTCGCGGCAGTGGATCGAGATGCTGGGCGACCCGCGCCGCGACGGGGTGGACCCGGTGGACTGGATCGAGGCGATCCCCTTCCGCGAGACGCAGACCTATGTCATGCGGGTGGCCGAAAGCCTGCCGATCTACCGCGCACGCCTGTCGGGCAAGGCCGGGCCGATCCGCTTTACCGATGAGCTGAAGGGGCGTTAAAGCATGTTGCACGAAAAGTGGGAACCGGTTTTCGTGCTTCTCGAACATGCGAAATCAATGGGTTAGAGCGTGTCGCGTGAATGAGGATGAACGCGACACGCTCTAACCCCGCGCCGCAGCCCGCGCCTTCATCCGCTGCCGCCAGAGGGTGAAAAGCCCCGCCGACACGACGATCAGCGCGCCCACGGCGACGTTGGGTTTCAACACCTCGCCGAAGACCGTCAGGCCGATGGCGGCGGCGAAGACGAGCTGAAAATAGGCGAAGGGCTGGACCGCGCTCGCCTCCGCCACTTCCAGCGACCGGATCATCAGCCAGTGGCCGAGCACCGCGGTGCAGCACAGAACCGCCATCCAGCCCCAGTCGGGCAGGCTCATCGCTTCCCAGTGAAAGACGCCGATGGCGGTCATCACCACGGCGCCGGTGATGCCGGTCCAGAGAAAGCTGACCATCGCCGCGTCGCCCCGCGCGACGTAGCGCGTCAAAAGGCCGTAAAGCGCGAACATCGTGGCGGCGATCAGCGGCACGATGGCGGCGGGCGCAAAGACCGCCACGCCGGGCTGAAGGATCACCAGAACCCCGGCAAAGCCGACCCCGATGGCAAGCCAGCGCCGCCAGCCGACCTTCTCGCCCAGGATCGGGCCGGAAAGGGCGGCGACGAGGAGGGGATAGCAGGTAAAGACCGCGTGGCTTTCGACAAGGCCGAGAAGGGTGAAGGCGGTGACCATCACGCAGACCTCCGCCGCCAGCAGCACACCGCGCGCGATCTGGATCAGCGGAAAGCGTGGGCGCAGCGCGGCGCCAAGGCCGCCGGGAATGCGGGTGGCAAGGGCAATGGCAAAGCCGGCGAAGAACCAGTAGCGGATCATCACCACCATGAAGACGTTATAGGTATCGGCAAGGTGGCGCGAAATCCCGTCCTGCATGGCAAAGACGAAACAGGTGCCGATCATCAGCCAGGCGCCGAGGCGGTTGTTCTGTTCGGTCATGTCGCGCTGTCCAACTCGCCACGGCTCATATGCCGCTTGCTGCCGTATCCCGCCACGCGCTCTACCCGAAAGCCCGCCGACTGCAAGGACCTGCGCACAAATCCCGCCGCGGTGTAGGTGGCGAATGTGCCGCCCGGCGCGGTGTGGCGCGCGACCTCGGCCAAGAGCGTGTCGCCCCAAAGCTCGGGGTTCTTGGCGGGAGAAAAGCCGTCAAGGAACCAGGCGTCGGCCTGCCCCTGCCAGGCGGGCAGGGTGTCGCGCGCGTCGCCGGTGATGACCTCCACCGCGACCGGGCCGACTGCGAAACGCCGCTCTCCCGCCGCCCAGGCGTCCAGCAGGGGGCGCGCTTCGGCGTGTGCCTCGGGGAAGGCGCGAAGCGCGCGGTCCATGTCGCCCGCCGTCATCGGGAAGGCCTCGAAGCTGGTGAAGCTCAGCCGCCCCGCCGCCCCGGCCCCGCGCCACGCGATCAGCGTGGCCAGAAGGTTCAGCCCGGTCCCGAATCCCAGTTCCGCGATTCGGAACCCGTCGCGGAACCGTTCCGGCAGGCGGTTGCCCGCCAGAAAGACGTGGCGGGTTTCGGCCAACCCGTTGGCGAGCGAGAAATACGGGTCGTCAAAGCGGTCCGAGACCGGAAGGTCGCCCTCCCGCCATGTCAGCGCTGCGCTCTGGTCCTTGGCGGTCATCTGTCCTAACCCTTGGGCCGAGTTATGCGGAAGGCGGGCGGAATGGCAACGGCGGATGTCACGATCATGGGCGCGGGGGCCTTCGGGCTGTCGATCGCCTGGGAATGCGCCCGGCGCGGGGCGCGGGTGCGGGTTTGCGAGGCGGCGCGGATCGGGGCCGGGTCCTCTGGCGGGCTCGTCGGCGCACTGGCGCCTCATGTGCCGGAACAGTGGAACGCCAAGAAGCAGTTCCAGCTTGACAGCCTGCTGATGGCGGAAGGGTTCTGGGCCGGTGTCGGCGCGGCGGGGGGCGAGGCCCCCGGCTATCTGCGCTCGGGCCGGGTGCAGCCGGTGGCAGATGAGGCCGCGCTGGCGCTGGCGCAGGGGCGCTCTGCGGGGGCGGCGGCGCTATGGCAGGGTCAGGCCGCGTGGGAGGTGGTCGCGGCCGAAGAGGACGGCTGGTTGCCCAGGGCCCCCTCGGGCTACCTGATCCGCGACACGCTGACGGCGCGGCTGCATCCCCGGCAGGCGGGCCGCGCACTGGCCGCCGCCATCCGGGCGCGCGGCGGGCAGATCGACGAAGGTGTCGCGATGCCCGACGGCACGGCCACCGGCGCCGCCGGGCTGGCCGATCTGGGCGCGGCGCTGGGCAGGACGGTCGGCGGGCCGGTCAAGGGGCAGGCGGCGCTCTTCGCCTGTCCGGGCGTCGGGACGCGGCCACAGCTTTTCGTCGATGGCGTGCATATCGTCCCCCATGCCGACGGGACGGTGGCGGTCGGCTCCACCTCTGAACGCGCCTTCGACAGCGCCGATGCGGTGGACGAAAAGCTCTCCCCCGTGATCGACAAGGCGCGCGCCGCCTGCCCGGCGCTTGGCGATGCGCCGGTGATCGAGCGTTGGGCGGGCCTGCGCCCGCGCGCCAGAAGCCGGGCGCCGATGCTGGGCGCCTGGCCGGGGCGGGCGGGGCATTTCATCGCCAATGGCGGCTTCAAGATCGGATTTGGCATGGCGCCGAAGGTCGCGCAGGTGATGGCCGATCTGGTTCTTGAGGGCCGCGACGCGATCCCCGACGGCTTCCGCGTCGAAGACAGCCTTTAGCGCGGCGCGGCGGCGCGGCGCAGGCGGTCGTTAATGGCGCGGCCAAGGCCATGCTCCGGGATCGGGGCAAAGGCGATGGCCCCGTCCGCCATGGCATCGGCCCGGTGCAGGAAATGAAAGAGGTTCGCCGCCGCCTCGACCAGATCGCCCGTTTCCGACAGGTTCAGGGCCGCGCCCGCGCAGCCCGGACCGAAACCGATCCACACCGTTCCGGAGGCGGGGTCGGTCACGTTCAGCGCGACGCGCGCGGCGGGCGCGTAATGCGAGGCAAGCTGGCCCGGCGCGGTCGGCCGCTCCGGGTCGGTCCCGGCCCCGGTCAGGAGCGCTTCGCCGAGGCAATCCTCCAGCGCCTCTGCCGGAAGCCCGCCGGGGCGCAGAAGCCGCGCCCCGTCCGTCAGGCCAAGGATCGTCGATTCCACCCCCACCGCGCAGGCGCCGCTATCCACCACCGCCGCGATCCGGCCCGACAACCCCTCGACCACATGCTCCGCCCGCGTCGGGCTGATCCGGCCCGAGGGGTTGGCGGAGGGCGCGGCAAGCGGCCCGCCGAAGGCGCGCAGCAGAGCCTGCGCCACCGGATGCGCGGGGACCCGCAGCGCGACCGAGGGCAGGCCTGCGGTGACCAGCGGCGACAGCCCGGCGTCGGGCCTCAGGGGAAGGACCAGCGTCAGCGGGCCGGGCCAGAATGCGGCGGCCACCCGTTCCGCCCGGTCGTCGAAGACGGCGTAGCGCCGCGCCGCCGCCACATCGGGTAAATGGACGATCAGCGGATTGAAACGCGGCCGGCCCTTGGCCTCGAAGATCCGCGCGACGGCGATGTCCGACCGCGCATCGCCGCCAAGGCCATAGACCGTCTCGGTCGGAAATGCGACAAGCGCGCCATCGGCAAGCAGGGCCGCGGCGCGGGTCAGGCCTTCGGGCGTGGGCGGGATCAGATCTGTCACCGGGGCGCTGGGTTTTGTGACGTGGCGTCAAGGTTGCCGGGGATCGCCGCCGCCGCGATCATTGCGGATACGGCCTTTTCAGGTGTCATACGCGGCGACCGGCCAAATGCCAAGCTGCGGGCAAGGGAGATTTCGATGACCTACCGTTCCCCCCTCGGCGATATCCGCTTCGTGCTGGACCATGTGGTTCCCTTCGGCGCGGTCGCGGCCACCGAACGCTTTGCCGAGGCGACGCCGGACACGGTCGAGGCAATCCTGACCGAGGCGGCGAAGCTGTGCGACAGCGTCGTGGCGCCGGTGAACGTCAATGGCGACAAGACGCCCGCGCGGCTGGAAAACGGCGTCGTCCGCACGCCCCCCGGTTTTGCCG
>DAIOXI010000003.1:12271-12814 GCA_036758045.1 Albidovulum sp.
GGCCTTCGCGGCCATCGCCGAGGGCGGCTGGATCGGCGTGTCGGCGCCTGCGGAATATGGCGGCATGGACCTGCCGCAGACGCTCAACATGTCGATCCAGGACATGCTGTCGGGCGCCTGCCTTGCCCTGCAACTGAACCCGCTTCTGACGCAGGGCCAGATCGAGGCGCTGGAGCATCATGCCACCGACGACATCAAGGCACTTTACATCCCCAAGCTGATCTCCGGCGAATGGTCGGGGACGATGAACCTGACCGAGCCGCAGGCAGGCTCCGATGTCGGCGCGCTGCGCACCAAGGCGGAACCGAACGGCGACGGGACCTATGCCATCACCGGGCAGAAGATCTTCATCACCTGGGGCGACAGCGACGTGGTCGGCAATGTCTCGCACCTCGTCCTCGCGCGGGTGCCGGGGGCGGCGGCGGGGACGAAGGGGATCAGCCTTTTCATCGTGCCGAAATATCTTCCCGAAGCCGATGGCAACCCCGGCAAGGCCAATGCGCTGAAGGTGGATTGGGACGGCATCCGCAGCGCGCCGAACGA
>DAIOXI010000003.1:12933-15488 GCA_036758045.1 Albidovulum sp.
CAACGCCCGCCTCGGCGTCGGGATGCAGGGCGTCGGCGTGGCCGAGGCAGCCTGCCAGAAGGCCATCGACTACGCGCAGGAGCGCAACCAGATGGGCGTGATCGCCGACCACCCGGATGTGCGCCGGATGCTGGCCACCATGCGGGCCGAGGTCTTTGCCGCGCGCGCCATCGGCCTGTCCTGCGCCGTCGCGCTGGACATGCACAAGGCGACGGGCGAGGGCGACTGGGCCGCGCGGGGCGCGTTCCTGACGCCGATCGCCAAGGCCTACGGGACCGATACCGGCTGCATGGTCAGCGAGATGGCGGTGCAGGTCCATGGCGGCATGGGCTATATCGAGGAAACCGGCGTGGCGCAGTTCTACCGCGACGTGCGGGTGACGCCGATCTACGAGGGCACGAACGGCATTCAGGCGATGGACCTTGTCGGGCGCAAGATGATGGACGGGGGCGAAGCCGCCTATCGCCTGCTGGAAGAGCTTGAGGCAGATGCCGAGGCCGCCCGCGCCCTCCTGCCCGACCTTGCGGGCGACCTGTGGTCGGCGGCGGAAACGCTGCGTGAGGCGACCGAATGGTTGACCGGGCAGGACATGCCGGTGCGCTTTGCCGGCGCGGTGCCGTATCTGCGCGCCTTCGCCCGCGTTCTGGGCGCGCATTACCACCTGCGCGCGGCCATGGCCGAGGGCGGCAAGGGCTCAAGGACCGACCTCGCCCGCGTCTATATCTGCCGCCTGCTGCCGATGTATGCCGCCCATCTGGCCGAGGTGCGCGACGGCGGCGCCTCGGTCATGGCGCTGTCGCCGGACGATCTGGCCGCGTGATGGATTGCGATGCGGGTTCCACGGCGGAGGTGATCCGCTACCCCTGGGCCGATGCGCCCGAAGACGGCACGCTGCGCGAGGTCGCGCCCGGCATCTTCTGGATGCGCCTGCCGCTGCCGATGGCGCTGGACCACGTCAACCTTTACGTTCTGGACGATGGTGATGGCTGGACCGTCGTCGATGCAGGCCTTGATACCCGCCGCGCCCGCGCGATCTGGGAAAGCGTTCTGGCCGGGCCGCTGGCGGGCAAGCCGCTTCGCCGGGTCGTGGTGACGCATTACCACCCCGATCACGTCGGCCTTGCCGGATGGTTGCAGGCGATGGGGGCAGAGCTTGTCACCACACGGACAAGCTGGCTGACGGCGCGAATGCTGGTGCTGGACGTGCAGCCCGTGCCGGTGGCCGAAACGCTGGCCTTCTGGCGCGCGGCGGGGATGGAGCCTGCGATCTACGCCAAACGGTCGCAGGAACGCCCCTTCAACTTCGCCGATGTCGTCGCGCCCTTGCCGCTGGGCTATACGCGCATCGCCGATGGCGACACGATCCGCATGGGCGGGCGCGACTGGCTGGTGCGCACCGGCGACGGCCACGCCCCAGAACACGCGACCTTCTGGCAGGTGGATGGCCCGCTGATCCTGGGCGGGGATCAGCTTTTGCCCTCTATCTCCGCCAATCTGGGCGTCTATGCCTCCGAACCCCTTGCCGACCCGGTCGCCGAATGGATCGACAGCGCCGAACGCTTCCGCCGCTTCGCGCGCGCCGACCAGTTGATCCTGCCGGGCCACAAGCTGCCCTTCACCGGCCTGCCGCTGCGCCTGCGCCAGATGATCGAGAACCATACCGGCGCGATTGACCGTCTGCGGGCGCTTCTGGCCACCCCGAAAACCGCCGTCGAGTGCTTTGACGTGCTGTTCAAGAGGCCGGTGGGCGAGGCGGAATATGGCTTTGCGCTGGTTGAAGCGGTGGCGCATCTGAACCATCTGTTGCACAAGGGCCAGGTCGCACGCGCGCGGCGGGAGGACGGAGCTTGGCTATGGCAAAGAACGACATAAGCGACATGATCGACACCACGGCGGAGGCACATGAAAGCTCTGCCATGCCCTGCGCGCGTGTCGCCCATACCGCCCCCGACGCCCCCGTGACGGCCGAGCTTGAGCCGCTGCCAGAAGGTGTCGCGGCACAGCCCTATGCCGAGAAAAGCCCCGCGCAATGGGCCTATGAACGGCTGATCCTTTATATCCAGAACTTCGAAAAGCAGCTTGATGCGCAAGAGGAGGTCGCGATGGGCTTCACCGGTGGCGATGCCGGGGTGCTGCGGATCGAGGGGATCGGCTATTTCGACCCCGACATCGTCACCTTCTATGGCCGCGACGAGGAAGACGCGCGGACCCAGCTGATCCAGCATGTCAGCCAGTTGAGCGTGATGCTGCGCGCGATGCCGAAACCGAGCGAGGTGGAAGAACCGCGCCGCATCGGGTTCCGCCTCGCCGCCGACCTTGAAGGCGACGCGCCCGCGAAGAAGGCAAGGCCCTCGGCGGCCCGGAAGAACAAGCCCGCAGGGTCGTGACAGTGCCGCGTGAATCGGCTATTCGACAGATGACCCCAGAGGCAGGAGCGCGAAAGATGGCTGAGCATACCCATGGCGAGATGAACGTCCGGGACCACGAAAGGACCTTTGCCGGTTTTGTTCGCATGGTGACCTGGATGACGGTCCTCATCCTTGCCGTGCTGGTCT
>DAIOXI010000003.1:15498-26384 GCA_036758045.1 Albidovulum sp.
GGTCTTCCTGGCCCTTGCCAACGCCTGAGGTGTCTGGCGATCCGTCCTGCCGTGTCCATGCGTATAGCCCTTTTGTGCCTGTCGCTTCCCCTTGCCCTCGCGGCCTGCGGGGCAGAACCCGTCTGGGCGCCCGATGAGGCGGTCGCCCGCGCGCGCTATGTCTCGAACGAACCGACCTCGCTGACGCTTTTCACCGTGGTCAGCAAGCGCAATGGGTCCGGCGGGCATTCCGCGCTGATGATCAATGCCAGCCAAAGGGTGCTTTTCGACCCGGCGGGCAGCTTCAAGGTCGGCTCGGTCCCGGAACGCAACGACCTGCTTTACGGCATCACCGAACGGATGCGGAAGCTTTATATCGACTACCACGCGCGCGAGACTTACGACGTGCTGGCGCAGACGATCCTTGTCAGCCCCGCCGTCGCCGAGCAGGCCCTGCGCGAGGCGCAATCCTACGGCGCTGTCAACAAGGCCTTCTGCGGCAATTCGGTCAGTGACATCCTGAAGGATCTGCCGGGCTTCGAGAACACGCCGCGCACCGTCTCCCCCATCAGGATCAGCGAGGCTTTCGCGGCCCATCCGGGTGTCATGACCCATCTTTACCGCGACCGGACATTCAGACCGGCATCGTCATGATCGACGGCGAAAACGCCGAACCGTAAGGGCCGCGCCCCGGTTCAGTCGAAGATGCCCGTCACGCGCCCCAGAAGCATGAAGGCCCGCGCGGTGCGGGTTTCGGCGAGCGCGGCAATCTCCTGATCGCTGGCGTTCTTCTCGAATTCCTGAAAGGTCTTGTCGAACTGGCGCAGGAAGTGATGCGCGGTGTCGCGAAAGATCGTGTCCTGCCGCATCCGTCCCGAGGTCAGCGCAAGGCTCGACCTGTCGCGGACGCCGCCAAGCGCCGCGATGGTGCGGCCGCGTTCCCCTTGCGCGAAGCGGCGCCAGATGTCGGGCTTGGCGCGGTCGGGGCGCAGGTCGTCCATATAGATCCCGTCCTGGCTGAGCAGCGTCAGCGCGTCCTGCGCGGCCCGGATCAGGCGCGCGGTGCTGCGATCCTCCAGCGCCCGGCGCAGGGCGCGGAACCCGTCCTTGTCGGTCGGGCTGTCGGGGAAGTTCAGCGCCTTGATGAAATCGGCGATGGAGATCGGATCGGCGCTGCTGTCGGCCGGGGCGCCAAGCGCAAGGCCCGGCTGTTCCTCGGCCGCGTCCGGCGGGCGCGGGGTGACAAGGGCCGCCTTGCGGTCGGCCGAAGGCTCTACCACCGTGATGTCGCGGCGCGAGGTGAAGGTGGCGATGGCGCGTTCGGTCAGCCGGGTGGAGGCCGCGATCTGCTCAAGCCGCTTTTCGACGTTGGACTTGTTCAGCCCCGACTGCGCCTGGTTGAGATAGGCGTGGCGCATGGCGTCAACGGTGGCGTGCAGGCGCTGCGTCTCTCCCCGGACCTCGCGCGACATGCGCGCCAGTGTCGCTGCGATCCAGATCAGGGCGACGGGGGCAAAGATCGCCACCAGCGTCATGATCGCGCCAAGCGCGCCGCCGCCCTCGCTGTCGGAGAAAAGGAAGAACCCGGCCACCAGCGCCAGCCACAAGAGCGTGACGATGGCCGCCACCAACTCGGCCGGTCCCGGCCCGCCTGCCTCCGGGAACACCCGCGAAGACAGGCCAAGCTGGGCCTGGCCGGCAGGTGGGGCTTCGGGACGTTCCTCGGACATGCGGGTCAGCTCTCCGGCCGGGATCAGATGTATTGGATCGAAACGACTTCGTAGCTCTTGTCGCCGCCCGGTGTGCGCACCTCGACGCTGTCCCCGGCATCCTTGCCGATCAGCGCCCGCGCGAGCGGCGAGCGGATGTTCAACAGGCCGCGTTCGATATCGGCCTCGGCCTCGCCCACGATCTGATAGGTCTTTTCCTCGTCGCTGTCCTCATCGACCAGCGTGACGGTCGCGCCGAACTTGATCGCGCCGGACAGTTTCGAGGTGTCGATGACATCGGCCCGCGACAGGATCGCCTCGATCTCCTTGATGCGGCCCTCGACAAAGCTCTGGCGTTCGCGCGCGGCGTGGTATTCGGCGTTCTCGGACAGATCACCGTGTTCGCGCGCCTCGGCAATGGCCTTGATGACGGCGGGACGTTCCACCGACTTCAGTTCCTTGAGTTCCTTGTCAAGCGCGGTATGGCCCGCGCGGGTCATCGGTATCTTTTCCATTTCGGTCCGCTTGTGAACTGTAGCCTTAAAAATGCCCGTATTATGCCCAACATCACGGTCTTAACCCGGTTCATGGCTGCAAAGTCAAGTGGGCCTGACGAGCGGCCGCCAAGGGCGGCGGAAAAACCACCATGGCGAGGCGTGTACATGCCCCGGCGACGGTCGAGGGGCGGACGGACGGTTGTGCCCCGTCCGCGACGGTTTGCCGCCCGGACCTTCGAGGACCGCCGTTTTCCGGTTTTTCTGTCGCCTTTCTCCCCCGATCCGGCCCTGTCACGCCGTGTAATCATTGCGCCGCCGGGATGGCTCGGCTAACGATCTCGCTCAATTGATGCGATGTCGGCCGCGCGGACGCGAAAGGGAGAAAGCATGACCGAGATGACACGGGAATCGATGGAATATGACGTTGTGATCGTCGGCGCCGGTCCTGCGGGCCTTTCGGCGGCGATCCGCCTGAAGCAGCTCGATCCCGATCTGACTGTCGTCGTCCTTGAAAAGGGCTCCGAGGTCGGCGCGCATATCCTGTCGGGCGCGGTTCTCGATACCTCCGGTCTCGACACGCTGATCCCGGACTGGAAAGACCGGGGTGCGCCGATCAGCGTCGAGGTGAAAAAGGACAACTTTTACGTCCTCGGCCCCTCGGGTCAGATGCGCATCCCGAACTGGCCGATGCCGCCCCTGATGTCGAACCACGGCAAATACATCGTCTCGATGGGCAACGTCTGCCGCTGGATGGCCGAACAGGCCGAGGCGCTGGGCGTCGAGATCTTCCCCGGCTTCGCCGCATCGGAGCTTGTCTGGGGCGACAACGGCGAGGTGAAGGGCGTCGTTGCCGGCGTCATGGGCCTGAACGCCGACGGCACGCCGGGGCCGAACTACGAACCGGGGATGAAGCTTCTGGGCAAGTATGTCTTCCTGTCGGAAGGGGTGCGCGGCTCACTCGCCAAGGAGGTCATCGCACGATACGACCTCTCCAAGGGCCACTGCCCGCAGAAATTCGGCATCGGCATGAAGGAGATCTGGGAGATCGACCCTGCCAAGCACCGCGAGGGGACGGTCACCCATACGATGGGCTGGCCGCTGGGCAATAACGCCGGCGGCGGGTCGTTCATCTATCACCTTGAAAACAATCAGGTCTATGTCGGTTTCGTGGTTCACCTGAACTATCAGAACCCGCACCTCTATCCCTACATGGAATTCCAGCGCTTCAAGCATCACCCGATGGTGGCCGAGCTTCTGAAGGGTGGCAAGCGGGTGGCCTATGGCGCGCGCGCGATTTCCGAGGGCGGCTGGCAGTCGATCCCGAAGCTGGTGGCGCCGGGCGTGGCCCTTCTGGGCTGCTCGGCCGGTCGCGTGAACGTGCCGCGCATCAAGGGCAACCACAACGCGATGCTGTCGGGCATCGCGGCGGCCGAGGCGGCGCAGGCCGCCATCGCCGCCGGGCGTGGCGGGGACGAGCTGGCCGCCTATGAGGCCGACCTGCGATCGGGCCCGGTCGCGAAGGACCTGAAGCGCGTCCGCAACGTGAAACCGATGTGGTCGAAATGGGGGATGGTCCCCAGCCTCGTCTTCGGCGGGTTCGACATGTGGACCAACAACCTTCTTGGCCTCTCGCTCTTCGGCACGCTGCGCCATGGCAAGACGGATGCCGCCTCGACCGGCGCGGCGAAGGATTATCCGAAGATCGACTATCCCCGCCCCGATGGCGTCCTCTCCTTCGACCGGCTGACCAACGTCTCGTTCAGCTTCACCAACCATGAGGAAAGCCAGCCCTGCCATCTGAAGCTCAAGGACCCCTCGGTCCCGATCTCGGTCAACCTGCCGAAATTCGACGAACCGGCGCAGCGCTACTGCCCGGCGGGGGTCTATGAGGTGGTGGAAAAGGACGGCAAGCCGGAATTTGTCATCAACTTCCAGAACTGCGTCCACTGCAAGACCTGCGACATCAAGGACCCGAGCCAGAACATCAACTGGACCACGCCGCAGGGCGGGGACGGGCCGAACTACCCGAACATGTAACATTTTCGGCAATAATCGCCGCGCGGGGGGCTTCGGCCCCCCGTTTGCATTGCCATGGCCACAGGGCCGCTCTAGGCTCTCGAGGCCGTAACATCAGGGGCCTGACGTGCAGAAACTTCGCCACCTTCCTTTCGTTCTGGCCGCGGGCCTTGCCTTCTGGGCCGCCCCCGCCAGCGCCGCCGATGGTGAGGCCGGACCCTATCTGGCCGCGCGGCTTGCTGGGGCCGATTCCGATTATGCGGTTGCCGCCGAATACTATGCCCGCGCCCTTGCCGCCGATCCCGGGAACTCCATGCTGATCGAGAATGCGGCGATCTCCGAACTCGCGCGCGGTTCTGTCGCGGATGGCCTGAAACTCGCCCGGCAGTTCGATGAGACGGGCGGCAAAAGCCAGATCGCGGACCTGCTGATCCTTGCCGATCTGGCGCAGAACGAAGATTACGCCGCCGCCGTGTCCGAACTTGTCCGGGGCCGGTCGGCGGGGCAGCTTGTCGATGGTCTCTTTCGTGCCTGGGCCTATCTTGGCATGGGCCAGATGTCAGAGGCGACGGCCGAGTTCGACAAGCTCAGCGCGGTGGGCGGGCTGAAATCCTTCGGCCTTTACCACAAGGCGCTGGCGCTGGCCTCGGTCGGCGATTTCGAGGGCGCGGACGCGATCTTTGCGGGCGCCGATGGCGGCCCCTTGCGGGCAACCCGGCACGGCATTCTGGCCCATGCCCAGAT
Organism: Albidovulum sp.; assembly: GCA_036758045.1. GTDB lineage: Bacteria > Pseudomonadota > Alphaproteobacteria > Rhodobacterales > Rhodobacteraceae > Albidovulum. Next base: position 20,444 of record DAIOXI010000003.1, read on the forward strand.
CCTCAGCCAGCTTGAGCGCAACGCCGATGCCACGGCGCTTCTGAACACCGCGTTCGGGCCAGAGGGCGACCCAGCGGTCAGGGCGCTGCGCGCCCGGCTTGAGGCGGGCGAAACCGTTCCCTTCACGCTGGTCTCCGGCCCCAAGGATGGCATTGCCGAGGTCTTCTATACGGTGGCCAGCGCGCTGGGGTCGGAAAATACCGATGTCAACACGCTCGCCTATGCCCGCGTCGCGGAATACCTCGCCCCGAAGGATGCCGATGCGGTCCTGCTGGTGGCGAGCATTCTGGAACGGCAGGGGCAGCACGCGCTGGCCAGCACCGAATTCGACAAGATCGGCCGCGACGACCCGGCCTATCTTCAGGCGGAACTGGGCCGCGCGGGCGCGCTGGTCGCCTCGGGCCACACTGATACCGCGATCGAGGTTCTGCGGCGGCTGGCCAAGGACCACCCCGACCGGATCGAGGTCTGGAACACGCTGGGCGATACGCTCCGGCGCGAAGAACGCTTCGATGAGGCGGCGACCGCCTATGACGAGGCCATCGCCCGCATCAAGGGGGAGCCGGAGGTCTATTGGAGCCTCTATTTCGCGCGTGGCATCTGCAAGGAACGGGCGAAGAACTGGACCGGGGCCGAGGCCGATTTCAAGCGAGCGCTCGAGCTTTATCCAGATCAGCCGTCGGTCCTGAACTACCTTGGCTATTCCTATATCGACCGGAACGAAAACCTCGACGATGCGCTGAAGATGATCGAGAAGGCGGCGGCCGAACGGCCCGATGACGGCGCGATCATCGACAGCCTCGGCTGGGGTCTTTACCGGCTTGGCCGCTATGACGAGGCGGTGGTGCAGATGGAACAGGCGGTCGAGTTGATGCCGGTCGATGCCGTCGTCAACGACCATCTGGGCGATGTCTACTGGGCCGTCGGCCGCACCCGCGAGGCGGAGTTCCAGTGGCGCCGCGCGCTGTCCTTCGCCGAGGATTCCATGGACGCCGATCCCGACCGAATCCGCCGCAAGCTGGCGGTGGGGCTGGACAAGGTTCTGGCCGAAGAAGGCGCCAAACCGCTCGCCGTCAGCAAGAATGGCGATTGAGGTTACCGCACCCGCCAAGGTGAACCTTGCGCTGCATGTCACCGGCCGCCGGGCCGATGGCTACCATCTGCTCGACAGCATCGTGGCCTTTGCCGATGTCGGCGACAGGCTGAGGTTTGACGCGGCGGAGGACCTGTCGCTTTCCGTCACCGGCCCCTTCGCGGCGGGCGTACCGACCGATGGCGCGAATCTGATCCTGAAGGCCGCCGCGCTGATGAAGGCGGGCGGGCAGGGCGCCCGGATCGCGCTGGAAAAACACCTGCCCCATGGCGGCGGTATCGGCGGCGGGTCCTCGGACGCGGCGGCGACGCTGCGGGCGCTGACCCGGCTCTGGCAGGTGCCGCTGCCGGACCCGTCGCAGGTTCTGGCGCTTGGCGCCGATCTGCCGGTCTGCCTGGCCGCCCCCGCGCCCCAGAGGATGCGCGGAATCGGTGAGGACCTTGGCGCCCTGCCGCCCCTGCCCGAACTTCACCTGACCCTCGTCAATCCCGGCGTTGCGGTGCCTACGGGGCAGGTCTTCGCGCGGCTGGCCGAGGGGGGCGGGACCGACAATCCCCGCCTTGCACCGCCCCCGCCCGCGCCGGATTTCGACGCCTTCACCGGCTGGCTTGCCGCGCAGCGCAACGATCTTGAGGGTCCGGCGGCCATCATCGCCCCGGTGATCGCCGAGGCGATGGCCGCCCTGCGCGCCGCCCCCGATTGCCGTCTGGCGCGGATGTCGGGGTCGGGCAGCACCGTCTTTGGCCTTTTCGACACCGCCCAAAGGGCGGACCGCGCCGCGGCCAACATCGCCGCTGCCAGGCCAGGCTGGTGGGTGCGTGCCACGCGGCTTCTGGCCCCGGCGGGCCGGGACGTGTAAACCACCCCTGTCCCGCCGCGAAGGAGAACCTGATGCACATGCTCGACCTTGGCGATCTGTCGCTTCACTGGCGTGAGGATGGCGATCCCTCCGGCGCGCCCGTCGTCTTCGCCAATTCGCTCGGCACCGATTTCCGGCTTTGGGACAAGGTCGTGCCGCTGATGCCGAATGGGCTGCGTCTGATCCGTTATGACAAGCGCGGGCATGGCCTGTCCTCCTGCCCGCCCGGTCCCTATGGCATGGGCGCGCTGGTGCGCGATGCGGAACGGCTGCTGGATGCGCTGGGGGTGCGGGACTGTGTCTTTGTCGGCCTCTCCATCGGCGGGATGATCGCGCAGGGCCTTGCCGTGAAGCGTCTCGATCAGGTTCGCGCCCTGGTGCTGTCGAACACCGGGGCAAAGCTCGGGACGCCGCAGCTTTGGGCCGACCGGATCGCGGCGATCCGCGCTGCGGGGATCGAGGCCATCGCCGATGCCACCATGGAACGCTGGTTCCCGGCCGCGTTCCGCGCGGGCGCCGAACTGCCCGCCTGGCGCAACATGCTGACCCGCCAGCCCGTCGAGGGCTATGTGGGTTGCGCCAATGCCATCGCGGGGGCGGATTTCATCACGCCGACCTCGGGCCTGACCCTGCCGACGCTGGCCATTGCGGGCAGCGAGGACGGCGCCACCCCGCCCGATCTGGTGCGCGAGACCGCCGATCTCATCAAGGGGTCGCGGTTCGAACTGATCCGCGGCACGGGCCACCTGCCGCCGGTCGACAAGCCCGCCGAATACGCGGCCCTGCTGCGGTCCTTTCTCTCCTCCATCGGGCATGGCTGATCCATGGCAGAGTTTCTGCTGATCCATGGCTCCTGCCACGGTGCATGGTGCTGGCGCGACCTGATTCCGGCGCTGGCGGCGCTGGGCCACTCGGCGCGCGCCATCGACCTGCCCGCCCACGGCACGGACGCCACCCCCGCAAGCGAGGCCACGCTCGACCTTTACGCCGACCGCATCCTGGCGGCCATCGACGCGCCGGTGACGCTGGTCGGCCATTCGGCGGCGGGCTATCCGATCACGCTGGCGGCAGAGCGCGCGCCCGAAAAGATCGCGCGGCTGGTCTACCTTTGCGCCTATGTGCCGGTGCCGGGGATGTCGATGATCGACATGCGCCGCGCGGGGCCGCGGCAATTGCTCGGGAACGCGGTCCGCGCCGCGCCGGATGGCGTGACCTATACCGTCGATCCCGCCCGCATCCGCGACCATTTCTACCAGGATTGCAGCGACGCGGTGGTGGCCTATGCCGCCGCCCGCCTGTGCCCCGAACCGATCCTGCCGCAATCGACACCCTTGCCGGTGCTGAGCCGCTGGCCGGGGATCGAAAAGCACTATATCCGCTGCGAACGGGACCAGACGATCCCGCCGGAATATCAGGTGGCGATGGCGCAGGGCTTCCCCGATGCCTGCGTGACCAGCCTGCCGACCTCGCACAGCCCGTTCTTCTCCGCCCCCGGCCTGCTGGCGGAACGGCTGGGGCAGATCGTTTCGGCCGGATAGGCCCCGCCGCACATTCCCGCTTGCAGCGCGCGGCCCAAGGCCGGAAGGTCGGGGCGAACCAACCGGGAAGGGAGAAGCCCCGTGACAGAAATCCGCGCCGCCATCTGCAACGCTTTCGGCGAACCGCTGAGCGTCGAGACCCTGACCCTGCGCGCGCCAGGACCGGGGGAGGTGGAGGTCACGCTGGATGCCTGCGCCATCTGCCATTCCGACATTTCCTATGCCGAGGGCGCCTGGGGCGGCGATCTTCCGGCGGTCTACGGGCATGAGGCGGCGGGCCGCGTCTCGGCCGTGGGGCCGGGGGCGGCGCGGGTGAAGCCGGGCGACGCGGTGCTGGTGACGCTGATCCGGTCCTGCGGCCAGTGCGGGCCCTGCGCGGGCGGCCACCCGACGCGCTGCGCGGCACAGCCGGGGGTCGCGCCCGCCCTGACCCGCCCCGATGGCAGCACGGTGGCGCAGGGCCTCAACTGCGCCGCCTTCGCCGAACGGGTGGTGGTCGGGGAAAGCCAGATCGCACCCCTGCCGGATGGCATCCCGATGGAGGCGGCATCGCTTCTGTCCTGCGGGGTCATCACCGGGCTGGGCGCGGCAGTGAACACGGCGCAGGTCCGGCCGGGCGAGGTGGTCGTGGTGATCGGCGCGGGTGGCGTCGGCCTGAACGCCATCCAGGGCGCGCGCCTTGCCGGGGCGGCCCGCGTCGTGGCGATCGACCGAAGCGCCGAAAAGCTTGAGGCCGCGCGCGACTTCGGCGCGACCGACGGCATCCTTGCCGATATACCGAAACCCTGGTCCGAACTGCGCAAGATCGCCGGGCGCATGGCCGACGCGGTCCTTGTGACGGTCGGCGCGATCCCGGCCTATGACAGCGCGCCCCGCTTCCTTGCGCCGGGTGGCCGGATGGTCGCGGTCGGGATGCCGCATTCCGGCGCGACCTCGGCCTATGAACCCGTGATCCTTGCCGCGACCGGGCAAAGCCTGACCGGGTCCTACATGGGCGATGTCGTTTTGGCGCGAGACATTCCCTGGATCGCCGACCTTTATCGGCAGGGGCGGCTGAAGCTTGATGAGCTGATCTCGGGTCGCTGGACGCTCGACCAGATCAACGAGGCGATCGCCGATACCAAAGGCGGCGCGGCGCGGCGGAACGTGATCCTGTTCCGAGCGCGAGCGGGAGGGACGAAAGATGAAGCTGAAAGACCTTGAGATTTTCACCGTGGCCCCGCCCGCGCCGGGCTGGGGCGGGCGCTACTGGACCTTCGTCAAGCTGACGACGGATGACGGCATCACGGGCTATGGCGAATGCTATGCCTCCACCGTCGGGCCAAGGGCAATGGCGGCGGTGATCGAGGATGTGTTCGCGCGCCACATGGCCGGCACCTCGCCCGAGGAGGTGGAACTGATGTACCGCCGCGCCTATTCCGCAGGCTTCACGCAGCGGCCCGATCCCACGGTCATGGGCGCCTTTTCGGGGCTGGAAATCGCCTGTTGGGACATTCTCGGCAAGGCGCGGGGCCGGCCCGTCTGGGCGCTTCTGGGCGGTCGGATCAACGAAAGGCTGCGCAGCTACACCTACCTCTATCCCCGCCCCGGCGAGGAAAGCGCCGAATTCTGGACCAGCCCCGACATGGCGGCCGAGGCGGCGGCGCGCTTTGTCGACATGGGCTTCACGGCGGTGAAATTCGACCCGGCCGGCCCCTATACGATCCGGGGCGGGCATGATCCGTCGGCCTCCGACATCTCGCGCTCTGTCGCGTTCTGCAAGGCGATCCGGGCGGCGGTCGGGGACCGGGCGGACCTTCTCTTTGGCACGCATGGCCAGTTCAACATCGCAGGCGCGGTGCGGCTGGGCCAGGCGCTCGAACCCTACGGGCCGCTTTGGTATGAGGAACCGATCCCGCCCGACAACCTGCTCGACTTCGCCGAGGTGCAAAAGGCGGTGCGCATTCCCGTGGCCACGGGCGAACGCTTTACCACCAAGGCCGAATTCGCCACCGTCCTCAGGACCGGCGGCGCGCGCATCCTGCAACCCGCCCTTGGCCGCGCGGGCGGGATATGGGAGATGAAGAAGGTCGCCGCGATTGCCGAGGTCTTTACCGCGCAGATGGCCCCGCATCTTTACGCGGGCCCCGTGGAATGGGCCGCCAACATCCACCTTGGCGCCTCGATCCCCAACCTCCTGATGGTGGAGACGATCGAGACCGGCGGCGCCTTCCACCTGAAGCTGATCCGAAACTCGATTCGCTGGGAGGACGGCTATGTCATCCCCCCCGACGCGCCCGGCCTTGGCATCGACTTTGATGAGGGTCTGGCCCGCGCCCATCCCTATACCGGCGACCGGCTGCACCTTGAGATGCAGGAAGCGCCCTGCGACTACACGCGGCCGAATGCCTTCGAAGGCGGTGCGCCGTCTTCGCTGCCGCATCGGTAGCGGGGCGGGAAGGCGCAATTTTC
>DAIOXI010000003.1:26394-28527 GCA_036758045.1 Albidovulum sp.
GCCCCACCGTTGCACTAATCACAAAAGCATCACATTGGCGGAGAAAGCAGAGTGACCAGCGAAAGCCCCACCGAGTCCCGGCGCGCGCTGACCTTGCGCGACGTCTCCGAAGCCTCCGGCGTCTCTGAAATGACGGTCAGCCGGGTGCTTCGGAACCGGGGCGACGTGTCGGATGCCACGCGCGAAAAGGTCCTGAAGGCGGCGAAGGCGCTGGGCTATGTCCCCAACAAGATCGCCGGCGCGCTGGCCTCGCAGCGGGTCAACCTTGTCGCGGTGATCGTGCCGTCGCTGTCGAACCTCGTCTTTCCCGAGGTGCTGGGCGGCATTTCGGAGGAGTTGGAGGATTCCGGCCTGCAACCCGTCTTCGGTGTTACCAACTATGCCCCCGAACGCGAAGAGGCGGTGCTTTACGAAATGCTGTCCTGGCGGCCCTCTGGCGTGATCGTTGCCGGGCTGGAACATACCCCGGCGGCGCGCGCGATGCTGGAAAATGCGGGCATTCCCATCGTCGAGATCATGGATGTCGATGGCAATCCGGTGGATTCCGTGGTCGGTATCTCTCACCGACGCGCGGGGATCGAGATTGCGCGCGCCATCGTCAAGGCGGGCTATCGCAAGATCGGCTTTCTCGGCACCAAGATGCCCGACGACCACCGCGCGCGAAAGCGTCTGGAAGGGTTCGAGGCCGGTCTGGCCGAAGCGGGGATCGAGCTTGCGGACCGGGAGTTCTATTCCGGCGGCTCCGCCCTGCTGAAGGGGCGCGAGATGACCGAAGCCATCCTGAAGCGCAACCCTGACCTCGATTTCCTATATTATTCCAACGACATGATCGGGGCGGGAGGGCTGCTTTACTGTCTCGACAAGGGGATCGACGTGCCGGGCAAGCTGGGTCTGGCCGGGTTTAATGGGGTTGAACTCCTCGACGGGTTGCCGGTGCGCCTTGCCACGATGGACGCCTGCCGGCGCGAGATCGGGCGCCGCGCGGCAGAGATCATCGCGGGCCACAGCCATTCCGGCATGGTCGGCGGTGAGCGGATCGAACTGACCCCGACGCTTCAGCTGGGCGATACGATCAGGCGCGCCTGAGGATATAGATGTCCATGATCCAGCCGTGTTCGGCCCGCGCCTTGGCGCGGGTCGCGACGATGCTGTCCGACATCTCTGACAGCGGGCCGGACAGGATGATCTCTTCCGCCATCCCGACATAGGCGCCCCACCAGATCGTCACGCCTTTCGCGTCAATCGACCGGAACGAACATTCCCCGTCCAGCATCACCGCGATCGTGTCCACGCCCTGAGGCCAGCCTTCGTCGCGCAGCCGCCGCCCGGTGGTCACGATGAAGGGCGCGCCGATATCGTTGATCGGGATCGCATGGGACGCGGTCAGCGCCTGAAGCGAGGTTATGCCGGGGGGGAAGTCTTGGGGGGGACGGATGGATGGATGGTGCCGTTGCCACACGCCCCGCGATGCGCAGCGTGCTGTCGTAAAGCGACGGGTCGCCCCAGACCAGCAGCGCCACGCGGCCCGCCGTGCCGAGCCCGTCGCGGATCGCCTGCCGCCAGCTATCGGCGATGGCGTCGTGCCAGTCATCGACCCCGGCGCGGTAATCGGGATTGGCGGCATCGCGCACCGGCAGGTCGAACTCCGCCAGCCGCACCGCCGGGTTGGTCAGCACATCGGTACAGATCGCGCGGCGAAGCTCTGCCAGATCGGCCTTCGTCTTGCCCTTGCGGGGGATCAGGATCAGGTCGGCGGAGTTCAGCGCCTTGATCGCCTGAAGCGTCAGGTGATCCGGGTTGCCGGTGCCGATGCCGATAAGGAGAAGCTCGATCATGGGTGCCTTCTATCAACAAAAACGCGGCCCGCAATGGGGCCGCGTTTCGGTGTTCTGTCCGCTGGTTCAGGCGGCCTGATGCAGGCGGCGTTCGAACAGTCGCCCGCCGGTCAGATCGCGCAGCGACTTGGCAGCGGCCAGGACGGCCAGATCCGCCAGCGGCTCGATCAGGACAACCATCATGTAGGCGGCGCCAAAGCTGCTGACGGCCGCGATATTCGCGGCGCCGAAGCCCTGACCGTAAAAGGCCCAGAAGCCGACCCAGGCCACGACACCGCCCTGATAGGCGGTCGAGAGG
>DAIOXI010000003.1:28537-38562 GCA_036758045.1 Albidovulum sp.
GTGAACAGCCGGGGCGTCACCAGCCCGCTGTCACGCAGCCCGCGCAGCGATTTCGCGCCCGCCAGCACCGCCAGATCGACCAGCGGCTCGATCAGCACGACCATCATATAGGCCGCGCCGAAAGTGGCGATGCCGCCGCTCCCGGCCAGCCCCTGACCATAGATCGCCCAGAAGGCCACCCAGGCCACAACCCCGCCCTGATAGGCGGTCGACAGCGCCAGCGCCTGGCCATAGCTCAGATCGACATAAGCCGTGCCCGGCGCGATGATCCGCCGCGCCAGCGCCTGCAGCGCGAACAGTGGCACCAGCAGCGTGGTCACGTTCATGCCGTATTGCGGCAGGTCGAAGGGCGCGAAGAGAAGCCCCTGAATCAGAAGCCCCAGCGCCAGCCCAAGCGCGGCCGGTGCGGCACCGAACAGAAGAAAGAGCGTCGAGCCGAGGATGAAGTGAACCTCGGACACGCCGACCGGAAAGTGCGGCAGTATCTGGAAGAAGGTGAAGACGAGGCCGGTTGTCGCGAGCGTGCGGCCCATGACAGGCAGCGCGCCATTGGCGCGGACTGCCTTGACCGTCTCGCGCAGGGTGAAGCCGCCCGCAGCGGCGGCGGTGGCGTAGCTCAGCACGATCTTCGCGCCTTCGACGATTCCGGGTTCGATATGCATGATCCGTATCCTTGTGGAGATGTGACGGCAGGGCGGATTGTGCCGCCCTGCGGTAAATTCAGTATTGGCGGGAGGCCGACCAGAACCGAGCGAGCAGCCCGCCGAGAACGACCCAGGCGATCAGACCGACGCCAAGCGTGCGCGCCGCGAAGCTCGACGACAGTTCGGGCGGCACGATGCCGGCGAAGTGTTCGAGTTCCGGAGCGCCTATGACATGCGGCATGGCCAGAAGCACCAAGCCGGCGAGGCGCGGCAGGAGACCCTTGCCATAAGCCAGAAGCGCAAGCCCGCCTGCGGTCGCCACGACCGTCCCGAACCACCAGATCTGTCGCGCCGTCAGGTCGGCGGCCGGCGTTCCCGGCAGTTCCGGTTCAAGCCCGAGCGCGGGCGCAAGCTGCACGGCCGCGAACCCCGCGAGGCCCCAGAGCATCCCGTCGCGCACCGACAGCCGGATGCCCCGCTGCTCGGCCAGCGCATATCCCGCCACGAGGACCATGGCGAAGCCCGTATAGGCCAGGATCGCGAAGAGCACGGTCAGCCCGTGCCTGACGAGAGGGGACACCTCTCCGTCCGAACTGTCGTGATTATGGTCGTGCCCGGCCGGCTCGGCCGATTGCGCGGGGGCCATCGCGTCGGCGTGATCGTGGCCATGGGCCTCTGTCGCGTCTTCGCCGCCCGTGCCCTGGAAATGCACGAGCGTTCCGTTCTCATAGTCCTCGGCTGTCAGGATCAGCCTTTCGACAAGCGCATATTGCAGCGCGGCGACAAGCAGCCCCACTGCAAAGCCAGCGAACAGCGCGCTGGACAACAATCTCTGGAACATGTGGCGCCGGCTGCCTCAGTGGCAGGGGAAGCCGGTCGTGTGACGCATGTCGTGCGCCGCGTCGTGCAGTGTCTGCGACTGCGCAAGGCCGGACGCGAAGACGATGACCGCGCCGATCAGCGCGACAAAAAGGATCTGCGTCAGGGAAGAGGTTCCGCTGCGGACGGCCGACTGGTTGATCGTGTTCATTTCAATCTCCTCGCCGTCACACCCGACGGCATGTATTGTTGCCCTTCGTGCATGGCCGGTCTCCTGACTCGCGGGTCGCAGCGCACCTTCCGCCTTCCCGGAGCGCAAACCCCAGTGGCTTCATGAAAGGCCGCTCGCCGCTCACAGTCGCGGGGGCGGTTGAGGCTTTGGGTGCCGGCTTCGGTCCACCCGTCCTCATTCCCGTTTCAGTCCGGGCGCTTTGCGCCTGTCGGACACCATACCGCCCCATCTGGCAGCGAAACAGGGCGCCGGTCAAGTCGGATTCGCGCCGGACGGGCGGTCAATTGCGACACCGCGCCCCGGAATGCGCGCGATCGCCTTTTCCCGCAGCGCCCCCAGCGGCCGCGCATCGGCAAGGCTGCCGTCGGCGCTGGCAAGGTAGAACCGCACGAAGATCACGAGGTCGGGCAGGTCCGCGAGGCCCAGGTCGCCGAAGAGGTAGGCCGTCTTGCCCTCGGCCCGGAAGGCGACGGTCGAGGGCCGCGTGCAGCCCGACATGCAGTCGATCTCCTCCACCGCGACACGCAGCCCCGCCCCGGCCAGCGCGGACGCCAAAGCGCGCGCAAGCCCGTCCCGCCCCGCCGGGCAGGACCGGCAGACGATGGCGCGCGTGTCGCTCATGCCGGGTTGGCGAGCGGGCCAAGCAGGATCAGCGCAGGTCCGTCGCCGCCCTCGGCCGCGATCAGCTCGGCCATGCCACCCATCGTGCCGCGCAGGATCTTCTGCGCCGGTGTCGAAACGCTTTCGGCAAGGATGGCGGGCGTGTCCGGCGACAGGCCCGCGCCGGTCAGAAGGCCCGCAAGCTGGGCGAAGGTGCGCTTGCCCATGAAGATCACCGTGGTCGCCGCCGGGTCCGCCAGCGCGGCAAGGTTCAGATCCTCGGGCAGGGCGCCGGTCACGTCATGGCCGGTCACGAACTGCACCCGCCGCGCCGTCAGCCGCCGGGTCAGCGGAATGCCCGCCGCCGCCGCCGCCGCCATGGCCGACGTCACGCCGGGAATGATCTCATACCCGATGCCCGCCGCGCCCAACGCGGTGATCTCTTCCTCCAGCCGCCCGAACAGGCCGCAATCGCCGGATTTCAGCCGCACCACCTTCGCCCCGGTCTTCGCGTAATCGACCAGCAAGCGGCTGACATGGTCCTGCCTGGGCGAGGCACGCCCGGCCCGTTTGCCCACCCCCACAAGGTCAGCGCCCGCGCGCGCATGGGCCAGGATCGGACCAGAGGACAGGTCGTCGAACAGGACCGCATCCGCCGCCTGAAGCCGCGCCACGGCCTTCAGCGTCAAAAGCTCCGGGTCGCCGGGGCCGGAGGATACGAAGCTGACGAAACCGCTCATGTCGCCTCCGCGATCAGGTGAAAGAAGGTGCCGGTGGCCAGACCCCGGCGCGATCCGGTTTCGGCGACCTGATCGCCGCCCGCATCGGTCACGCGCGCCAGCGGCATATCCGGTTGCGCGAGGATTGTCGAATAGTGGAATTCATGCCCCCGCAGCCGCGCGCCCGCCCCGTGACCGGGGATCGCGGCGTCGAGCGCGGCCAGCCGGTAACCAAGGTGCATCCTGCGCTTGGCAAAGGATGTGACAAGGCCCAGAAGCCCGGCCATCTCATGCCGCGCGCCCTCGCGATCGACCAGCCCGGCGCCCATCGCCATGTAGCCCCCGCATTCGCCATGCACGGGCCGGGTCTCGGCAAAGGACCGCAGCCCGGCGCGGAACCGCCCGGCGGCGGCCAGCGCGCCGCCATGCAACTCGGGATACCCCCCCGGCAGCCAGCAGCAATCGGCGCTATCGTCTGGCCCTTCATCGGCCAGCGGCGAAAACGGCAGGATCTCGGCCCCCGCGCGCCGCCAGCCGTCCAGAAGATGCGGATAGACGAAGGAAAATGCCCGGTCGCGCGCCAGAGCGATCCGTTGGCCGGGGGGCGTGACCGGCAAGGGCGGCGTCGCGGCAAGACGCGAGGGCCGCGCCGCCCCTCGCAACGCGGCCAGATCGACATGGGCCGCGATGAACGCGCCCGCCTCGGCGACGATCCGGTCCAGCTCGGGCGTCTCCTCGGCCTGGATCAGGCCCAGATGCCGCTCCGGCACCGCGATCTCTGCCTTGCGGGGCAGGGCGCCGAAGACACGGATACCCGCCCGCGCCATCCCGTCGCGCACCAAATCCTCATGCCGGGGACTGGCGACACGGTTCAACACGACGCCCGCGATCTCCACATCCGCGCGCAATGTCGCGAACCCTTTCGCCACCGCCGCCGCCGATTGCGCCTGCCCCGATACGTCAAGGATCAGCACGACGGGCCAGCCGGTCAGCGCGGCGATATCCGCGCTCGCACCCGTCCCCGCCTCGCCCGGTGCGGCAACCCCGTCGAAAAGCCCCATCGACCCCTCGGCCAGAACCAGTTCGGCATCCTCCGCCGCCGACAACAGTCCCGCGATCCGGTCACGCCCCATGGCCCAGCTTTCAAGGTTCACCGAAAGCCGCCCCGAGGCCGCGCCATGAAAGGCCGGGTCGATGTAGTCGGGGCCGTTCTTGAACGGCTGCACCCTCACCCCCGCCGCCCGGTAGGCCGACAACAGCCCCAGCGTCAGCGTCGTCTTGCCGGTGCCAGAGGCGGGCGCCGATATGACAAGCCCGTCAGGCACTCCCGACCCCTGCTTCTTCGTTGCAAAAATACTCTCGGGGGAGCGCGAGGGGGCAGACGGCCCCCTCGCTCCGCCCGTTGATCCCCGCGCGGGGTGCAGCCCTCACTGCCCCGTCTCCGGGAAGCGCGGATCGGTGCCGACGGGCCTGTAGCGGCGGTCGTAATCGCCCGCGTAAAGGCGGCTTTCGTCAAACTCTTCCGCGCCGATGGAATGGCCGACGAAGATCAGCGCCGTGCGCTCCATCTCTGCCCCCACGGCGGTTTCCAGCGTCGCCAGCGTCGCGCGGACGATGCGCTGGTCGGGCCAGCTTGCGCGCCAGATGACCGCCACCGGGCAATCGCCGCCGTAATGCGGGGTCAGCTCCGCCACCACGCGGTCAAGCATATGGATCGACAGGTGAATGGCCAGCACCGCGCCGGTGCGGGCGAAATTCTCCAGGCTCTCGCCCGGCGGCATGGAGGTCGCGCGGCCCGAGGTGCGGGTCAGCACCACCGACTGCACGATCCCCGGCAGCGTAAGTTCCGCCCCGAGCGCGGCGGCCGCGGCGGCGAATGCGGGAACGCCCGGCGTCACGTCGTAAGGGATGCCCAGCTCCCGCAGGCGCCGCAACTGCTCGCCCATCGCCGACCAGACGGACAGGTCGCCCGAATGCAGCCGCGCCACGTCCTGCCCGGCCTCATGCGCGGCCTTGATCTCGGCAATGATCTCATCCAGCGACAGGGGCGCGGTGTTGACGATCTTTGCGCCGTCCGGGCAATGGCCCAGCACCGCCTCCGGCACCAGAGAGCCCGCGTAAAGACAGACCGGGCAGGCGGCGATCAGGTCGCGCCCGCGCAGCGTCAGAAGGTCGGGGGCGCCGGGGCCCGCGCCGATGAAATGAACCGTCATGCCTCTTTCCTTTCCGCGATGGCGGCGGTCGCCATGCCGTCGCCTGATACCTGTCTCGGACCCGTCAGCCGCGCGCCCGCGCCCGCGCCCGCCAGAGCCGCCGCCTCGGCCAGCGATCCGGTGCCGAACCGTGCCGCCACGCGCGGCGATTGCGTCGCGGTCGGGGTCGCGGCGATGACCTCCGGCGCGACGGCGATTATGCCAAGGCCGAGCGTTCGGGCGAGGTCGCGCAGCGCCGCCGCATCGGCCTTTTCCGCCACGGTGGCCAGCGCATCGGCGCCCCCCCCCGCAAGGCGGTAGGCGTCCATCAGCGCGGCGGTCGTCGCCGCAGGCCGGAACCCGAACCCTGCCACCCTCATCGCGTGACGCTCCACTGCACCACGGGGCGCGCCGGAACCCAGCCCTGCATCCGGCCAAGGGGCGCGGCCTCGGCGATGTCGATCCGCATCAGCGTGCCGCCATGCTGCCCGTGCCACGCGGCGACGAGCGATTCCGTGCCGATGGTGACGGTGTTGACCACCAGTCGCGCGCCCTCGGGCAGCAGCGCCCAAAGCGCCTCCAGCCGTTCCGCATCCGGCCCGCCGCCGACAAAGACCGCATCGGGCCGGGGCAGGGTGGCGATCAGGCCCGGCCAACCGCCGTCCTGCGCGCTCAGCCGATGTTCCACCCCGAACCGCGCCGCGTTCTCGCGGATGTTCGCCAGCCGGTCGGCGCGGTTTTCGACCGCATGGGCGCGGGTGCCGGGTGCCGCAAGGCACCATTCGACCGAGATTGACCCAGAACCCGCGCCAAGATCCCACAGAACCTCACCCGCGCGGGGCGCCAGCGCCGACAGCGTCACCGCCCGCACCGCGCGCTTGGTGATCTGGCCGTCATGGGCGAAGAAATCGTCGGGCAGGCCGGGCGTCCGGGGCAGGCCCTTTGCGCCCGCCGTTTCTATCGCCACCGCCACCGGCGCGGCCACATCGGTCAGGTCGAACCCCTCGGCCCGCACGCGCCGCACTCTTTCGCGCGTCCCGCCAAGCGCTTCGAGGACCGTCACCCCGGACGCGCCCCAGCCCTGTTCCGTCAGCCAGCGGCAGAGCGCCCCCGCCGCCGCGCCGTCGCGGATCAGGCAGATCGCCCGGACCCCCGGCGTCAGGACCGGGCGCAGCCTTGCGAAGGGGGCGGCGTGCAGGCCAAGGCAAAGAACCTCCTCCAGCCGCCAGCCGAGCCGCGCGGCGGCAAGGCCGAAGGTCGAGGGGGCCGGGTAGGCGACCCACTCCCCCGGCGCGAGATCCGCCATCAGGCTGCCGCCCGCGCCGAACCAGAACGGATCGCCCGAGGCGAGGACGACGACCGCGCGCCCGCGTTCGGCCAGGACCGGCCGGGTCGCGAAGGGCACCGGCCAGGCCCTCCCGCGGCCGCCCGCGCCCACCAGGTCAAGGTGGCGGGGTCCGCCAAAGATGACCTCTGCCCGCGCCAGCGCGTCGCGGCTTGCCTCGGACAGCCCGTCCGGGCCATCTTCGCCCAGACCGATGATCGTCAGCCAGGGATCAGCCATGCCGCGCATCCTTCTTCTCGGAGGCACCAGCGAAGCCTCCGCCCTTGCCCGCGCGCTGGCCGGGGCGGGCGCGGACGCGGTCTTTTCCTATGCCGGGCGCACCGGCGCGCCCATCGCGCAGCCCCTGCCGACGCGGGTCGGCGGGTTCGGCGGTGTCGCGGGGCTGGCGGATTACCTTCGCGCCGAAGGCATCACCCATCTGATCGACGCCACCCATCCCTTCGCGGCGGGGATGAGCCGGAATGCCATCGACGCCGCCGCCGAAACCGGCGTGCCGCTGATCGCCTTCGAACGCGCGCCTTGGAGGCCGGGGCCAGGGGACGACTGGCGCCGCGTGACCGGCATCGACGCCGCCGTCGCGGCCCTGCCCGACACGCCTGCGCGAGTCTTCCTTGCCATCGGCAAGCAGACGCTTGCCCCCTTCACCGCGAAGCCGCAGCACCACTATCTTCTGCGCCTCGTCGATCCGCCCGACGGTCCGCTGCCGCTGCCCGATGCCAGGGCGGTGATTGCGCGCGGCCCGTTCGATGAGGCCGGTGATCTGGCCTTGCTGAGCAATCATCGCATCGGCTGGATCGTTGCCAAGAACGCGGGCGGCCCGGGGGCCGAGGCGAAGCTGATCGCCGCGCGCAGGCTTGGCCTGCCCGTCGTGATGATCGACCGGCCAACGCTGCCCCGCCGCAGGACCGCCGGGACCGTCGGCGAGGTGATGGCGTGGCTTGGCGGGATGGGCAGGATTGCCCATCCTACGGGGTAGGAACGCGCTCATCCGGCCCGCCTCGGGGTATAGACCCAGCGCCCGACCCGGCGGGTGTCGGCATTGCCGACGATGACCATGGTGCGCATATCCGCCATCTCGGGCGTGGCCTCGGCCAGCGTTACGGTCACCAGCGCCTCCTCCGCCGTCGTCACGGCGCGGGCGAAGGAAATCAGCGTCCCGGCCCCGCAGCCCTCGCGCAGGATCTCAAGCACACGCGCGAAGGCATGGGGGCGGGATTTGGAGCGCGGGTTGTAGAAGGCCATGGCAAAGCCCGCCTCGGCCGCCAGCCGCAGACGTTTTTCGATCAACTCCCAGGGCTTGAGGTTGTTACTGAGGTTGATGGCGCAGAAGTCATGCCCCAGAGGCGCCCCCAGCCGCGCGGCGGCGGCGAGCATGGCGGTGATGCCGGGCAGGATACGGATGTCGAAAGCGTCCGGGTCGGGCCGCGCCTCCAGCGCCTCGAAAAGCGCCGCGGCCATGGCGAAAACCCCCGGATCGCCGGAGGAGACGACGGTGACACGGCGCCCCTCTGCGGCCATGTCGAGCGCATGGTTGGCGCGGTCCAGTTCCACCCGGTTGTCGGTCGGATGCAGGGTCAGCCCGTCGCGCGGTGCGATGCGGGCGACGTAAGGAATATAGCCGACGATGTCGGTCGCATCGGCAATCGCCGCGCGCACCTCTTCCGTTACCAGCGCCTCATCCCCCGGCCCGAGGCCCGCGACGGCAACCCAACCGCTCATGGCCGTCGCCCGTGACCGTGGACCACCGCGATGGAGAAGTACGGCACCTTCGCGGGCGCCTCGGACAGGCGATGCACGCGCTGATCCGCCATCGTGCCGCGTTCGACAAGCCAGGCGCTGTCCATCCGCCCCGCCGCCGTCAACGCGCGTTTCAGCTTTTCCAGGTTGCGGCCTATCTTCATCACCACCAGCGCGTCGGTGTCGCGGATGCGGCGGGTCAGTTCGCCTTCCTCCATCGTCGCGGTGACGACGGTCAGCACATCATCGCCCCAGGTGATCGGCTCCCCGGTTGCGGTCCAGCAGCCGGACATGCCGGTGATGCCCGGCACCACCTCGACCGCAGAGCGGGCGCGCAGCCGCGTGTAAAGGTGCATGAAACTGCCGTAGAAGAAGGGATCGCCCTCGCAAAGGACCAGCACCGTCTCGGTCTTGGCCAGCGCCGCCAGACGGTCGGCCCAGTCGTCGTAGAAGGCGGCCATCACGCGGTTATATTCCGGGTCGGTCACCGGGATTTCGGTCGTGACCGGGTATTCCATCGGATATTCGATGGCCCCTTCGGCCAGCATCCCGTTGACGATCTTGCGCGCCTGCCCTTCCCAACCCGCCTTGCGGAAATAGGCAATATGGGTCGAACTGCGGACCAGCCGGTCGGCCCTCACGCTCATCAGATCGGGGTTGCCGGGGCCGAGGCCGACGCAGATGACCTTGCCCATGGTCATTCCTTCCGGCTGGCGAGCGCGTTGACGGCGGCGACGGTGATGGCCGACCCACCAAGCCTGCCCTTCACGATGACCGAGGGCGCGGGCAGATCCTGCATGAGTGCGTCCTTCGATTCCGCCGCGCCGACGAAGCCGACGGGGCAGCCGATGATGGCGGCCGGGCGCGGGCAGGCGGGGTCTTCCAGCATGTTGAGAAGGTGGAAAAGCGCGGTCGGCGCGTTGCCGATGGCCACCACGGCCCCCTCCAGATGCGGCCGCCACAGTTCCAGCGCGGCGGCAGAGCGGGTGTTGCCCATCGCCTTGGCCATCTCCGGCACGCGCGGGTCGTGGAGCGTACAGATCACCTCGTTCCCCGCAGGCAGGCGCGGGCGGGTGATGCCCTCGCTGACCATGCGCGCGTCGCACAGGATCGGCGCGCCCGCCTCAAGCGCGGCCCGCGCGGCGATGGCCATGCCGGGGGAAAAGCGGACGTGATCCTCAAGCCCGACCATCCCGGCGGCATGGATCATGCGCACCACGACGACCTCCTCCTCGGGGGTGAAGCGGGCAAGGTCGGCCTCGGCGCGGATCGTCGCGAAGCTTTCGAGGTAGATGGCGGCGCCGTCGGTCTGGTAGCTGTGGGGCATGGGTTATCCGGTCGGGAAAAGGTCGGTGGTCGTCAGGTCGTCCGGCTGAAGGCCGCGGCGGGCTGGGGGTCCGGCGGCGGTGTCGTTCAGGATCAGGTCAAAGCGGCCGGGCGCGGTCGCGGTCAGCGTCGCGGGGGCGGCGCCGGGATGGGCGCAGCTCTTGGCGCAGCCCGAGACGTGAAGAAGCTTGCCCTGCGGCACCAAGGGCGCAAGCTGCCGGGCCAGCGCACGGGTCGGGCCATGCGCCTGCGGACAGCCCGGCGCGCCGGTGCAGGCCACGACGTTGAGGAGGGGATCGGCGGGGTTGGTGATGAAGTCGCCATCATGGTGCAGGTCGCGACGACGCTTCAGGCCGGGTGAGAAATAGACCATCCGCCATGGCGTGATACGAATGCTGCCTCCCGCCTTGG
>DAIOXI010000003.1:38646-41527 GCA_036758045.1 Albidovulum sp.
AGGCGAACTTCTCCGCCCGGACCTGACCGAAGGCGAAAGCCAAGAGCTGTCCGCCACCGTAATAACCGGGTTTCGGCGGCCTTGCCTGGGGTGCAGGGGGAAGGTCGCCCGTCAACGCCGCAGGCAGTTGCGCACCACGGGCGATGTGATCGCGCATCCGGCCCCTGCCATCCGCGCCGACACCGCCGGAGGCGATGAACCAGCGCGCCATCTCGATCGCAAGCCCGGCTGCCGTGTCGCCCGTGACCCGTCTTCCTGTCGGCATCCCATCGGCGCGCAGGATGAAATCCTGCCCCCCCGTTTCGGCGCTTTCGATCCGTATGTCGCCGATGTCTCGTCCCAGATACCGAATGCCGCGGCCCAGATCGACAACAAAGCCGAATTTACCGGGAAGGCGTGGCGCGTCCGGGGCCGCGAGCGCATCGGCCAGCGCATCGGCAATCGGGACGTTCGGATAGAGGTCCGGGTTGCCAAGAAAGTGCGGGCGGATGGGGGTCACCAGGATGTTGCGCCGGGCTTCGTTTTCGGCATTCGCATCGACCAGGTCGAGCGCCATCAACTCGGCGATCAGATCCTGGTGCGTTTCAGGCGTGACGCCGCGAATGTTGACGTTGGCGCGGTTCGACAGGCTCAGAAAGCCGTTGCCGTGGCGGATGGCGGCCGCCGCGAGCCCCTCTGCCTGCGCAGCGGTCAGGCTGTTGTTGCGCGGGCGCACCCGCACCACCAGCCCGTCGCCCGACATCATCGGGCGCAGCGCGCCGGGGCACCAGCCCTGGATGACGGGCGCGCTCATCTCGCCACTCCCATTGCGGTAGAGTTGCGCCGCGTGTCCCAAAGGTCCGCCTCCTGAAGGGCCGCGAAACGGTCGCGCAGCGCGGCCAGCGCGCCGGGGTTCTCGCGCTCCATGAAGGCCACCACATCCTCCCGGCCCAGCGTCGCG
Organism: Albidovulum sp.; assembly: GCA_036758045.1. GTDB lineage: Bacteria > Pseudomonadota > Alphaproteobacteria > Rhodobacterales > Rhodobacteraceae > Albidovulum. The sequence goes on from DAIOXI010000003.1 coordinate 39,587, forward strand.
TCGTTGTAAAGGTCGAAAAGATGCGCCGGATCCGCGCGGGCCAGATGGGCGAAGGCGGCCATGTGGTCAAGCGTCGCGGCAATCTCGGCGGCGCCGCGGAAGCCGTGGCGCATCATGCCGTCCGCCCAGGCCGGGTTCGCCGCGCGGGCGCGGACCACGCGGGCGATCTCTTCGGGCAGCGTTCGGGCGCGCGGATCGTCGGGGCGCGTGGCGTCGAGATGGTAAAGCGCGGGCGTCCTGCCGCCAAGCCGCGCGACGGCGGCGGCGAAGCCCCCTTCATGCGCGGCGTAGTCTGAGGCCAGCAGCAGGTCGGTCTCCATCAGGTCCTGCACATGGACGAAACCGTCCGCGCCCCTGACCTTGCCCTCAAGCGCCTCGCGGGCGGGGTGTGCCGCGCCCGAAGCGTCAATCGCCCATTCCGATCCCGAAAGCCAAGCCTCTCCCGCCAGTGCCTGCCCGTCAGGCCCGTAATCCTCGATCGCCCCGGCCATCGACAGGCCGTAAAGGCCGGGTTTCGGCCCGAAGACGCGGGGCGTCGCGATCAGATAGGGATTGTCTTCGGCCGCTTCCTCCCGCTCCGCCAGCGCGGCGGCGGCGGTCTCGAACAACTGCGCGAGGCCGGGGAAGACATCGCGGAACAGGCCCGAAACGCGCAGCGTCACGTCGATGCGCGGACGGCGCAGAAGCGCCAGGGGGATGACCTCAAACCCCGAGACCCGTTCCGACCCCTCGTCCCATTTCGGGGACAGCCCGGCAAGGTGCAGCGCCATGGCGAATTCCTCGCCCGCCGTGCGCATCGTGGCCGAGCCCCAGAGGTCCACAACCAGCGATTTCGGCCAGTCGCCGTGGTCCTGCAAATGCCGCCGCAACAGCTCCTCGGCCAGTTTCACGCCTTGCGCATGGGCGGCGCGGGACGGCACGGCGCGGGGGTCGGTCGTATAAAGGTTGCGCCCCGTGGGCAGCACGTCCGACCTTCCCCGGAAGGGCGACCCTGACGGCCCGGCATCGACCCGCCGCCCGGCCAGCGCCGCGATCAGACCGCTGCGTTCCTCGGCCCCGCACTGGCCGGTGCCGAAGACATGCAGCCCGTCGCCATACTGGCTTTCCTTTATGTCGCAGACGAAGCGGTCGATCCGGGTGATCGCCTCGGCGGGGGAGGCATCCTCGGGCAGGCCAAGATCGTCCTCAACCCCGCGGCCCTTCGCCTCTTCCCGGATCGCGGCGATCAGCCGGTCGCGCCGCGCGGGGTCGAGGCCGTCGGCGGTGGAGTATTCGTCTAGCAATCGTTCAAGATGCTTCAGGTCTTCCGGCACCGCGCTGGCGGCCAAGGGCGGCGGCAGGTGGCCGATGGTCACGGCCCCGATCCGGCGCTTGGCCTGCGCGGCCTCACCCGGATCGTTGACGATGAAGGGGTAGATGACGGGCAGGTCGCCGGTCAGAACCTCGGGCCAGCACGTACCCGACAGCGCCACCGATTTCCCCGTGCCATGCGCGCCGACATGGATCAGCGCGTGCAGGCCCTGCGCGCGAAGCCAGAGGTAAAAGGCGACGTAAGCATGGCGCGGAGTGCGGCTGAGATCGTGGTATTCGTCGCCGCGCGACGTCACCTCTCCCCGTTCGGGTTGCAGCGCGACGATGGCTTTTCCGATCCGGAGCGCCCGGAAACGGAAGGAACCGTCGCGGATGACGGGGTCGGATTCGGGATCGCCCCAGGCCGCATGTAGCGCGTCCCTGAGCGACTGGGGCAGGCCCGTGAGCGCAGCGCGGTAGGCCGTGAGCGGCCAGTCAAGCGTTTCGGTGGTCAGCGCCGCGCCAAGCCCCGCCGCGCCGCCTTCGCCCAGCACCTCCAGAATGGTCTCCGCCGAGGCCAGCGCGTCCAGCCCGACCGCATGGGCCAACTGCCAGTCCATGCCGGGATAGGTGGACAGCACCAGCGCCACC
>DAIOXI010000004.1:0-1670 GCA_036758045.1 Albidovulum sp.
GCCGCCTAGTCGCGGCATCTCGATGTCGATCATCGCAAGGGCGAATGCCTCACGCTCAAGCCAGTTCAGCGCCTGCACCCCGTCGGAGGCGGTTTCGAACTCGGCGCCAAGCTGGCGCAGCATCTGGCCCAGCACAAGCTGGTTGGTCTCGCTATCCTCGGCCAGCAGGACCTTTGTCCGGCTCAGGTCCGGCAGGTCGGGATGGTCTTCGTGCGCCCCGCTCGAGAAGACCGAGGGCGGCAGTTCCAGCGTCACCCGCGCCCCGCCGCCATCAAGGTTCTCGACCCCGATGGTGCCGCCCAGAGAGCCGGAAAGGTATTTGGAGATATGCATGCCAAGGCCGTGGCCGGGTTTGCCGGTGCCTTCCGGGCGGCCCTGATACTGAAACAGCCGGTCAAGCGCGTCGGCGGAAAAGCCGGGCCCCTGATCGGTGACATCGACGCGCAGGCCGCCGGTCGCGCCAAGGCCCAGATCCATGCGGACCCTGCCGTGATCGGTATACTTGATCGCGTTCGACAGGATGTTGGACAGGATACGGTCCAGCGAAATCCGGTCGACGGTCAGGACCTGCGGCAGGTCGTCGTCCCGGCGGCATTCCAGCACCAGCCCCTTGGCCGTGGCCCGCCCGGACCAGCGCATCTCGATGTCATAAAAGAAGCGGTCAAGCTGGACATTCGACTTGGTCCTGGGAAAGGCCGCTTCTTCCCCGAAGAGGACAGTCATCGCCTCTTCCAGAAGGCGGGCGAGCGTCTCGCTCGACGTGCGGACGCGTTCGAGTTGCAGCCGCGTGGCCGGGTCCATCCCTTCCTGGTCGATCAGGCGCAGCCCTCCGATGATGTCGGAAACGGCGGCGCGGACGTCATGACCCAGAAGGTTCATGTTCCCCGCGTCGGCCGATCCATCGTCGCCGATTTGCTGCGTTCGGCCGAATTGCATCAATCTTTACCCAAGGCTGCCATCGGCCGGAATCGGAACACAAGTGGAGGTTGCATGACGTGAGCTTTGTATGCGACGCGGCGCATTCCTCCAACTTGTCTGAAACGACAGGTCCGGAGCGCATGATAAATCCTGCGGCCGGACCCGATTGTTTCCCGATTTATTGGACAAAGTCACCGTGACGGATAGCCCAGCCCCTTCAAGGCGTCCGCGATCTCATCCAGAATGGCCGGATCGTCGATGGTCGCGGGCATCTTGTAGGTCTCGCCATCGGCGATCTTGACCATGGTCGCGCGCAGGATCTTGCCCGACCGCGTCTTGGGCAGCCGGTCCACCACGCAGGCGAGCTTGAAGGCCGCGACGGGGCCAATCTGGTCGCGCACCAGCTTGACGCATTCCTTGACGATCTCTTCCGAGGGACGGTTGGTCCCCTTGTTGAGGCAGAGGAAGCCCAGCGGCATCTGCCCCTTCAACTCGTCCGCCACGCCGATGACGGCACATTCGGCGACGTCCTTGTGCGAGGCCAGAACCTCCTCCATCGCGCCGGTGGAGAGGCGGTGCCCCGCGACGTTGATGACGTCGTCGGTGCGCGCCATGATGTAGAGATAGCCGTCCTCGTCGATATAGCCCGCGTCCCCCGTCTCGTAATATCCGGGGAAGTGGTCGAGATAGGACTTGCGGAACCGCGCCTCGGCGTTCCAGAGCGTCGGCAGCCTCCCGGGCGGCAGCGGCAG
>DAIOXI010000004.1:1680-6638 GCA_036758045.1 Albidovulum sp.
CTTCACCGCGATGGCGCCCAGCCCACCGGGCGGGACCGGGTGGCCGCCCTCGTCGAGCACCCGGACGTTGTAGCCCGGCATGGGCACGGAGGGCGAGCCGATCTTCACGGGGAGCTCCTCGATCCCCAAGGGGTTTCCGGCGATCGCCCAGCCGGTCTCCGTCTGCCACCAGTGGTCGATCACCGGCACGCGCAGGTGGCGCTGCGCCCATTTGATCGTGTCGGGGTCGGCACGCTCACCCGCCAGGAACAGGGCCTGAAGGTTGCGCAGGTTGTAGTCCTTGATCAACTCCCCGTCAGGGTCCTCGCGCTTGATCGCGCGCAGCGCCGTGGGGGCGGTGAAGAAACTCTTGACCTTGTGGTTCTGAATCACGCGCCAGAAGGTGCCTGCGTCGGGCGTGCCGACGGGCTTGCCCTCGAACACGATGGTGGTGCAACCGGCGATCAGCGGGCCGTAGCAGATATAGGAATGCCCCACGACCCAGCCGACGTCCGAGGCGGCCCAGAACACGTCGCCCGCCTCGACGTTGTAGAGGTTCTTCATCGTCCAGTTCAGCGCGACGAGGTGGCCTGCAGTGGGCCGCACCACGCCTTTCGGCGCGCCGGTTGTGCCTGAGGTATAGAGGATATAGACCGGGTGGTTGCCCTCGACCGGAACGCAATCGGCAGGCTCAACGCCATACTGGAACGCATGCCAGCCGAAGTCGCGCCCTTCGATCAGTTTGGCCACCTCCTGCTCGCGTTGCAGGATGACGCAGAAATCGGGCTTGTGCGCCGCCTGGTCGATGGCGGCATCGAGAAGCGGCTTGTAATGCACGACCCGGCCGGGTTCGAGCCCGCAGGACGCCGCGATGATCGCCTTGGGCGTGGCGTCGTCGATCCGCACGGCCAGTTCATGCGCCGCGAAGCCGCCGAAGACCACCGAGTGGATCGCGCCGAGGCGGGAACAGGCCAGCATCGCCTCAAGCGCCTCTGGCACCATCGGCATGTAGATGATGACGCGGTCGCCCTTGCCGACTCCCTTGGCCTTCAACGCCCCGGCAAGGCTTGCCACGCGGTCGCGCAGCTCGCGATAGGTGATGCCCTTGGTGGAATGGGTGATCGGGCTGTCATGGATGATGGCCAGCTGCTCACCCCGCCCGGCCTCCACATGGCGGTCGACGGCGTTCCAGCAGGTATTGACCATCCCGTCAGAGAACCATTCGTACAGCGGTGCATTCTCGGAGAAGAGCGCCTTGCTCGGCGGTTCGACCCAGTCGATGGCCTCGGCCGCCTTCATCCAGAACGCATCCGGGTTGGTCTTCCAGCTGCTGTAGACGTCCTCATACGACATGGCATTCTCCTCCGAACTGCTGCGCAACTGTTACGGAGCGCAATGGCCCCCGGCAAGCGCGTTACCGTTCACATCCGGGGCGGGAGTGGTGGAATTTGCAGAATTTCGGGGCGACGGCATGGAGTGATTTGCAAATGTCGTTTTTCGGGTAAAAATCGCAGGCGATGCCGGGCCGTGTTTGCAAACCGGCCTGACTCGACGCGCCCTCAGCCGTAATGGGTGACCGGCGTACCGGCGATGGCAGACATGTTCAAAAGCCCCCGCGCCGTGATCGACGGTGTGACGATATGTGCCTTGTTGCCCATGCCCATCAGGATCGGCCCGACCTCAAGCCCGCCCGCCCTGTGCTTGAGCATGTTGCGCGCGGTGTTGGCGGCATCCGTATAGGCGAAGACGAGGATATTCGCCGCGCCCTCGATCCGGTTTCCGGGCAGAATGCGTTCGCGCAACTCCGGGTCCAGCGCGGCATCCGCCGACATCTCGCCCTCATAGGCGAAATCGACGCCCTTCTGGTCCAGTAGCGTGATCGCCGCCCGCATCCGCACGCCGGAATCAGACTGGAGGCTGCCGAAATTCGAATGTGAGCACAGCGCCACCTTGGGCGTCACCCCGCAGCGGCGGGCGTGGCGGGCGGCGCCGCAGATCGTCGTTGCGATCTGTTCGGGCGTGGGGATCGCGTTCACATGCGTGTCAGCGATGAAGAGCGGGCCGTCTTCCTGGATCATCAGGCTAAGCGCGCCATGCGGCGTCAGCCCGTCGCGGGCAAGGACCTGGCTGATATAGTTCAGGTGCCAGCCGAACTGCCCGAACGTGCCGCAGATCATGCTGTCGGCATCGCCCCGGTGAACGGCGATGGCGGCGATGGCGGTGGTATTGGTGCGCATGATCGCGCGGGCAAGGTCGGGCGTGACGCCCTGCCGCGCCATCAATTCGTGGTAGCTGCCCCAGTAGTCGCGGTAACGCGGGTCGTTTTCAGGGTTCACAATCTCAAAATCCCGACCGGGGCGGATCGGCAGGCCCGCCCGTTCGCAGCGCCGCTCGATCACCTCGGGGCGGCCGATCAGGATCGGGCTGTCGGTCATCTCCTCCAGCATCGCGTTTGCGGCGCGCAGGACCCGCTCATCCTCGCCTTCGGAAAAGACGATGCGGCGGTTGGCGCTGCGCGCGGCCTCGAAGACCGGCCGCATGATGAGGGCGGATTTGAAGACCGAACCGTCAAGCTTGCGCCGGTAGCTGTCCATATCCTCGATCGGGCGCGTCGCGACGCCGGTCTCCATCGCCGCCCGCGCGACCGAGGAGGCGACGGTGCCGATCAGGCGCGGATCGAAGGGCTTCGGGATCAGGTAATCGGGCCCGAAGGTCAGCTTTTCGCCGCGATAGGCCGCCGCCGCCTCGGCGCTCGTGGTGGCGCGGGCAAGGGCCGCGATGCCGTCGATGCAGGCCAGTTCCATCTCGTCGTTGATCGTGGTCGCGCCGACATCCAGCGCACCGCGGAAGATGAAGGGAAAGCAAAGGACATTGTTGACCTGGTTCGGGAAATCGCTGCGGCCCGTGGCGATGATCGCATCGGGGGCGACGGAGCGCACCTCATCGGGCAGGATCTCGGGCGTGGGGTTGGCCAGCGCGAAGACGATGGGCTGGCCCGTCATCTTCGCCACCATCGCGGGCGTCAGGACACCGGGGCCAGAGAGGCCAAGGAACATGTCCGCGCCCTCGATCACCTCCTCCAGCGTCGCGGGGGCGGTGCCTTGCGCATAGGCCGCCTTCTGCGGCGTCATCTGGCTTTCGCGACCGTGGTAGACGAGGCCATCAATGTCGCAAAGCCAGACATTCTCGCGCCGCACACCCAGCTTCAGCAGCATGTCGAGGCAGGCGATCCCAGCCGCGCCGCCGCCGGTGGAAACGACCTTGATCCTGTCGAAATCCTTGCCCGCGACGTGCAGCGCATTGGTCGCCGCCGCACCGACGACGATGGCGGTGCCGTGCTGGTCGTCGTGAAAGACCGGGATGTTCATCCGCTCGCGGCACAGCTTCTCGACGATGAAGCAGTCGGGGGCCTTGATGTCCTCAAGGTTGATCGCGCCGAAGGTGGGTTCCAGCGCGCAGACGATATCGGCCAGCTTTTCCGGGTCGGGTTCGTTCACCTCGATGTCGAAGCAGTCGATATTGGCGAATTTCTTGAACAGGACCGCCTTGCCCTCCATCACCGGCTTCGACGCCATCGCGCCGATATTGCCAAGGCCCAGAACGGCGGTGCCATTGGTGACCACGGCGACAAGATTGCCGCGTGCGGTGTAGCGGCTGACGGTGGCGGGGTCGGCCTTGATCTCAAGACAGGCCTCGGCCACGCCGGGGGAATAGGCGCGGGCCAGGTCACGGCCATTGGCAAGCGGCTTGGTGGCGCGGATCTCAAGCTTTCCGGGTTTGGGATGCTCGTGATAGTCTAGGGCGGCCTGACGCGCGTTTTCCTGTCTGGTCTCGTCCACGTTCTGTCCTCCGCTGTTTCATTTAACGCTAAACTATCTTCCGTGGACACGGAAGGGACCTTCCGCGACGGGCCTTCGCCGCCGGGTCAGGGGCGCGCGCGGTCGGATTCCGCTTCTGAATCGCGCGGGGCGGACCTAAAGTCGCGGGTGGGGAGATCGGTTTGCAACGAATTGAGGGCGAGATGGGGTATGAGACATTGCTGAAAGCCGCCACGGCGGTGCGCGACAACGCCTATGCGCCCTATTCGAATTTCAAGGTCGGCGCGGCGGTACGCGGGGCCTCGGGGCGGATCTATCAGGGCTGCAACGTCGAAAACGCCGCCTATCCCGAAGGTACCTGTGCCGAGGCGGGCGCCATCGCCGCGATGGTCGCGGCGGGCGAGACGGAGTTGCGCGAGGTCGCAGTCATCGCCGATTGCCCGCACCCGGTGCCGCCCTGCGGCGGCTGTCGGCAGAAACTGGCGGAGTTCGGGCGCCATGACGTCAAGGTGACGCTGGCCACGGTCGAGGGCGCGACGCTGGAAACCACCATCGGCGATCTGCTCCCGGGCAGATACGGCGCGGGCCACAAGGACAGGTCGTGATGCCGGACGACCAGACCATCATCGCGGCGCTGCGCGACCGCAAGGGCCTGCCGGGGGCCTCGGCGGAGTGGTTCGCCGACGGTCTCGCCTCGGGCGATGTCACCGATGCGCAGGCGGGCGCTTTCGCCATGGCGGTCCTCTTGAACGGGTTGTCGGAAGCCGAACGGGTGGGCCTGACTCTGGCGATGCGCGACAGCGGGCAGGTGCTGGACTGGTCTCTGCCGGGGCCGGTTCTCGACAAGCATTCGACCGGGGGAATCGGCGATTGCACCTCGCTCCTGCTTGCCCCGGCGCTGGCGGCTTGCGGCGCCTATGTGCCGATGATCTCGGGCCGCGGGCTTGGCCATACCGGCGGCACGCTTGACAAGCTTGAGGCGATACCGGGCTACCGCACCGATATTTCGACCGAAGAGTTGCATCGTCTGGTCGCCGACACCGGCTGCGCGATCATCGGCGCGACCGGCGACATCGCCCCCGCCGACCGCCGTCTTTACGCGATCCGCGTCGTGACCGGGACGGTCGAATCCATCGACCTTATCACCGCGTCGATCCTTTC
>DAIOXI010000004.1:6648-7443 GCA_036758045.1 Albidovulum sp.
GAAACTCGCCGCCGGGCTTCAGGGCCTTGTCCTCGACGTCAAGGTCGGCACCGGCGCCTTCATGAAGACGATGGACCGGGCCGAGGCGCTGGCCAAATCGCTGGTCGCGACGGCGGAAGGGGCGGGGTGCCGGGCGGCGGCGCTCATCACCGACATGAACCAGCCGCTTGCCTCCTCTGCCGGGAACGCGCTTGAGGTGCTTGAGGCGATGGAGACGATGACCGGCAACGCCGTCAATCAGGCGCTTTGGGACGTGACCGTCGCGCTGGGGGCCGAGGCGCTGGTGCTGGGCGGGCTGGCGAGCGATGAAGAAGACGGCGCCGATCAGATCGAGGAGGCGCTGACATCGGGCCGCGCGGCCGAGGTCTTTGGCCGCATGGTCGCGGCGCTGGGCGGGCCGGGCGATTTCGTCGACCGCTATCCCGACCGGCTGCCCGCCGCGCGGGTCGTGCGCGACGTTCCCGCGCCCCGCGCCGGGTTCGTGACCGGGGCCGACGGGTTCGATGCCGCGCTGTGGGACCTGCGCCGCCACCAGAGCGCCGTGTTCGCGGCCCTGCAGCCCGCGCTTCTGGCGCTGGTCGAGGATCTGGAACCCAATCGGATCGATGCGGAAATCAAGTCCAGGCAGCTGATGGGCAACCGGAAATCACGATCCTGGGACGAGTTCGTCGCACGCTGGGACATCAAGACCGCCAGCGAAAACGGCATCCTGGACGAATTCATCCGCCTGTTTGCGCAGGCCTATCGAAAAGCGAAAGATCGCGAGGGAATGCCGGACTGATCCAGCGCATCCCC
>DAIOXI010000004.1:7453-13756 GCA_036758045.1 Albidovulum sp.
ACCGGGATCGACGCCGAGGCGCTGGGCCATGCCGTCGTCCATCTGGGTGGCGGGCGGCTGAAGGGGGGCGACAGGATCAACCCCTCGGTCGGCCTCTCGGACATGATGCCGATCGGCGAACCGCTGGCGGCAGGCGAAACCATCGCCCGCATCCATGCCGCCAGCGACGCGGATGCCGAGGTGGCACTGGCCGCCGTGATCGCGGCCTTCCGCATCGGCGAGCACGACCCCGAGGAACCGCCCCTGATCCATGACAGGATCGTCGCATGACCCGCGCCTTCCTGATCGTGATGGACAGCGTCGGCGCGGGCGGCGCGCCCGATGCCGATACCTTCTTCAACGGCGCGGTACCCGATACCGGTGCCTGCACGCTGGGCCATATCGCCGCCGCCTGCGCCGAAGGCCGGGCGGAGGAGGGGCGGAGCGGCCCGCTGCGCATGCCCAACCTCGACGCGCTGGGGCTGGGCGCGGCGGTGCGGCTGGCCTCGGGCGCCGAGATGCCGGGTTTTGCCGCCACGCCCGGCGGGCGCTGGGGCGCGGCGACCGAGGTGTCGCGCGGCAAGGACACGCCCTCGGGGCATTGGGAACTGGCGGGCGTTCCGGTGCCCTGGGACTGGCACTACTTCCCCGACACTATCCCCGCCTTCCCGCAAGACCTGATGGATGAGGTGGCGCGGCTTTGCGGCGCGGGGGGGACGCTGGGCAATTGCCACGCCTCCGGCGTTCCGATCATCGAGGAACATTGCGCCGAACACATGCGAACCGGCTGGCCGATCTGCTACACCTCGGCCGACAGCGTCTTTCAGATCGCCTGCCATGAGGAAAGCTTCGGCCTCGCCCGGCTGTTGCAGCTTTGTCAGGACATCGCGCCCCGGCTGCACGCGATGAAGGTCGGACGCGTGATCGCGCGGCCCTTCATCGGCGGGCCGGGCAATTTCCGGCGCACCGCCAACCGGCATGACTACGCCATCGCGCCGCCGTCGCCCACGCTGTGCGACTGGGTCCATGGCGCCGGGCGCAAGGTTCACGCCATCGGCAAGATCGGCGACATCTTCTCCATGCGCGGGATCGACGATGTGAGGAAGGGGGCGGATTCTGTCCTTTTCGAACATTTGATGGCGGCGGCGCGGGAGGCAGAGGATGGTTCCTTGACCTTTGCGAACTTCGTGGAATTCGACACGCTTTATGGCCACCGCCGTGACGTCTCGGGCTATGCCCGCGCGCTGGAATGGTTCGACGGGCAGGTGGCGGGGTTTCTTGCGGCGCTGCGGCCCGGCGATCTGGCGATCTTTACCGCCGATCACGGCAACGATCCGACCTGGCCCGGCACCGACCACACCCGCGAGCGTGCGCCGGTCGTCATCGCGGGCGCAGGGGCGGGGGGGCTTGGCCAGATCGCCTTCACCGATGTCGCGGCCACCGTCGCCGCGCATCTGGACGTCGCCTCGCAAGGGCCGGGGAGGAGCGTCCTGTGACCCTGCCGAAGATCGAACTGCACCTGCATCTGGAAGGGGCGGCGCCGCCTGCGTTTGTGCGCGGTCTCGCGGCGGAGAAGAAAATCGACATCTCCGGCATTTTCGATGAACGTGGAAACTACGCCTATACCGACTTCTGGCACTTCCTGAAGGTCTATGAGGCCGCGACCTCGGTCCTTACCACGCCCGCCGACTACGCCCGCCTGACCCGCGCGGTTCTGTCCGAAAGCGCGGCCTCGGGGGTGATCTATTCGGAATGCTTCCTCAGCCCCGATTTCTGCGGCGGGCGCGATGTCGGCGCCTGGCGTGAGTACCTCCACGCGATCCGCGAGGCGGCGGAGGAGGCAGAGCGGCAGGACGGTATCACGCTGCGCGGCATCGTCACGCCGATCCGCCATTTCGGGCCTGGGAAGGCGCGTGAAGTCGCGCTCTGCGCCGCCGAGACGGCGGGCGACTGGCTGGTCGGCTTCGGCCTTGCCGGGGATGAGAAAGTCGGCCGGCCCCGCGACTTCGCCTGGTCCTTCGACTGCGCGCGTGAGGCAGGGCTGCGGCTGACCTGCCACGCGGGCGAATGGGGCGGGCCCGACAGCGTGCGCGACGCGGTCCGCGACCTGCGGGTGGAACGGATCGGCCACGGCGTCCGCGCCATCGAGGACCCCGCGCTGGTCGAGGAACTGGCCGAGGCGGGCATTGTGCTTGAGGTCTGTCCGGGGTCCAATGTCGCGTTGAGGCTTTACCCGAATTTTCACGCGCATCCGATTGAAAAACTTATGAAACGTGGTGTGAAGGTGACGGTGTCCACCGACGATCCGCCCTTCTTCCACACCACCATGGCGCGAGAATACGATGCGCTGGCCGAGGCGTTCGGCTGGGATGACGGCGTCTTTCACCAGATCGCCGACACCTCGATCCGCGCCGCCTTCTGTAGGGAAGAAACGCGCGACAAGATACTGAAGAGACTGGAGAAAGCGCATGCTTGAACACCTGACCGTCGTCACGCACCCATTGGTGCAGCACAAGCTGACCCTGATGCGCGACAGGGACACCTCGACCAATTCCTTCCGCCGCCTGCTGCGCGAAATCAGCCAGCTTCTCGCCTATGAGATCACCCGCGAGATGGAGATGACGACCAGGCGCATCCAGACCCCGCTGTGCGAGATGGACGCGCCGGTGATCGACGGCAAGAAGCTTGCGCTCATCTCGATTCTGCGGGCGGGGAACGGGCTTCTGGACGGGGTGCTGGAACTGATCCCCGCCGCCCGTGTCGGGTTCGTGGGGCTGTACCGCGACGAGGCGACGCTTCAGCCGGTGCAGTATTACTACAAGGTTCCGGCGGGGCTTGAGGATCGTCTGGTGATCGCGCTCGACCCGATGCTGGCGACGGGGAACTCCTCGGCCGCGGCGGTCGATCTGCTGAAGAAATCGGGTGCGCGGAACATTCGCTTCATGTGCCTTCTGGCCGCGCCGGAAGGGGTGGCGCGGATGAAAGAGGCCCATCCCGATGTGCCGATCGTCACAGCTGCTGTGGATGAGCGTCTGAACGAACATGGATATATTGTGCCGGGGCTAGGGGATGCGGGCGACCGCATGTTCGGCACAAAATAAGCCGTATCCCCTTTACGCGGGCCGCCCGGTTTGGCATCCTGCCGCGACAGATTCAGGGGCGGATGATGCGTGTATTTGCAGGGGTCACGGCGGCGGCATTGACGACGGTTCTGGCGGGCGGTGTCGCCCTGGCGCAGGGGAGCCAGGGGCCAAGGGAACTGCCACCGGCGGATTTCGGCGGCAATCAGTATGTCGACAGCGCTGGCTGCGTCTTTCTGCGCGCGGGCCTTGGCGGGCAGACAAGCTGGGTCCCGCGTCTGGGGCGCGACCGCACCCCGGTCTGCGGCTATGAGCCGAGCGTGACGGCAGCCGCCGCCGCGCCGGTCGCCGCAGCCCCCGCGCCGGAACCAGTTGCCGCGCCGGTCGAGGCTGCCCCGGCGCCCGCGGCTGTGCCTGCCAAGGTGAAGCCTGAGGGGAAAAAGCCGGTGCGCAAGACCGCCCGCAAGGCCAAGCGCGCGCCCGACAGCACGACCACCGCCCTTGTCCGGCAAAGCACGGTCGCCAGGGAGAGCACCTATTGCGCCGACCGGATCGACACGGCGCAGCGCTACCTCCTCAGCGACGGGCGCCGGGTGACGCAGTGCGGTGACGCCGCCAGCGGCGCGGCGGTGCCCTACCTCAACGGTCTTGGCGTGCCGGGCCTGACGGTGACGGACCGCGCCCCGACGGCGGCCGAGATCCGCCGCGCCGAGACCGCCGGTCAGGGCGGCTACCGCGTGACCTACGCCAGGGGCAACCTGACCGAGGCGGGCCGGGCCGCGATGGCGGCCGGACCGGCCGGAACCTCCGGGGCCACGGGCGCGGCCTTTGTCCAGATCGGGGCCTTCGGCGATCCGGCCAATGCCGAACGCGCCATCGCGACGCTGAAGGGGCTGGGCCTGCCGGTTTCGGTCGGTGTCGGCGGGCGGTTGAAGGTCATCCTCGCCGGTCCCTTCGCCAGCGCGGCCGAGGTGAGGGATGCGGTGGCGCTGGCCCGGCGGAACGGCTACCCGGACGCCTATCCGACACGCGGCTAGACCTTACCGGTCACAGATCCCCTGAAGCGCGACCCAGTCGGTATCGGTCATCACCGGCTTTGCGTCCTTTGCATGGGGATTGGCCTCGATCAGGGGCAGCGTCGTTTCGCCCGTGGGGTCGATGGCATAGGCGAAGGGGGTGCTGGAAATCCCGGCCTCGGCGAAGCGCTGCAGCAGTCGGTCGGGCTTCGGAAGCCCGTCGTTGCGTGAAAGGATCACCTCGCCATAGCCCTTGACCGCTTCGGGCGATAACGCGCCGGTGGTGATAAGGCCGATCGTCGCGCGCAACCCCGCATGGCGCAGCACGGCGCGGGTGGCGCCGGCGTCCTCTGCCGCCAGTTGCGCGGCAAGGATCGCGGCCGCCGCGACCTCGGGCTGGTCCTGCCCGTCGATCAGCGCCGTCGGCAGGACGAGGACACCGCCGGGCAACATCTGCGCCCGTTTCAGCGGCGCGGGCAGCACATAGGTTTCGCCGCCAGTGCCGGTCATCCGGTCGCGCAGGCGCGTCAGCGCGGCGGTGCCTTCGACATTGCCGCAGGGCGCGCCGGTCAGCCGCTCCAGATCCTCAAGCGCGAGGCGGCCCAGCGTCTGGCGCGTCGCGAAGGGCAGCGCCCCGGCCGTGCGGTCGATGATGGCGCGTGGCAGCCAGAGGATCCCGACCGCCAGAACCGCCGCCAGAGCCGACCACATCAGCCAGCCGCGCAACCGGCCCGGATGCGGCTTGCGGGCGGAAATGAGGGTGTGGACCTTGTCGATGGCCGCGACCATCGTTGCGTCCTCGATCTCCAGCTCCTCATCGGCATCGGCGGCCGGGGCATAGCGCGCAGGCGCCTCGCCGGGGTTCAGCCGGAGGATCGCGGGCAGCGACCAATGGGTCAGCGCGCGCTGGCTTCGTGCCTCGGACAGCACCAGCGTCGCGTCCCCGAAGGACACGATCACCTCACGCTTCTGCGCCTCGGGCGCCTCGCGCCAGAGGCCGGTACATTCCAGTCTCTGAAATTCGGTAAGTGCCGTCATCTTCGGCCGCGATTGCCCCGTTCCCCACTCGTCCCGACCCTAGCCGAAGCGGCGGGGCAGGACAATTCCCGCAAGGGCGCGCGCAGCGTCACACGTCCTTCGCGATCAGACGCAGTTCGAATTTCTGGATTTTCCCGGTCGAGGTCTTGGGCAATTCGCGAAAGACGATCTTCTTCGGCGTCTTGAACCCGGCCAGCCGGGTCCGGGTGAAGGCGATAAGCTCGTCTTCGGTCGCGGTCTGGCCTTCTTTCAATTCCACGAAGGCGCAAGGCACCTCGCCCCATTTGTCGTCAGGCCGCGCCACCACGGCGCAAAGCGACACCGCCGGATGGTGCATCAATGCGCCTTCCACCTCGACGGAAGAGATATTCTCGCCGCCCGAGATGATGATGTCCTTCGCCCGGTCGGTGATCTTGATGTAGCCGTCGGCGTGCTGAAAGGCGACGTCGCCCGAGCGGAAATAGCCGCCCCGGAACGCCTCTGCGGTCGCCTCGGGGTTCTTGAGGTAGCCCTTCATCACCGCATTGCCACGGATCGCGATCTCGCCTGTCGAATGGCCGTCCCACGGCACCGGATGGCCGTGATCGTCATGGACGGCGATGTCCTCCATGAAGGGCATCAGCACGCCCGTTCGCGCCTTGATGACCGCGCGGTCTTCCTGCGGGAGCGTGTCCCATTCCGCGTTCCAGATGCATTCGGTCACATGGCCATAGGTCTCGGTCAGCCCGTAGACCTGCGTCACGTTGAAGCCCAGGGGTTCGATCGCGGCCAGCGTCGCCGCGGCGGGCGGGGCGCCTGCGGTAAAGACCTCAACCACATGATCGAAGGCGCGGCGGTCAGACTCCTTCGCCTGGATCAGCATGTTCAGCACGATGGGCGCGCCGCCGAAATGGGTGACGCCGTGATCGGCGATGGCGTCATAGATGTTCTTCGCCGTCACGTCGCGGCAGCAGACGACGGTACCGCCCACCGCAGGCATGCCCCAGGTGTGGCACCAGCCGTTGCAGTGGAAAAGCGGCACGATGGTCAGGTAGACCGGGTGGATCCCCAGCTTCCACGCCACCGCCGTTCCCATCGCCAGCAGATAGGCGCCGCGATGGTGATAGACCACGCCTTTCGGCCGCCCCGTCGTGCCCGAGGTGTAGTTGAGCGCGAGGCTCTCCCATTCATCCTCGGGCAGGGTCCAGGGC
>DAIOXI010000004.1:13766-26312 GCA_036758045.1 Albidovulum sp.
TCCTCATAGGTGACATACCGGCCCGACGGTTCGAACCCCGCCTCTGTGTCCGCGACCTCGATGATGGTCGGCCCGTCGCCCTCCATCATCGCGATGGCGGTCTCCGCAAGGCCCAGAAGCGCGGTATCGACCAGCGCGATCTTCGCCTCGCCATGGCCGAAGATATAGCCCACCGTATCGACGTCGAGCCTTGTGTTGATCGTGTTCAGCACCGCCCCCGCCGCCGGGACACCGAAACTGGCCTCGGCCTGGGCCGGGATGTTCGGCAGAAGCGTCGCCACCACATCGCCCGGCTGCACCCCGCGCCGCGCCAGAGCCGAGGCAAGCCGGCTGACCCGCGCGTGATAGTCGCGGTAGCTGCGCCGGGTGCCGCCGTAGATCATCGCCGTGTGGCCGGGAAAGATCGCCGCCGCGCGCGCAAGGAACGAGAGCGGCGTCAGCGGCACGAAATTGGCCGCGTTGCGTTCAAGTCCGGTTTCGTCCCTCAACCAGCCCATTCTGCCCTCCCTCCGGCGCAAACATGTCGCGAACAGGCGCGATTATTGCGGCTTGTCGGGCTCTTGGAAAGGACCAAGAGACGGAGTGTGGGCAGCATGGCGACTATCCCGATGACAGCGGCGGCGGACCGCACCCTGGCCGCTGCGGCCGCGATCCTCGGCTATGCGATCATCATCGGCTTTACCGACAATTTCGTCCGGGTGATCGCGGCCGATGGCGGGCTCTGGCAGTTCCACGCGCTGCGCGGCGTGATGGCGATGGCGATCCTCGGCCTCGCTGCCCGGCCGCTTGGTCTGCGCCTTGCGCCGCGAAACCTGCGCGCGGTGGCGGGGCGAAGCCTGATCCACGGCTGTGCGATGCTGATCTATTTCGGCTGCCTCGCCTTCCTGCCGGTGGCGACCGTGGCGGCGGGGCTTTTCACCGCGCCGATCTTCGTCCTCCTGATTTCCCGCTTCGCCTTCGGCCACCCGGTCGGCCCCTACCGGATCGCGGCGGTGCTGATCGGGTTTCTGGGCGTGATCCTTGTCCTCGGCCCCGCCTCGGGCGAACGGATCGGCGCGGCCACGGTCCTGCCGGTCGCGGCGGGGGCGCTCTATGCGCTCGGCAACCTCGCCACCCGCGAATGGTGCGCGCGGGAGACGGCGGAAACCCTGCTTGCGGGGTTCTTCGTGACGCTGGGCCTTTTCGGCGTGATCGGGATGGGCGCCCTCGCGCTCTGGCCGGTCCCGGTGCCCGAGGGCGCGGCGGGCTTCGTGCTGCGCGGCGCGACGGTGCCGACCGGCCGCTTCCTCATCTGGACCTTCGTGCAGGCCGCCGGATCGCTGATCGGCGTCGGCCTGATGATCCGCGCCTATCAGATCGCGGCGGCCAGCCGGGTCGCGATCTTCGAATATGTCATCCTGCCCGCCAGCGCGCTCTGGTCCTACCTGCTCTGGGCAGAGGTTGTCTCCCCCCGCGCGGCACTTGGCATGGGGCTGATCTTCCTCGCCGGGCTTATCATCGTGCTCCGCCGCCGCTAAACTCCCGGCCCATGATCCTCTCGCGCGGCCGCCGCTATATCTTCATCCATATCCCCAAGACCGGCGGCACCGCGCTGACGCTGGCGCTTGAGGGCCGCGCGATGAAGGATGACGTGATCGTAGCCGACACGCCCAAGGGCCGCGCGCGCCGCAGGCGGGTGAAGGGGGTGGAAACGGCGGGGCGGCTCTGGAAACATTCGACGCTGGCCGACATCGGCGGGCTGGCAAGCGATGCGGAGATCGCGGGCTTCTTCACCTTTACCCTAGTCCGCAATCCCTGGGACCGGATGGTCAGCTATTACCACTGGCTACGGGAGCAGGACTTCGCCCACCCGGCGGTCGCGCTGGCAAAACGCCTCGATTTCAGCGCCTTCCTGAACGCGCCCGAAACCCGCGCCAGCTTTGCCGCCAACCCCTATGGCAGCTACATGCGCGACAGCAAGGGCAGGGAGCGTTGCGACCTCTTCCTGCGCCTCGAACACTTCGCAACCGACGCAGGCCCCCTTGAGGCGCATCTGGGCTTCCGCCTCGGCCCCCTGCCGCGCGCCAACATCTCGGAGCGCGCCCGCGACTGGCGCGGCTATTACAGCGATGCCGATGCCGCGCGTCTCGCCTCCCTCTGCGCCGAGGACATCGCCCGCTTTGGCTATAGCTTCGATCCTGCGGCTTCTTCGTTGTAAAAATACTCCACGGGGGGGGCGGGGGGTGTGAAACCCCCCGCTGCCTCGCCCTCAGGCGGCCTTGGCGCCGCTTCCGAAGCGCCCGTAGAAGGTCTCGCCCGTCTTTGCCATTTCACGCAGCAGCTTTGGCGCCGCGAAGCGCGCGCCATGGGCCTGTTCCAGCCCGTCGCAGATCGCCACGGCCCGTTCCGCCCCGATGATGTCGAGCCAGGAGAACGGCCCCCCCGACCAGGGCGCGAAGCCCCAGCCCAGGATCGCGCCGACATCGCCCTCGCGGATATCCTCCAGGACGCCGTCTTCCAGCGCGCGCACCGCTTCCAGCACCTGCGCCATCATCAGCCGGTGCTGCACTGCGGTCAGCTCCGGCTGATCCGCCGCCACCGGCCAGGCCGTCGCCAGCCCGTCCCACAGGCCCAGCCGCCCGCCTTTTTCGTCATAGGCGTAGAACCCCGCCTTGGCCTTGCGGCCCAGCCGCCCCTGATCGGCCATCGCGAACAGCACCGCGTCCACCGCGCCGTCAGGATAGGCGTCGCCCATCGCGGCCTTGGTGGCCTTGGCGATCTTCACGCCAAGGTCGATGGAGGTCTCATCGACCAGTTGCAGCGGGCCAAGCGGGAAGCCCAGAAGCGTCGCCGCATGTTCTATCAGCGCCGGTTCCACCCCCTCGGCCACCATGCGGATGCCTTCGTTGATGTAGGGGATGATGCAGCGGTTGGCGTAGAAGAAGCGCGCGTCGTTGACGACGATCGGGGTCTTGCGGATCTGGCGCACGAAGTCGAGCGCCTTGGCCACCGCGACGTCACCGGTCCGCCTGCCCTTGATGATCTCCACCAGCATCATCTTGTCGACGGGGGAGAAGAAGTGGATGCCGATGAACTGCGCGGGCCGTGCAGAGGCCTTGGCCAGATCGCTGATCGGCAGGGTGGAGGTGTTGGTGGCAAAGATCGCGCCTTCGGGGATCACCGCCTCGGCCTTCGCGGTCACCTCGGCCTTGACCTTCATATCCTCGAACACCGCCTCGACGATCAGGTCACAGCCCGCAAGTGTGGCGTAATCGGTGGCGGCGGTGATCCGGGCCAGCACCTCTTCCTTCTTCTCCGCAGATACCTTGCCGCGCTTCATGCCCTTGTCGAGCAATTCGGCCGAATGCGCCTTGCCGCGCTCCGCGGCCTCTTGCGTGGCGTCGATCAGCACGACCTCGATCCCGGCATTGGCGCTGACATAGGCGATCCCCGCGCCCATCATGCCCGCGCCCAGAACACCAACCTTTTTCACCCGCTGGTCCGGCACGTCGGGCCGGTTCGCGCCCTTCTCCAGCGCCTCCTTGTTCAGGAACAGCGACCGGATCATGGCGGAAGAGGAGGGATTCATCAGCACCTTGGTGAACCAGCGCGCCTCGATCCTCAGCGCGGTATCGAAATCGACCATCGCGCCTTCATAGACCGCCGCCAGCAGCGCCTTGGCCGCCGGGTAGACGCCCTGCGTCTTGCCATGCACCATCGCGTTGGCGCCGACGAAGGTCATGAAGCCCGCCGGGTGATAGGGCGCGCCGCCAGGCATCTTCCAGCCCTTCTGGTCCCAGGGCTTGACGATATCGGCGTCAGAGGCCGACAGCACCCAGGCCTTGGCCTTCGCCAGCAACTCACCGGGCGCCACGACTTCATCAATCAGCCCCGCGCCCTTGGCCTTTTTCGGGTCCAGCATCTTGCCTTCCAGCAGCACCGGCGCCGCCGCCATGGCGCCCACCATGCGGGAATAGCGCGTCGTGCCGCCGCCGCCGGGGAAGAGACCGACGAGGATCTCGGGCAGGCCGATCTTGGCCTTCGGACTGTCGGCCATGAAGCGGCGGTGGCAGGCCAGCGCGATCTCGGTCCCGATACCGGCCGAGGTGCCGGGCAGGGCGCAGGCCACGGGCTTGCCGCCCTTCAGGGTCTTCGGGTCCATCCCCGCACGTTCCAGCTTGCGCAGGATATGATGACCCGACATGGTGAAATCGAACAGCGCCTGGGCCGGGTTTTCGCCCGCCTCCTCGCGGATCTTCGCCAGCACGTTCAGGTCCATCCCGCCCGCGAAGGTTTCCTTGCCCGAGGTGATGACGATGCCTTTGACGGCGTCGTCGGCCAGCGCGGTATCGACCATCTCGCTCACTTGCGCGAAGCCCTCGCGGCTCATCACGTTCATCGACTTGCCCGGCACGTCCCAGGTCAGCGTCGCAACGCCGTCGGCGTCCACGGAATAGGTGAAATCGGTCATGTTCTCTCTCCCGTGTAAGGGGTGCCGTCCTTGTAGGTGAAGCTGGCCTTGCCGTCGCGGATCTCGATCTCCAGATCGACATCGGAATAGGTGGCCTTTTCGGGGTTCATGCGGGAGCCGACGACAAGGAACCGCGCCTCTGCATCCGATCTGTTGATGAAGCAATGCCCGTTCGGATCGCCCGCCGGAAAGGCCGCGCAATCGCCGGGGCGCATGACGGTTTCGCCGTCGTCCTGCACCAACACGCATTCGCCCTGGATGATCATGACGAATTCATCCTCGCGGTGGTGCCAGTGGCGCAGCGACGACCGCGCGCCGGGTTGCAGGATCACCTCATTCGCGCCGAACTGCTTAAGCCCGCCCGCATCGCCGAGGCGCAGCGAGGATCGCCCCGCCATCTGGCTGGCATAGGGTTCGGGGTAGATGGAGCCGGTCCTTACCGGCACGCTGGCCTTGTCGATGATGCCCATCACACCCTCTCGATGATCGTGGCGGCACCCATGCCCGACGCGATGCAAAGCGTGGCGAGGCCCGTCCCCTTGCCGGTGCGCTCCAGCTCATCCAGCAGCGTGCCGATGATGATTGCGCCGGTGGCGCCAAGCGGGTGGCCCATGGCGATGGCGCCGCCGTTCACGTTGACCTTGTCGGGCGAGACATCGAAAGCCTGCATGAAGCGCAGGACGACGGCGGCGAAGGCCTCATTCACCTCGAAGAGGTCGATGTCGGAAATCGACATGCCGCTGTCTTTCAGGATCTTTTCCGTCACCGGCACCGGGCCGGTCAGCATGATCGTCGGATCGGTGCCGATCTTGGCCGTCGCGCGGATGCGGGCGCGAGGCTTCAGGCCCCATTTGTCGCCGAATTCCTTGTTGCCGATCAGGACCGCAGCCGCCCCGTCCACGATGCCCGAGGAGTTGCCGGCGTGATGGATATGCTCGATCCGCTCCAGATGCGGATATTTCATCAGCGCCACCTTGTCGAAGCCGGGCATCGCCTCGCCCATGTCCTTGAACGAGGGCTTCAGCGCGCCCAGCGCCTGCATGTCGGTGCCGGGGCGCATGTATTCGTCGCGATCAAGGATCGGCAGTCCGTTCTGGTCGCGGATCGTGACGACGGATTTCGCGAAACGCTTTTCTTCCCAGGCCTTTGCCGCGCGTTTTTGCGATTCCACCGCAAGGGCGTCTGCCTCGTCGCGCGAAAAGCCGTATTCGGTGGCGATGATGTCGGCGGAAATGCCCTGCGGCACGAAATAGGTCTTCCAGGCAATCGACGGATCGACTGCGATCGCGGCCCCGTCAGAGCCCATGGGAACACGTCCCATCATCTCCACGCCGCCGGCGATATAACCCATCCCGGCGCCGCCCCTGACCTGATTGGCGGCAAGGTTCACCGCCTCCATCCCCGACGCGCAGAAACGGTTGATCGCAAGGCCGGGGATCGCCTCGTCGAGGTCCGACAGGAGCACGGCCGAACGCGCAAGACAGCCGCCCTGTTCGCCGACCTGGGTCACGTTGCCCCAGATCACGTCCTCGACCGCATGGCCGTCAAGGTTGTTGCGTTCCTTGACCGCGTTCAGGATCTTGGCCGACAGTGCGACCGAGGTCACCTCATGCAGGCTGCCATCCTTGCGGCCCTTGCCGCGCGGGCTGCGGACGGCGTCATAGATATAGGCGTCGGTCATGGTCTTCTCCCGTTATTCGCTCACTTGCACGCAGGTCGCCTTGACGGTGATGGCCCGCGTCCTGAGCTGGTCTTCCATCTTCGTGCGCGCCGCCTCGCACAGCGCCTCGGTGGCAAAGGGCGTCTCGTTCACGCGCACCTCATGGGGGACGTTTTCGCCGGTGACGGTGTAGACGACCGCGATCAGCAGCCAGTTCATGTCGGTTCCTCCGCTCAGGCCCGGTCCGAAGGGTTGCCGGGCATCAGGTCATAGGGATGTTTCCAGCCCGGCAGGGCCGCGATGCGGTCAAGCCAGCGGTCGATATGGGGCAGGGCCTTGCGGTCGAACCCCCAGGGTTCGGGGTAGTAGAGATAGCCACAGCAGGCGAGGTCGGCGATGGTGGGCGCGTCGCCCGCCACCCAGTCCCGGCCCTCAAGATGGCGGTCGAGAAGCCCGAGCGCCGTCATCACGCGGCCCGAAAGCCATTTGATCGCCTCGGCGGGCCGCTTCTCCTCGGGGACGAAGTTCATCAGGAAGCGCAGCGCGCCCTGGTGGCCCGATCGCTTCTGGCCGTCCCAGAACAGCCAGCGCAGGATCTCGTTCCGGTCGCCGTCGATGAACTTCCCGGTCTTCTTGGCGACATGAAGCTGGATCACGCAGCTTTGCGTCAGCGTCAGATCGCCCTCGACGAAGACCGGCGCCTCGCCCATTTCATTGATGGCGAGGAAGTCGGGGCTGCGCGAGGCGCCGTGGAAGAAGTCAACCCAGACGGGTTCCCAGTCATAGCCCGCCAGTGTCATCGTCAGCGCCGCTTTGTTGGCATTGCCGCTTTCGCCGAAGCAATGGTGTTTCGCCGTCATGTCGTCCCCCTGCCACCTGCCGCCGCAGCGGGGGCTTCACACCCCCGCACCCCCGTGGAGTATTTGAACAACGAAGAAGAAGGATTTGTTAACCAGAATCGGGCGAGGCTCGGAGTGCGGTACAGGCTGGAGAGCCGATGACCGCCAACGGAGAAGTCGCCCCGGTTCCGGCGAGAAGCACCCCAGGTTTGAGGGCCGGCGCCGGAACCGGGGCGTACTTTGCGCTTCTTCGTTGCACAAATACTCATTCCACCCTCTCCGCCCGTCATGCCTTTCGATCCTCAAGCTCCGCCTTGAAAAGCCTGAGGCGGTGGTTGAACGTCTCGGTGTCCATCACGCTGTTGAAATGTTCGAAGACGAAGGTCAGCGCCTCATCCTGGGTGATCCCGGCCTGCGCCGCGAGGGTCTGCAACGCGCGGTAGGCGTCGTTGGTCATCGCGGCGGGGAAGCGGCGGGTCAGGCGCAGGCGTTTGGGCATCCGGTCCTCATCGGGTTCTGGGGGCCGCGCCGCAGGGGCGCGGACCCGTTCGTGTCGGGGGAAGCCTAGAACGCCTCCGCCGCAAGTGCCATCACGGGTTCGGCACCGGACTGGATGCGCGCCAGGTGAGTCGCCGTCATCGGCAGGTGCCGGGCCATGTAGTAGCGCCCGGTGGCAAGCTTGGTTTCGTAGAATGCCTTGTCGCCGGTTCCGCCCGCCAGCGCCTCTTGCGCGGCTTTCGCGGAGCGCGCCCACATGAGGCCGAGGCAGACATGACCGAAGAGGTGCATGAAGTCGTAGGACCCTGCCAGCGCCGCATTGGGGTTTTTCATTCCGTTTTGCATGAAGAACATGCCTGCAGCCTGAAGATCCTTCGACGCGGCCTTCAGCGGCTCGAGGAAGCCCGTCTTCAGCCTCTCGTCGCCTTCGTTTTCCTTGAGGAAGCCCTTCACCATCTCGAAGAACGCCATGACGTGCTTGCCACCATCTGCCGCCAGCTTGCGGCCCACGAGGTCGAGCGCCTGCACCCCGTTTGCGCCCTCATAGATCATGGTGATCCTGGCATCGCGGGTGAACTGGGACATACCCTGTTCCTCGATATAGCCATGTCCGCCATAGACCTGCTGCGCGGCGACGGCGGTCTCGAACCCCTTGTCGGTCAGGAAGCCCTTGATGACCGGGGTGAGGAGCGAGATCATCCCCTCGGCCTCCTTGTCGCCCGAGCGATGCGCGCGGTCTATCAGCGAGGCCCCCCAGAGCGTGAAGGCTCGGGCGCCTTCGAGGAAGCTTTTCTGGTCCATCAGGCTGCGGCGGATGTCGGGATGCACGATCAGCGGATCGGCGGGGCCGGAGGGGTTTTCGGTCCCCGTCACCGCGCGGCCCTGAAGGCGCTCGCGGGCATAGGCCACGGCGTTCTGATAGGCCGGTTCGGCGACCGCATAGCCCTGAAGGCCGACGCCCAGCCGCGCCTCGTTCATCATCGTGAACATGTTGCGCATGCCCTTGTGCAGCTCGCCCAGCAGGTAGCCGGTCGCGCCGTCATAGTTCATCACGCAGGTGGCATTGCCGTGGATGCCCATCTTCTCTTCGATATTGCCGACCCAAACGCCGTTGCGTTCGCCCAGGGTGCCATCCTCTTTCACCAGAAACTTCGGCACGATGAAAAGCGAGATGCCCTTGGTCCCCTCGCCACCGCCGGGCGCCTTGGCCAGCACCAGGTGGATGACGTTGTCCGCAAGGTCGTGATCGCCCGCCGAGATGAAGATCTTCTGCCCGGTGATCCTGTAGCTGCCGTCGTCCTGCGGTTCGGCCTTGGTGCGGATCATGCCGAGATCGGTGCCGGCATGGGGTTCGGTCAGGTTCATCGTGCCGGTCCAGTCGAGGCTGACCATCTTCGGCAGGTAGGTCTGTTTCTGGCCGTCTGTCCCGTGGGCGAGAATGGCCGAGATCGCGCCATGGGTCAGGCCCTGATACATGTTGAAGGCCATGTTGGCGGAGACGAAGATTTCCCCAACCGCCGTCCCCAAGATGTAGGGCAGGTTCTGCCCGCCATATTCCTCGGGCAGATCGAGACCGTTCCAGCCGCCTTCCTTCATCGCCGCGAAGGCTTCCTTGAAGCCTTTCGGCGTGTAGACGACGCCGTTTTCCAGCCGACAGCCTTCGCGGTCGCCGCTGGCGTTCAGCGGCGTCAGCACGTCGCTGGCGATCTTGCCCGCCTCTTCGAGGATCGCGGAGGTGAAGCCGGGCTCAAGATCACGATAGCCCGGCACGTCGCTGGCGGCGACGCCCAGCACCTCATTCAGGACAAATTCCATGTCGCGGATCGGGGCGGTGTAGGTCGGCATGCGTCTCTCTCCCTAAAGGTCGTCGGTCGTGTTTCAGGCGGCGGTCAGCCTGAGCTTGGTCAGCGTCTCGGCGTTCTGTTCGATCATGTCGCCCAGTTCCGCGATCGCCTGGTCAAGCTCATCGCGCTGCTGTTCCATGGCGGCCAGCCGCTTGCGCGCGGCGTCGAGCGCCTCGGCCAGCTGCGTCTCATGCGTGTCGTCGACATCGTAGAGGTCGAGCAACTGGCGAATGTCCTCCAGGCTGAAACCAAAACGCTTGCCGCGCAGGATCAGCTTCAGCCGGGCGCGGTCGCGGCGGGAATACAGGCGTTTCTGGCCCTGGCGCATCGGGAAAAGCAGTTCCTTGGCTTCGTAGAAGCGAAGCGCGCGGGGCGTCACGTCGAACGCGTCGCACATTTCGCGAATGGTCAGAACATCGTTACTCATACACATATCCTTTCATCCGGGTCTGAGAGTTTCGAACCCCCAGATCGGAAGACTGAGCCGACCATACAAGCGAAGTTGACGCGCGCGTCACCGTGACGTCGCGTCACGAAATCGGTGACGTAATGTCCTTTCGGAAAAGCGCGCGGCGGGCTATTTTTCTGTCGCGCCGAACGCGCCGGGATCAGCCGTCCAGAAGCGCCTGGGTGCGGTCGCGCAGATCCTTCAACTCGGCGATCGTGGCGTCGAGTTCGGCGCGCTGCTTGCCAAGCGCCGCCAGTTGCCGGTCGGCCATGGAGATCCAGACCGAATATTGTTCCTTGGTTCCCTTCTCATTGTAGAGAAGCAGCCACTGGCGGATTTCCTCAAGGCTGAAGCCGAAGCGCCGGCCGCGCAGGATCAGGGTCATGCGGGCCACCTCGCGCGGGCCGTAGAAGCGTGCGCGACCGTCCTTTTCGGGGGACAGAAGCTCGATATACTCGTAATAGCGCAATGTCCGCGGGGTTACGTCGAAGCGGGTGCACATATCCTTGAAGCTGATGCGCTCTTCGGCCATCGGGGGTCCTCCTGGCGCAGAGCCTAGCGACAGGCGGTGGACCGCACAACTCACTTGCGCAGGGGCTAGTTCAGGAAACTCGGCGCCAAGAAGTGAAGCGCATAGGCGACGGTCAGGGCGGGAACGGTCGAATAGACGGTGGCCATGATCGCCGCGCGCGGGGCAAGGGCGATCGCGGGAAAGAGCGCGTCGCCGTCGTTCGAGATGGCATTTGCGACCAGAGCCGAGAAGGGAATCGCCCCGTTCACGAAAAGCGTGGCGACAAGGACCTGTGGACCGCAGCCGGGAATGAACCCGATGGCGGCGGCGATGAGCGGCAGCGCCGGCGCGATGGTCTGGAACATCGCCTTGAGGTCGAACCCGCCGTAAACGGCCGCATAGTCATAGGCCAGGTAGGCGATCACCACCCAGATCGAGATGAAGGCGGTTTCCTCGGCCATGCGCGTCACCGGCGCGTCGGCCGGGTTGGTCATCGCCTTGACCGGCGAAACGGTCCAGATGACAAGGCCGGTGAAGATGCCGGTCAGCGCGAAGGCGGCGACGGGAAGGCCAAGGACCTGAGTCACCTCGATGCCGCCGATCTGCGCGGCGCCGACGATCAGGCCGGGGACAAGCGCGGCCAGATAGAGGTAATGGCGCGGGCGGGTGGCGCCGATCAGCGGCGCGACCTCGCAACCGTCCCGCGCGGGGCGGTAGTCGACGGTCAGGAAGCGATCGACGAGCCAGCCGGTCAGGATGCCGGTCGCGAATTGC
The DNA here is from genome assembly GCA_036758045.1 of Albidovulum sp. Classification (GTDB taxonomy): domain Bacteria; phylum Pseudomonadota; class Alphaproteobacteria; order Rhodobacterales; family Rhodobacteraceae; genus Albidovulum. The sequence continues at coordinate 24,791 of DAIOXI010000004.1, forward strand.
ATCGGCAGGAGAACCAGCGCGACATCGGGCCGGGTGGCGATCAGCAGGAAGGCCGCGTCCCCCATCGTCGCGGTCAGCGCGGCGACGACCGCGCCAAAGCTGACCTTGCCCGACGCATAGGCCGCGACGACCACGACCGCGCCGCCGCAGCCCGGTGTCGCGCCAAGAAGCGCGGCAAACGGCACCTGTAACATGCGCGCCTGTCCCATCGCCAGGCCAAGGTCGAAGCGGAACAGCCGCTCCAGCCCGTAAAAGAGCAAAAGCGTCGCGGCGACGAAGGCCGAAACCTGCACGAAGGCGTCCTGCATCAGCCCGCGGGTCAGCACGCCCAGATCGCCCGGCGCCAGCGCCAGCGCGACGATAAGACCGGCGAGCGCCAGCCGCCGCGGGTCCATCCGGCTAGGCCGTCGGACGGCGTTGAGGGCGAGGGCGGTCAATGCCATGGTCTAGTTTTCTTTCATCAGCATATATTTTGAACCCTAGGCTATATTTTCGATATAGGTCTTGCGGTGCCTCCGTCAACCGGCAAATTGGCAGGGGTGTGATCCCGGAGCCTGGCCCATGAACGACAAGAAGCGGAACGCGGCCCAGCAGTTCATCGAGGCGATTCCCTATTCGCGGGCGCTGGGCATGGTGCTTGAGCAGATCGGGGACGGGGTTGCCGCGATCTCCATGCCCTATGACGCCCGGCTGGTGGGCGATCCGGAATCGGGCGTGATCCATGGCGGCGCGGTGTCGGCCCTGATGGACACCTGCGGTGGTGCTGCGGTGATGAGCCATCCGCGCGCGCCCTCGGCCACCGCCACCATCGACCTGCGCATCGACTATATGCGCCCGGCGCGTCCGGGCGACCGGATCACCGCGCGGGCCGAATGCTACCATGTCACGCGATCGGTCGCCTTCGTGCGCGCCACCGCCCACGACGCCGAGCAGGACCGGCCCGTCGCCACGGCCACCGGCGCCTTCACCTTCGACGCCGCGAAAGGAGACAGGGGATGAACCCGCGCCCGCGCCCCGAGCCGGTCCAGATCGTCAAGGAACGCCGCGACGCCGCGCTGCAATCGCTTATCGGCGGGGTGCCGTTCATCGGCTTTCTCGGCATCCGCTTCGACCGCCGCGGCGATGAACTGACGGCGGTCCTGCCCTATGACGACAAGCTGATCGGCAACCCTCTCCTGCCCGCGCTGCATGGCGGGGTGACGGCGGCCTTCCTTGAGGTGACGGCGATCATCGGGCTGAGCTGGTCGCTGGTGTGGGAGGATATGGAGGCCGGCCGCGTCGATCCGCGCGCGCTGGACGCCACGCATCTGCCGCGCCTGCCGAAGACCATCGACTTCACCGTCGACTATCTGCGCACCGGCCTGCCGCGCGACGCCTATGCGCGGGCGCGGGTGAACCGTTCCGGCCGGCGCTATGCCAGCATTCATGTCGAGGCCTGGCAGGACAACCGCGCGCGGCTTTTCGCACAGGCGACCGGGCATTTCCTGATGCCCGACAGAACGGCGCCCACCGCCGATGGATG
>DAIOXI010000004.1:26322-29630 GCA_036758045.1 Albidovulum sp.
GTGCCGCTGCTGGGCGCGGTCTATACCGGCGTCGTGGGGCAGAGGGGGCTGGCGGCCCCCATCGGCGGGGGGGGGGGGGGGGCGGTGATACTCGCCTCTTTCTACTGGGTCTTCGGCTTTCTGCGCATGGGGACGTCCGGCATGGTCGCGCAGGCGCATGGCGCGCGCGACGTGGCCGAAACCGGCGCGCTTCTGACCCGCGCGCTGATGATCGGGGCGGCGGCGGGGCTGGCGGGGATCGTGCTGCAACTGCCGATCTTCTGGCTCGCCTTCCACCTTGCACCGGCCTCGGCCGAGGTAGAGGCGCTGACGCGGGACTACCTGTCGATCCGCATCTGGGGCGCGCCCGCGACGATCTCGCTCTACGCCGTCACCGGCTGGCTGATCGCGGTGGAGCGGACGCGCGGCGTGCTGGTCTTGCAACTGTGGATGAACGGGCTGAACGTGGCGCTGGACCTGTGGTTCGTGCTGGGCCTCGGCTGGGGGGTCGGGGGTGTCGCCACCGCCTCGCTGATCGCGGAATGGTCGGGGCTGGTCCTTGGCCTCTGGCTGTGCCGGGCAGCGTTTTCGGGCGGGCAATGGCACGACTGGGCGCGGGTCTTCGACCGGGCGCGGATCATGCGGATGATGAAGGTCAATTCCGACATCATGCTGCGCTCGATCGTGCTGCAATTGTCCTTTACCACCTTCGTCTTCCTCGCCGCCGGGTTTGGCGATGTGACGCTGGCGGCGAACCAGGTCTTGCTGCAATTCCTTGAAATCACCGCCTTCGCGCTGGACGGCTTCGCCTTCGCGGCCGAGTCGCTGGTCGGGCAGGCGGTGGGGGCGCGGTCGGTCGTCGCGGTGCGGCGGTCCTCGGTCGTGGCAAGCCAGTGGGGTGTCGGGGGATCCGTCGTTCTTGGCCTTGCCTTCTGGCTTGGCGGGCCGGGGATCATCGACATGATGGCGACCGATCCCGCCGTGCGCGAGGCGGCACGGGACTATCTGCCCTGGGTGGCGCTGGCGCCGGTCGTCGGCATCGCAAGCTGGATGTTCGACGGCATCTTCATCGGTGCGACACTGTCGCGCGAGATGCGCAATGCGATGCTGATCTCCGGCGCGATCTATCTTCTGGCGCTGCTGACGCTGCCCGGCGCTTTGGGCAATCACGGGCTTTGGCTGTCGCTGATGGTGTTGAACGCGATGCGGGGGGTGACGATGGCGGCGCTTTATCCGCGCGCGGAGCGGGCGGCGGGCGCGGTATAGGGGGCGCTGCCCCCTCGCCCCGGACCGAGGTCCGGGGCTCACCCCCGGAGTATTGGGACAACGGAGAGGATCAGAAGAGCGTCAGTACCGCCTCGGGCGGGCGACCGAGGGCCGCGAGGTCGCCATGCAGGACAACGGGGCGTTCGATCAGTACCGGGGTGGCGGCCATCGCGGCGATCAGGGCGGCGTCGCTGCTGTCGGCGGAAAGCCCCGCGTCGCGAAAGGCGGCTTCCTTGCGGCGGATGAGGTCGCGGGCGGGAAGGCCAAGCCGCGCGAGGGCGTCGCGGAGTTCCGCCTCGGATGGCGGGTCCTGAAGGTAGAGGCGGATCGCGGGGGCGATGCCCTGCGCTTCGAGAAGCGCCAGCGTCTCGCGCGATTTGGAGCAGCGCGGATTGTGCCAGATCGTCGTCACAGCCAGTCCTTTCGTCCTGTTCCGACCGCCTCGGCCACGGTGGCGAAGCCGTCGCGTTCCAGTAGACGGTCGAGGCCCCGCGCGATGACGGCGGCGAGCGAAAGGCCGCCATAGACCAGCGCCGTGTAGAGTTGCACCGCCGAGGCACCGGCGCGGATCTTGGCATAGGCGTCCCCGGCCGAGGCGATGCCGCCAACCCCGATCAAAGGCAGCGCGCCGCCCGTGAGGTCCGACAGCCGCGCGAGGGTGCGGGTGGATTTCTCGAACAGGGGCGCGCCGGAAAGGCCGCCCGCCTCGCCCCGATGGGCGCTTTTCAGGCCGTCGCGGGCGAGCGTCGTGTTGGTGGCGATCACCCCGTCGATGCCGGAGGACAGCGCGACCTCGGCCACGTCGGCAAGGTCGGCGTCGGCCAGATCGGGCGCGATCTTGAGGAAGACGGGGACCCGGCGCGCCAGCCCGTCACGGGTCGCGATCACGCCGGCGAGCAGCGCCGAAAGCGCCGCCTTGCCCTGAAGGTCGCGCAGCTTTTCGGTGTTGGGGGAGGAGACATTGACGGTTGCGAAATCGACATGCGGCCCGGCGATGGCCAGCACGCGGGCGAAATCGGCGGCGCGGTCGGCGGCGTCCTTGTTGGCGCCAAGGTTCAGACCCACCGGGACGTCGTGGCGGGCCTGCGACAGCCGGGCGGCAATGACCTCCGCGCCATCGTTGTTGAAGCCGAAGCGGTTGATGACGCCGCGATCCTCGGTCAGGCGGAAAAGGCGCGGGGCGGGGTTGCCGGGTTGGGCGCGCGGGGTGGCGGCGCCGACCTCGACAAAGCCGAAACCCGCGCGGGAGAGCGGCGTGACCGCCTCGGCGTTCTTGTCGAAGCCTGCGGCAAGGCCGACCGGGTTGGGCAGGTCCAGACCCGCAAGCCGGGTCCGCAGCCGGGGTGAGGTGACGGGGCCGGGCAGGGGGGCGAGACCGGCCCTGAGCGCGCGGATCGACCAGCCATGGGCCTTTTCCGGGTCAAGCCGGTGCAGCGCGAAAAGACCGAGCCGTTCGATGGGTGTCACAACATGCCCTCGGGGAATATATGGCCGGTGGCGCCAAGGGGCAGCGATTTGTCCCAGACGACATCGCCCAGCCTCAGCGCGCGGTAGAGATGCGGGAAAAGCGCCCCGCCGCGCGAGGGTTCCCATTTCAGGTCGGCGCCCAGCGCGGCGGCCTCGACCGCGACCAGCACCAGGTCGCTTTCGGTCGCGAAATGCCGCGCGGCCGTCTCTGCCACCTGTTCGGCGGTCGAGAAATGGATGAACCCGTCCGCCAGATCGACGGGCGCGCCTGTGGTCTGACCGGCGCTGCGAAGCGCGTCCCATTCGGCGCGGCGGAAGATCTTGAAGATGAGCATGGCTTGTCATGCCTCCTGGTCGGGATGCGGTCAATGCCCGACGGGCGGCTTTCTGGCCCGGACGGGGCGCGGGGAGGGGCATGAGGCTTTGACTCCGCCCGCGCTTCGCAGCAGTCTGATGGTGTCCAACCCCCAAGGGAGTTCTCCAATGAAGATCACCGCCCGCCACAGCGCCGCCCTGCTTCTGGGCGCCAGCGCCCTTGCCTTCGCCGATGCCGCCACCGCCGAATCCGTCAAGATCACCATTTTCGGGGTCGGCGA
>DAIOXI010000004.1:29640-31284 GCA_036758045.1 Albidovulum sp.
GGAAGAGGATGGCCGGGGCGGCTTTGCCCGGCTGAACGCGGTGGCGCGCGCCGAACGGGCGGCCAACCCGAACACGCTGTATGTCTTCGATGGCGACATGCTGTCGCCCTCGCTTCTGTCGGGTTTCGACAAGGGGCAGAATACCATCGACCTGACCAATATCGTGCCTTTCGACCTTGCCGTGCCGGGCAACCATGAATTCGATTTCGGTCCGGAAAATTTCTACGAAAAGATGAAGGCGTCGAAATATCCCTGGGCCGCGATCAACATCACCAATGCCGATGGCTCGCCTATCGAGGGGCTGGGCGGCGTGATGGTGAAAGAGGTGGGTGGCGTGAAGATCGCGCTGATCCCGGTGGCGCAGGATACCTCGCCGCAGGTCGCCTCGACCGGCGATCTGGTGTTCCTGCCGACGGTCGAAACCGGCATCGCGGCGGCGAAGCAGGCGCGCGAGGAGGGCGCCGACCTTGTCGTCGGCGTGGTCCAGACCGACATGAGCAACGACCGCCAGCTGATCGCGAGCCATGCCTTCGACGTCATCCTGTCGGGCGACGACCATTCCTATGCCACCGCCTATGACGGGGTGACCGCCTATGTCGAAACCTCGATCGACGGGCAATACCTGTCGCCGATCGACCTGAATGTCGAGATCGGGCAGGACAAGGACGGTAAGCGGACGATCGACTGGACGCCCGAATTCCGCTTCATCGACACCGCGAAGGTCAGGCCCGATGCCGAGACGCAGGCGCTTGTCGATCAGCTCAAGACCAGGCTGGATGAAAGCCTGAACGTGGAGATCGGGGTGACCGAGGTGCCGCTCGACAGTCGCCGCAACGTGGTGCGGGCCGAGGAATCGGCGATGGGCAACCTGATCGCGGATGCGCAGCGCGCCGCGACCGGGGCGGATATCGCGCTTGCCAATGGCGGCGGTATCCGTGCCGACCGCACCTATGACGCAGGCACGGTGCTGACCCGGCGCGACATCCTGACCGAACTGCCCTTCGGCAACGTGACGGTGGAGACGGAATTGCCGGGCAGCCAGGTGCTTGCCGCGCTGGAGAACGGAGTCAGCCAGGTGGAAAAGGGCGCCGGGCGGTTCCCGCAGGTTTCCGGCATCACCTTCGCCTTCGATCCCTCCGCCCCCGCCGGGTCGCGGGTATCGGAGGTGATGGTGGGCGGTGCGCCGCTTGACCTGAACAAGGTCTATACGGTGGCGACCAACGACTACATGCTGTCGGGTGGCGACGGCTATACCGCATTGGGTGGTGGCAAGGTCTTGATCAATGCCGGGAACGGGAACCTGATGGCGAATGACGTGATCGCTTATGTCGCCGCGACCGGCAAGGTCACGACCGGGGTCGAGGGCCGCATCCGGCGGCTTGGCGGCAACTGAATTGCCGTCAGGGTTGAGTGTGAAAAGGGCGGGGTTTTTCCCGCCCTTTCTTGTCACCATTGTGTTTTCGCCTTGATTCGGGCATTATCGGGGACGCGACGTTACCTCTATCGACTGCTGTCTCCGTCTTCGGCCCAGTTCTTCGATTGCGACTGACTGCGCCGGGCCGCCGCACTTCCGCGGGCGGCAAGACAAGGAGACTACGGATGGCCAACGGCACCGTGAAATGGTTCAACGAAACGAAGGGCTAC
>DAIOXI010000004.1:31294-32056 GCA_036758045.1 Albidovulum sp.
GGGCTACGGCTTCATCGCGCCGGAAGGCAGCAGCAAGGACGTCTTCGTCCACATCTCTGCGGTCGAGCGTGCGGGCCTGCGCAGCCTGAAGGACGGCCAGGCCGTGACCTTCGACATCGAAGCCGGCCGCGACGGCCGTGAATCGGCGACGAACCTCGCGCTCGCCTGATCGCGTCTTATCGGAATTCCGGGAAGGGCGGGGCTGTGGCCTCGCCCCTTTCATTTGCGGGCCTTGACCGGAGGGCGTTGCGGGCGGCGTTTCGATTGCCTCCTGCCAACCTCCTGCCCCCTCAGCGGGATCTGCGACCTGATGCATTGAAAGGTTGCGGACGAAGACGCGCCGAAAGCCTGTAGCGGGCTTCACACCCGATCGCCGCCTTCCCCGATCCTGACGACCGGCCCGCCCGCCGCCTCGGCGTCCTCGGGATCGTGCGTGACCATCAGGGCCGGGATCGCGCGCTCTTGCAGGTGGGCGAAGGTGAAGGCCCGCATCTCCGCCCGCAGATCCGCGTCGAGCCTGGAAAACGGTTCGTCCAGCAGAAGCGCCAGCGGCTCTGCCAGAAGGCTGCGCATCAGGGCCGCGCGCACACGCTGCCCGCCCGACAGGGTCGCCGGGTCGCGGTGTTCCATGCCGCCCAGCCCGGCTTCTTCCAGCGCCCGCGCCACGGCCGCCCTGCGGGCCTGCCGGCCGCGTATCCGGGGCGCAAGGCCGAAGGCCAGGTTGTCGCCGACACTCAAGTGCGGAAACAGGGCGGCATCCTG
>DAIOXI010000004.1:32066-41083 GCA_036758045.1 Albidovulum sp.
GCCGATCTTGCGGTCTTCGGGGGGCAGGCCGTCAAGCACCCGCCCGTTCAGGACCACGCTTCCGGTCATCGAAAAGCCGGGCGCCAGATGCCCCCCGACGGCATCGAGCAGTGTCGACTTGCCGATGCCCGAGGGTCCCATGATGGTCCCGACCCGCCCCGATGCCACGCTGAGCGTCAGCGGTGGGAACAGGCGCGGGCTGTCGCGGAAGCGAACGGAAAGCGCCTTGAGGTCAAGCATCACACACCCGCCTCGCCTTGCAGGTCGCGCCGGTTCCGGTGAAGCAGGGCCGGGATCAGGAAGGCGACAAGATAGGCCAGGAAGGGGATCGCCGCCTGAAGGCTTGCATAGACCCCGGCCACCCTGCGGTCCGATGACGACGACAGGGTCACGGCCTCGGTCGTCAGCGTCGCAACGCGCCCGGCCCCCATGAACAGCGTCGGCAGGTATTGCGCGACAGATACGGCGATGCCGATCGCCGCGGCGGTGCAAAGCGGCGCCAGAAGCACCGGCAGCTTGACACGGAAAAGCCGCCGCCACGGCCCCGCGCCAAGTGCTGCCGCGGTCCTCTCCAGCCTCGGGTCAAGGGCGCGCCACGGGTCGCTGAGCGCGATCATCACATAGGGAAAGACGAAGAGGCAATGCGCCCAGACCACGGCGCCGAGGCCGCCCGCCTGACCGAGATGGATGATGAGGATGTTCATGCCGAACAGGAAGGAGACCTGTGGCACCAGCAGGGGCAGATAGATGAGCGCCTCGGCCCAGCGGGCGCGCGGCATGTGCGCGCGGTCCTCTCCCTCCAGCCAGGCGACGGCCAGCGCCAGGCACAGTGCCGTCGATAGAAGCGCAATCGTCAGCGTCCGCCGCGCCGCCGCGCCCCAGCCGCCCTGGGGCTCGCTCCAGGCTTTCAGCGACCAGCTTTCCGGCAGGATCGTCGGCCAGGGCCAGCGCCAGGCCAGCGACCAGATCGCAATGGCCAGCAACGCCAGGATGCCCGAAAGCAGAAGGATGGCGGTGGCCACGGTGGCCAGTTTCAGCAGCGGTTCCGAGGATGTGCCACGCCCGCCCCGCCGCAGCCAGATCAGGCCAAGCGCACTGAGAAGACGCTCCGCCAGCCACAGCAGGGCAAAGGCAAGACCGACGAGCAGAAGCTGAAACACCCCGCCGGCCGAACCGGGCAGGATACGCCCCAGATCGGGGTCCGAAAACAGCCGGGTCAGAAGAACCGCCAGCGTCGGCGGGTTGGACGGGCCGAGGATCATGGCCATATCGACCACGGAGATCGAATAGGCCGCCACGACAAGGACCGGCAGGCGGATCAGCGGCCAGACCTGCGGCATGATGACCTTCAGCCAGACCAGCCCCCGCCCGTATCCAAGGGATCGGCCGGCGGCCATATGGACCCGCACGGGGATCTGCGTCAGGGCGGAGAGGATCACCAGAAGCAGGAAAGGTGTTTCCTTGACCATCAGCCCGAGGGTCAGCGCGATCCCCCAAGGGTCATTCACACTGGCCAGATCGGGCGGGCGGTCCCATGCGGCCGGCACCGAAAGCACGCGCGCTATCCAGCCGGACGGGGAAAGGACAAAGGCAAGGCCGATGGCCACCGCCGCATGGGGCGCGGCCAGGAAAGGGGTCAGCAGATGCGCTCCCGCCGCGCGCGACAGCCTGCCCTGCACCGCAGCGCAGACACCGACGGCGAGCGCAAGCGACAGGACCGTCGCCGCGAGTCCGGTCGACAGGCTCAGCCATATCGCCGTCCTGACCCCGGCGAGGTCGAAAAAACCCGCCCAGGCGTCGAGGCCGAACCCGGTCGCGCCGATCGCGGGCAGGATGCCGAAGGCGGCGCGGCCGGTTTGCCACAGACCGGCCCCGATCGGGAGCAAGAGCCCCGCAGCCACGACGGCAAGCACCGCCGCGCGCAGCCCCGCCCCGGATGCCCGCCGCTGCCTCACCGTGTATAACGCCGCGCCCATTCCGCGGTCAGGCGGGTCATCCAGCTGGCATGGGGTTCAAGAAGCGTCGGCCCCAGATCCGCGACCGAGGGCAGCGCGGGCGCGGTCGGCAGGGCGGCAAAGGCGCCTTTCGCCGCGGCGTCCAGCCGCGCCGGGTCGAGGACCGAGAAGGCCCCCAGGACCTCGATATTCTGCATATGCGCCTGCGTCGCGGGGTCGAGCAGGAAGTTCGCCACCACCTCGGCCCCTTCGGCATTGGCAGCGTTGTAGGGGATGGCGACGAAGCTGACATTGCCGATGCTGCCGCCCGCTGGCACGAAGACACGGACCGTTTCGGGCAAAAGGCCCTGCGCGATCGCGGCAGCGGTCGAGGCGGGGTCGAAGGACATCGCCATGTCGATTTCGCCGTCGTTCAGAAGCTGCTGCTGCACCGACTGGTTTTCCGGGAAGGTAGCGCCGCCACGCCAGAGATTCGGGCGCAGCGCGTCATACCAGTCCCAGAGCGGCGCGGTGGCGGCGGTGAAGACCTCGTCCGTCGCCGGCGCCTGCAGGACGGTGGGGTCGGGCGCCAGTTCGATCAGCGCCTGTTTGAGGAATGTCGCGCCCATGAAGTTCGACGGATCGGGATGGGTGAAGCGGCCCGGATGCGCCGCCGCCCAGTCGACGAACCCGGCCATGTCGGCAGGCGGGGCATCGACCCGCGCGGTATCGTAGTTGAAGACGAATTTCGCCAGCCGCCACGGGCTTTCAAAGCCCTCCACCGGAATCGTGAAATCCACCGCGTTGGGCGAGGTCGGCGTCAGGTCGAGATATCTGGCATTCGGCAGGTCTGCGACGAAGGGGCCATGCAGCAGCCCCTGTTCCTTCATCGCCAGAAAGTTCGGCCCGTTGATCCAGATCAGATCGACGGTTCCGCCGCTGTCTTGCCCGGCCGCCTTTTCCGAGACCACACGGGTGACCGCCTCGGCGGTGTCGCTGAGCTTTACCTGTTCCACCCGCACGCCGTAAAGGTGCTCGGTCTGTGCCCCGACCCAAGCGATGAAGGCATTGGTCCGCTCATCCCCGCCCCAGGCATTCCAGTAGACGGTCTGGCCACGGGCGGCCTCAAGCGTCGCCTGCCAGTCATCGGCCAGCGCCGGCGTTGCAATCAGAAGTGCCGTCAGGGCGGCGGTCAGTGTTCGGGACATGGGGGACTCCGGTCGTTGCGAATGACATTGGGGGATGTGTCGTGGCGGGTCGATCCGTTGCACGTTATCTCTGAACCTCCGCGAAAACCCGCCACCCCTGTGCCCAGCGCAGCAGCGTGGTTATCGCGCAGGCCGCCGCGAAGACAATGGCAAGGGCAGGGAAAGCTGACGGCCAGAGACACATGGCCACGAAGATCGCGATCGTTTCGAACCCTTCGGTCAGCCCCCCGAGATAGTAGATGCCCTTGGCCGGAAAGGCCGGGGCCTGCATGTCGTTGCGCGCGGCGATGACCGCGAAGGCCAGAAACGACGACCCGGTTCCGACAAAGGACGCAAGCAGCACGGCGGCAGGCAGGGCGTTCAGGGCAGGGTCCTGCACGGCGAAACCAAGGGGGATCAGGGCGTAGAACAGGAAATCCAGCGCGATGTCGAGAAACGCGCCACGTTCCGTGGCCCCCGCCAGCCGCGCGACAGCCCCGTCGAGCCCGTCGAGCAGGCGGTTGAGAAGGATCAGGCCGAGCGCCGGGGTCCAGAGGCCGAAGCAGAGGCAAATCGCGGCCAGAACCCCGATGCCGAAGCCGGTGACGCTCAGCAGGTCGGCCCGCGCACCGCGCGCGTGAAGCAGGCGTGCCAGCGGCGCCAGAAGGCGGGCCTGAACCGGGCCAAGGCGGGCGTCGATCATCCGCGCCTCCATGCGTGATAGCGTTCGACAATGGCCAGGAGGCGCGGGTTCACATGGGCGCGGCGCCATTCGCCGGCGGCGTATTTGTTCGCCTCGGCCAGCGTCGGGTAGATGTGGATCGTGCCGAGGATCTTGTTCAGCCCAAGCCCGTGCTTCATCGCCAGCACGAATTCCGCGAGCAGGTCGCCCGCATGCTCGCCCACGATGGTGACGCCCAGGATGCGGTCCTTGCCGGGCACGGTCAGCACCTTCACGAACCCATGCGCCGAACCGTCCGCGATCGCGCGGTCCAGATCGTCGATGCCATAGCGCGTGACCTCGAACGGGATGCCCTTCGCCCGCGCCTCGGTCTCCGAAAGACCGACGCGGGCCACTTCCGGGTCGCTGAAGGTCGCCCAGGGAATCACCCGGTAGTCGACCTTGAAGCGTTTGACGGCGCCGAACAGGGCATTGACGGCGGCGAACCACGCCTGATGCCCCGCCACATGGGTAAACTGGTAGGGCCCCGCTACATCGCCCGCCGCGAGGATGTTGGGATAGAGCGTTTCGAGATACTCGTTCGTCTCGACCACCCGGTCGGTCCCGATCCCCAGCTCTTCCAGCCCGAACCCGTTGAGCCGCGGCGCGCGGCCGACGGCGACGATGATCTCGTCAAAGGCGATACGGCGGATTTCTCCCCGGTGTTCGACCTCGATCCACCTCTCGCCCTCCGTCACGCCGCAGGAGAGCGCCTTGTGCCCGGTCAGCACGGCGACCCCGTCCGCCTCAAGCGAGGCCCGGACCAGTGCGGAGACCTCCTCATCCTCGCGGAACAGGAGCCGGGGGGCCATCTCGATCTGCGTCACCGCAGAGCCGAGACGCGCGAAGCTTTGCGCCAGTTCCGTCCCGATAGGACCGCCACCCAGGACGACCAGCCGTTCGGGGGCCGATGTCCGGTCCCCGAGCCGGTCCCACAGCGTATCCGATGTCAGGGCATCGACATCGCCGATCCCCGGCAGCGGCGGCACGAAAGGCTGCGCGCCCGTTGCGATGATGGTCGCACGACTGGTCAGGCGCCGCGTCGTGCCGTCATCGAGGGCGACCTCGACGGTCCAGGGGTCGATCAGCCGCGCGTGGCCCTGCAGCACCTCGACCCCCAGGCCGGTATAGCGCGCGACACTGTCATGGGGCGCGATCGCCGCAATGACCCGATGCACGCGCGCCATGACCCGGTCGAAGGGAATCACCTGCCTGGCGGAGGCAAGCCCGTAGCGGTCGGTCCTGCGCATCTGATGTGCCAGCTTCGCGCTTCGGATCAGCGCCTTCGAGGGGACGCAGCCGTAGTTCAGGCAATCGCCCCCCATCCTGTGCGACTCGACCAGTGTGACCCTGGCCCTGGTCGCGGCGGCGACATAGGACGACACCAGCCCCGCCGCGCCGCCCCCGATCACGATCAGGTTCCGGTCGAAGGATTTCGGGCGGGACCAGCGAGCATAGGCCCTGCGGCGTCTGATCCTGTCGAGAAGCATGCGGGCAAGCCAGGGAAAAAGGCCCAGAAGGGCGAAGGAAACCAGGAGCGGCGGTGAGACGATCCCCGAAAGACTGTCGAGCCTTGCCAACTGCGTGCCCGCGTTCACATAGACGGCGGTGCCGGCCAGCATCCCGGCCTGGCTGACAAGATAGAAGGTCAGCGTGCGGATCGGCGTCAATCCCATGAGCAGGTTCACGGCAAAGAACGGGATGATCGGGATCAGGCGGAGCGAGAAGAGGTAGAACGCCCCGTCGCGGCGCATCCCCGCGTCGATGGCGACGGCGCGGCGGCCCATGCGGCCATGCACCCAGTCGCGCAGCAGATAGCGGGCGGCGAGGAAGGCGAGCGTCGCGCCGAGGGTCGAGGCGAAGGAAACGATCACCAGCCCCTGCCAGAACCCGAAGAGCGCCCCTGCGGCAAGCGTCATCCAGACCGCCAGCGGCAGCGACAGGGCGGTGACCGCGACATAGGCGCCAAAGAACAGCACCGCGAGGGCGCCTTGATGCGTGGCCTGCCAGGCCTGAAGCCGCGCCAGCATGTTGCGCAGGTCGTCAAGCTCCGGCGACGGTCCGAGCAGCGCGAAGATCGCGATCAGCACCGTGGCGGCGGCAAAAAACAAGACCGGTTTCTTCAAGGTGGCCCCTCACGTCTCACAGGGATCATCGGCGCATGTCCGGGATGCCATTGTCCTACAGGTCGCACCAGAGACGATTTTGTTACACCCCGATCCGCAGTTTTCCCGATCGGTGCGGCATTTCAACGATGGTCCGCGCGGCCACCGGCCCGGCCCCGTACGCGGCGTGGCGGCGGACACAGGAGCACAGGGCCTGCCATTCGTTCAGCAAGCGCTGATGGGCTTCGGGAAACCGTGCCTTGGCTTCGGTAGGGTCCTTGGTCCCCAGAGAAATCTTTCTGATGCCTTTGCCAAGGAGTGGGCGCAGTTCGCTCGGCACTCGCTTCCGAACGCAGTACATCCCAGTCTTTGTGTCCTTCCAAGGACGGGCCATTGTGGGGGGTAGTAACTTCTGGACGAAGGGACATACCCGCCGAGGCGCGCGGAAGTCGTTGAGGTGAAAGGGAAAAGGGGCGCTGAAGTGTCGCGGCGCTGCTGGACGGAGATGAAAGAAGGCGGGGCGAAAGGAGCGATTTGGGCGTCTGGAGCGCGCAAGTGATCGACATCGAGGCCACATCCGGGTGTGGCGCACCATATGCGCGATGATCGGCACGACCCCGATCACACGCCCACGCGCAAGCGCGAGAAGACCCGTGACGAAGAAGGCAGAAAGCGCGAACGCGCTCCGCGCCCGCATCGCAGGCGCGGCTTTGAACCTTAGCGCGAAGCCGCCAAACGTGTGCACGACACGTCGACCTAAAGAGAGCTCGGCACAAAAACCTAATCAAAAATAGACACGAAAACCTAACTGTGATACAACATAATAACCTAATATTCGCACGGCGCAAAACCCTGACGAAAGATCGAGCAAATGGCGACACCACAGGAAAAACTGGCCGAAGCCCTGGAAGCGCTCAAGGCGCTACAGGACGGCGGTACTGTTGCCATCCGCTCCACTGATCTGTCTCGCCTGCATCGTGAGCGGCTGTTGAAGAATGGCTTTCTGCAAGAAGTCATGAAGGGCTGGTACATACCTGCGCGTCCCGATGAGACGGCGGGGGAAAGCACGGCGTGGTATGCTGCGTTCTGGCCGTTCTGCGCAGCCTACCTTCAGACGCGCTTCGATGACGAATGGTGCCTTTCGCCTGAGCAGTCCCTTGCACTGCATGCAGGCAATCAGACAGTGCCGCGCCAGCTTGGCGTACGTGCTCCAAAGGGCGGCAACAAACCGACCGCCCTGCCGTTCGGCACGTCGCTCTTCGACATCCGTGCCAGCCTTCCCGCCAAAAGGGATATTGTCGAGAAGGAAGGTCTGCGGCTCTATGCGCTGCCTGCTGCGCTGATCGAGGTATCGCCTGCGTTCTTCCAGCACCATGCAGTCGATGCCCGCGCCGCACTGGCCAGTATTCAGGATGCGTCAGAGGTTCTGGGACTCCTTCTTGAAGGTGGACATACCACCATCGCGGGACGGCTTGCGGGCGCATTCCGCAACATCGGAAGAGACCGCATTGCCGATGATATTCTTGGCGCGATGCGCTCGGCTGGCTACGAAGCACGGGCACAAGACCCGTTTGACACAAAGACGCCGCTTCGTCTGCCGCGCCGCGAAGTCTCACCCTATGCGGGGCGCATCCGCCTGATGTGGAGCGACATGCGGGAACGGATCATCGAGCGGTTTCCCGAAGCGCCAGGCAAGCCGAACGACATCGACGCCTATCTGAAATGGGTGAGCGATGCCTACGTCACGGACGCCTATCACTCCCTTTCCATAGAAGGCTACCGTGTGTCGCCCGCACTGATCGAACGAGTCAGAAGCGGTGATTGGAATCCCGAGACAGATGAGCGGGATCGCGAGCATCGGGATGCGCTGGCAGCGCGGGGATACTGGCTTGCCTATCAGGAAGTCCTGCAAAGCCTCAGCGCAGTTCTAAAAGGCGAGAACCCTGGAGCCGTGGCGGACGAAGATCATGGCGCATGGTATCGCGCCCTTTTTGCTCCAAGCGTGACAGCAGGCCTTCTCCGTCCTGCTGATCTGGCGGGCTACAGGGGCGGACCAGTATTCATTCGGCGTTCGATGCATGTGCCGCCATCCTCGGAAGCCGTGCGGGATGCCATGCCCCTATTCTTTGAGCTGCTGGCCGAAGAAACCGACCCCGCTGTTCGCGTGGTGCTTGGGCATTTCATATTCGTCTATATTCACCCTTACACTGACGGGAACGGAAGGATGGGACGTTTCTTGATGAACGTGATGCTTGGCGCGGGCGGATATCCTTGGACGGTCGTCCCTGTCGAACAGCGTGCCGCCTACATGGCGGCACTCGAAGAAGCGAGCGTGCGGCACGATATTGCACCGTTCACCGATATACTCGGCGATCTTGTGCAAGCGGCGATGGACGGCAAGCAGCAGGCCAAGCTGCCCACGTGATCGTGCAAATCGGTGAGAATAATGGAAGGGCGCTCTAGGAGCGCCCTTCGTTCTGCGGTGGGGTATCTTCGAGCGGAGCCCGCAGGACGATCCGTCCGTTGATCGGGCAAGTCCCAAGCTGAAGCGTGTAGCCCTGTCCGTCTTTGTGCGCCCATGCGCCTGGCCGTGGCGCATGGTGAAAAGGGCGAGCTGGAGAAGCAGCTCAAGGACGTTGCTCGGCAAATCGAGAGCCTTCTGGATCGGATTGTCGATTCAACGAGTGCGTCAGTAGTAAGTGCCTATGAAGCGCGTATCGAGAAGCTGGAGCGACAGAAGATCGTGCTCGTCGAGCGTGTTGAAACAACCGTGCCGCCAAGGGGACGGCTGGAGGATTGTATTGAACTCGCCCTGAAATTCTTGGCAAACCCTTGGAATCTATACAAGAATGGAGACTTCACATTGCGTCAGACAGTGCTCAGATTGGTGTTTTCTGAGCCGCTCAAGTACGGGCAAAATGGGGTGTATGGAACTCCCGAATTATCGTTTCCGTTCAAGTATTTAGCGGGAACTTCTGGGGGGGGGAAGCGAGATGGTGCTGCGAGAGAGGATTGAACTCTCGACCTCTCCCTTACCAAGGGAGTGCTCTACCACTGAGCTACCGCAGCG
>DAIOXI010000005.1:0-6336 GCA_036758045.1 Albidovulum sp.
GACCGGGATGACCGAAACTTTCACCCTGCCGCCGACCCCGCAAATGCCCGCGCCGATGGATGTGACCATCACCGCCGACAGCTACACCGCCGAAGGCACCATGACGGCCGTGCAGACCGCCGCGCTGCTGGAGCTTTGGGCCTGGTTCGTCGCGCATCCGGGCGAGGATGCCATCAAGGCGAATTTCGACGAGATGAAGGGCAAGGTCGGCGCGGCGCTGCCCTTCTTCGACAATATCGCGGCGAGTGGCACCATGAACAACCTCGCCGTCATCACCCCGATGGGTGAGGTGAAGGCCGCGGCGGCCGAGATCGCGGTGGATGTGAACGGCGCTGTCGCCGACGGCAAGCTGCGCGAGCGTATCAAGCTCAGCGGGCTGCAACTGCCCGAAGAAATCATGCCCGCCTGGGTGCCGCCGCTCCTGCCCGAGAGCGTCACGCTGGACTTCACGATCGACGGTTTCGACCTTGCCGCCCCGGCGCAGATCCTGCTGGCGGAGATGGCGCCCGATACCAAGCCCTCGCCCGAGATGAACCAGCGGATGTTGCAGGCCCTTCTGCCCGCCGGGACGGTCGATGTCGCGCTGGCCGAAACCGGCGCTGCGTCCGGCATGTATGGCCTGACGGTGGACGGCAAGATGTCCGTCGGCCCGATGACCCCGATGCCGATCGGCAATGCGGTGATCCGCGCCAACGGCCTTGACGCCGTGATGCAGGCGCTGCAATCGGCCCCGCCGGAGGTCAGTCAGCAGGCGATCCCCGGCATCATGATGGCACGCGGCCTGGCCAAGCAGGAAGGCGAGGACAGCTACAGCTGGACGGTTGAGACGACGGCCGCCGGCCAGATCATGATCAACGGCGTCGATCTGTCCGCGATGGGCGGCGGCGGGGCGCAGTGATCACCATCGCGGCGGAAAGCCCGGTTCAGGCGGCGCTGTCGGATCTGATGGCCCGCCATGCCGAGGCGATGCACGCCGACACGCCACCCGAAAGCATCCACATGCTCGACGCCGCCGACCTGGCGGCGCCGGGCATTTTCTTTTACGTCATGCGTGAGAACGGTCGCCCCGTCGGCATGGGCGCGGTGAAGCGGATCGGCCCTGCGGAGGGGGAGATCAAGTCGATGCATATCCTCACCGAACTGCGCGGCCGCGGCCTTGCGCGGCGGATGCTCGACCACCTCGTTTCGGCGGCACAGGCAGAAGGCATGACCCGGCTCAGCCTTGAAACCGGATCGCAGGACGCCTTCATCCCCGCGCGGCGGCTTTACGAGGCCGCAGGCTTTGCCCCGTGCCCGCCCTTCGCCGGCTACCGCGATGACCCGATGAGCGTCTACATGACGCGGAGCCTTGCCTGACACCCCCCGCGCCGATAAAGCGAAAAGAGCGGTCCCGTAGCTCAACTGGATAGAGCAGCTGACTTCTAATCAGCAGGCTGAGGGTTCGAGTCCTTCCGGGATCGCCATTTCATCCATACGCGCCTCATCGTCCCCTTCGGGGTCTCCTGTCTTGCCGCGCCGCTGCCCGGACGGCCCGCGCGCTTGCCCTGTCGCAAAAAGTCAATTGTCAAGTCTGCATGTCAAATGTATAAAACACCCATTCGTCCCCCTGTCTCCCCGCGGAAATGAGGTCCGAAGTTGCAAAACGAAAAGACGACGGAAGAGGTCGCGCTGGGTATTCGCCGCCGCGTCTTCGAACATACGATGCGCAACAATGGCGGCTATCTCAGCCAGGCCTGTTCGGCGGCGGAGCAACTGGCCTTTCTGTATAACGAGGCGCTCAACCTCGGGCAGCCGGTCCTGCCGATGATCCCGGAGCCGTTCCGCGGCGTCCCCTCGGCCGACAACCCCGGCTATGTCACAGGCGCGGGCTATAACGGCCCCTTCGAGCCGCATTTCGACCGCCTCTTCATCGCCCCCGCGCATTACGCCCTCGTCGCCTACGCGACGCTGATCGAGACCGGGCGGATGGCGCCCGAGGCGCTTGAGATGTTCAACAAGGACGGCTCCTCGGTCGAGATGATCGGGGCGGAACATTCGCCGGGGATGGAGGTGCATAACGGCACCCTTGGCATCGGGCTGTCGACCGGGGCGGGGCTTGCCTGGGGCCGCAAGCGGCGCGGCGAGACGGGCGAGGTCTGCGTCTTCATGTCCGACGGCGAGGTGCAGGAGGGTCAGACATGGGAGGCGGTGCAGGCCGCCGCGTTCCATGGCATCGACAACCTCTGGGCGATCATGGACGTGAACGCGCAGCAATGCGACGGCGCGATGGACAGCGTGATGGAGGTCGGCGACATCGCCGCCAAGCTGCGCGATTTCGGCGCCGTGGTCTGTGAGATCGACGGCCACGACCTGCCCGCGATGCGTCAGGCAAGGGCCGAACCGCATGAGGGCAGGCCGCTCATCATCCTCGCCCATACCTCGCCGACGCAGGGAATGGGCTTTCTGCGCCAGCGCTTCCCGCGCCTGCATTACGTCCGCTTCAAGACCGAGGAGGAACGCGCCGCAATGAACCGCGGGATTGCCGCAGAACTGGGCATCGACCCGATCGCCTACAGCCATTGAGGAGAGAGACGATGGTCGAAATGGTCAACCGCCCCTATGCGCGCGCCTTCGAGGACTATGCCCTGCGCCACCCCGATGTCCTCTGCCTCTCCGCCGACCTGACGTCGAGCTGCGAGATCGACGGCTTTCGCGACCGCCACCCCGAACAGTTCCTGTCGATGGGGATGGCCGAACAGAACATGCTGTCCTTCGCCGGCGGCCTCGGCCTTGCCGGGTTTCGACCATTCCTTCACACCTTCGGCGTGTTCCTTTACCGCAGGCCCTACGATCAGCTCATGGCCTCTGTCGCCTATCCGCGGCGCAAGGTCCGGCTGATGGGGTTCCTGCCGGGTATCACCACGCCCGGCGGCATGACCCATCAGGCGATCGAGGATGTCGCGGTCATGCGGACGATTCCCAACATGACGGTTCTGGAAACCGGCGACGCGACCGAGGTCGAGGGTATCGTCGAGGCCGCCGACAGTATCGACGGGCCGGTCTACTGCCGGGTGCTGCGCGGGTCGATCCCCCGGCTCTTTGACACCCCCTTCCGGGTCGGCCAGATGCGGGTCCTGTCCGAAGGCGACGACGTTCTCGTCGTTACCGCGGGGATCACCACCGAAGAGGCGATCCGCGCGCGCGGCGCGCTCGACGCCGCCGGGGTATCGGTGCGCCATCTGCATCTTGGCACGCTGAAGCCCTTCGACGCGGCGCAAATCCTTGACCACGCGGCCTCGGTCCGTCACGGGGTCGTCACGCTGGAAAACCACCTTGTCGCGGGGGGCATCGGCACCATGGTCGCCGAGGCGATGGCAGAGGCAGGCATGGCGAAACGGCTGATCCGGCTTGGCCTTCGGGATACCTACGCGCATGGCGGGTCACGCCCCTACCTGATGCGTCATTACGGGCTTGACGCGCTGGCGCTGGTGCGCGCGATCGAAAGGCTGACGGCGCAGGAAACCGGCATTGATGAGGCCGCGCTGGGCGAGGTCCGCGTCGAGGAGGTCCATTCCGCCGTGAAGGCCGAGGCGCTTTGATGCGCTTTTCCGTCACCTACCGGATCTTCGCCCCGGACCTGGCCGAGGCGAAGGCGCGGGCCGAGGCGATCGCGCTGGAGCAGACGGTGGAAATCCCGCGCGACGTCGTCCCCGCAGGCTATATCGAGACCGAAATCTTTGGCCGGATCGAGGAAATCGGGGCAGAGGCCGAGGGCCGGTTCCGCGCCACGATCAGCTATTCCCCCGACAGCGCGGGGCAGGAGCTTGCGCAGTTCTTCAACGTGATCTTCGGCAATTCCTCGATCCAGCGCGGGTTGCGGGTGATCGCCGTTGATCCGGGGGCGGAGATGGCCCGCCGCCACCCCGGTCCGCGCTTCGGCATCGACGGCATCCGCGCGCTCTGCGGGCGCGCACATGGCGGCATGATCGCCCCGGTGCTGAAGCCGCAGGGGCTGACCGCGGATGCGCTGGCACACCTCGGCTATCTTTGCGCGAAGGCCGGGGCGGATGTGGTCAAGGAAGATCACGGGATCATGGACCAGCCCATGGCGCCCTTCCGCGAGCGGGTGGAAAAGACCGCCGCTGCCATCGCACGGGCCAATGCAGAGACCGGGGGCAGGGCGCTTTACTTTCCCTCGCTCGCCGGGGCGCCCGATCAGATCGAGGCAAATATCCGCTTCGCGAAAGAGGCGGGCGCCGACGGGCTTCTGGTGATGCCGGGGCTTCTGGGGTTCGGTGTCGTGGCCCGGATCGCGCGGGACGGCGCGCTGAACATGCCGGTGATGACCCATCCCTCTTTCCTTGGGCCTTACGTCCTTTCGCCTGACACAGGCTTTGACCACGGGGTGATGTTCGGCACGCTGCAACGGCTGGCAGGCGCCGATATCTCGGTCTTTCCGAATGTCGGCGGGCGGTTCGGCTTTACCGCAGGCGACTGCGCGCAGATCGCAACCGCCTGCCGCGATCCGAAAGGGCCGGGCCGTGCGATGCTGCCAAGCCCCGGCGGCGGGATGAGTGTCGAGCGCGCGGGTGACATGGTGGCGATGTATGGCGCCGACGTGGTCTATCTGCTGGGCGGATCGCTCCTGCGTCTGGGGGAGCGGATCGGCGAGGGGATCGCCGCGATGCGCGCCGCGCTGGACAGGGTGGGCGGATAGCGCGCCCGGTCAGAAGATCACGCCCTTGCGCAGGATGAAACAGCCGAAGGCCCGCGTCTCGGTGCAGCGCACCACGCCAAAGCCGGTCCGCGCGCGGGCATAGAATGCCTGCCGTTCCAGCGAGCCGACCGCGCCGCCCTCGGGCATTTCCGCCCCCAGCACCGCCAGCGCGTCGCGATGGACCTCGGCCGGGACGGCGCCCTTGCCGTCCTCTTCCATCCAGAACGCGCCCTCTGGCACGAAATGGTCCAGCGGCATCAGCCCACAGATCAGCGCGATGGCTGCCGGGGCGTCGAAGCCTGGTAGTTCAACAAGCTGCCCGCTGACCGTTTCCGCCGCCGTCGCATGGGCGGGATAGTTGCAATCGACAAGCACCAACTCGTCCCCGTGCCCCATCCGCATCAGCAGGTCCAGAAGATCCGCCGTCATGCGCGGGTCGATCCCCTTGAGCATTCTCATCTCCTTCAGAAAAACCGGGGCGCGCGTATCCTCCCGCGCGCCCCCGCCAGCCTAGTGGATTTATCCCGCCGCGTCAGCGCTGCGGCAACGGCATCCAGCCGGGAACCGACACATCGGCATGGGCGAAGGCCGGAACCTTGGCGCTCAGGTCCTCCATGCTCCTGATGTCGAGATCGTTCAGCATCTGCTGGGTGATGAGGGTCGGCGGCACGATGACGTTGTGGCCGGGGTCCTCACCTGCCAGCAACATCGCCAGCGTGCGCACCGAAACCTCACCCACCACGGCGGGGTTGGTGGCGGCGGTGGCCTTCCAGGCCGACCCGTCCTCGCGCATCGCGGCGATGTCGGAGGTGGAGACATCGGCGGAGTAGATGGAGACCTTGCCGGACATCTCCGCCTCATCCACGGCAATCTTCACGCCCTTGGCGAATTCGTCATAGGGCGCGAACATCACCGTGATGTCGGGATTGGCCGACAGGGCCGATCGCGCCTGGTTCGCCACCGAATTCGCGATCGGGTTGTCGAGCGTTCCGAACTCGGCCACCTGATTGATGCCGGGATTGTCGGCCTTGACCTTCTGCCAGGTCTCGTCCCGGCGGTCGAGCGGCGCGATCCCCGGCACATAGACATACCCTGCGGTAAAGCTGGTGCCATTGTCCTTCAGCGCCTGTTCCAGTGCCAGACGGGCCAGATCGCGGTCCGACTGTTCGACCTGCGGGATCGCGGCATTATCGACGTTCACGTCGAAGGCCACGACCTTGATCCCGGCATCGACAGCGCGTTGGGCGGCGTCCTTCATCGACTCGGTCAGGCCGTGCTGTATGATGATCCCGTCGACCCCAAGCGCGATGGCCTGATCGACCATGTCCGATTGCAGCGCCGCGTCCTGACGGCTGTCCATTACACGCAGGTCCACGCCTATCGCGGCGGCCTGCTTTTCCACGCCCGACAGATAGGCCTGGAAGAAGTCGCCGGTCGAAAGATAGCGCACCAGCGCGATCTTGACAGCGCCGGGATTGTCGAAGGGCGCGGGCATGCCGGCGCCGAAGGCAAGCCCCGGCAGCATCGCGACAGAGCCGATCAGGCCCGAGAATAGGCGTCTGGAAATCATGTTCTTCCTCTCCAGAGTTTCCGTTCCGGTGGGCAGTCAGCCGCGCGCCCGGCCCCCTCTGCCGGACAGC
>DAIOXI010000005.1:6346-9846 GCA_036758045.1 Albidovulum sp.
CGCTCCGACGGCCGTGCCGAAGGCGGTGGGCTTTGACGCGCCCAGCACCGCGAAACCGATCAACGCGGCGGCGACGGAATCGAGCAGAAGGTTGTTGCCCGAGGCGACATCGCCCCGCCCCAGACGCGCCGCCAGAAGGATGCCCCCGACCGAGGCGAGAACCCCCGAGATCATGTAGGCGGCGACCTTGTAGCGGTTGACATTGGCCCCGGCGAGGCTGGCGGCCTGCTGGTTCGATCCGATGGCATACATCAGCCGCCCATGCCGCGTGGTTTCCAGAAACACCCAGACACCGAGGGCGATGGCAATCAGGAAGATCACCGAAAGCGGCACCAGGTTCGGCGCGATGAAGTCGATGCGGTGGCGGCCAAGCGCCAGGAACGCCTCGGAGAACTTGCCATTCGCGACCGACCCGTCCGGCAGGCTCATGCCCGTCGAGATGGAGCGGCCTTCGGTCGGGATACGCTGCGCGCCCACCAGAAGGAACATCATGCCCAGCGTGGCAAGCAGGTCCGGCACCCGCATCTTCACCACCAGAAGCCCGTTGACAAGGCCCACGAAGGCCCCCATCGCAAGGCAGATCAGCACCGCCGAAAGCGCGCTCATCTCCCACACGACCATGACATAGGACGACAGCATCAGGGCCGAGGTCGCGACCGCCCCGATGGACAGGTCGAACCCGCCCACCACCAGCGTCGCCGTCACGCCAAGCGCGAGGATGCCGGTGATCGCCACCGATTGCAGGATGAAGACCGCCGAGAAGGGCGTCAGGAACCCCTCGGCCATGATCCCGAAAAAGACGATCAGCACCGCCATCAGGACAAGGAAGCCGTAGCGGATGGCAAGTTCGACAAGGCTACTGCGATTATCCATTCTGAGATCCTGCTTCGCGCGCCGGCACGGCCTCGACCACTTCGGCCATGATAGCGGACACGTCGATATTCTCGTTTCTGTGTTCGCCGACGATGGAATACTCGCTCATCACGAGGATCCGGTCGGCGATCTCAAGTGCCTCGTCCAGTTCGGCCACGAAGACGATGGTGGCGCGGGTTCCGGCGGTGGCGCGGATCTTGTGGCCGATGTCGCGGCGGGCCTGGATATCGACGCCCTGAAACGGCTCGTCGAGGATCAGAAGGCGCGACGCCTCGGCCATCCAGCGCGCGACCATGACCTTCTGCTGGTTGCCGCCCGACAGCGTCAGGATGCCGTCCAGCGGGCTTTGGCAGACCACGCCCATTTCGCCGATCATCCGTTCCGCAGTGTGCCTTTCGGACCCGCGCGACAGAAAGCTGGCGCGGCTGTGGCGCGGCAGGAAGGGGATGGTGATGTTGCTGGTGATGTCGAAATCGGCCACCACCGCCGTGATCAGCCGGTCCTTCGGACACATGTAGACCCCGGCCGCAATCGCGGCGCGCGCGTCTGTAGGGCGATGCGGGCGGCCGTCCAGAACCATCTGGCCCGACAGCGGCGGCGCAAGCCCGAAAAGCGCGCCCGCAAGGTCGGTTTTGCCCGACCCGACCAGCCCGGTGATCGCGATCACCTCACTTTCCCGCGCGACCATGCTGAAGGGGGCCGCCCCCGGCCGCAGGACAAGGTCGCTGACCTCAAGGACCGTGCGGCCCGGCGCGGGGATGGTGATGTCGGCCTCGGTCATCTCATGGCCGAGCATCGCCCGGACCGACCCGGAATAGTCCAGGGGCGCGTCCTCGAACACCCCCGCGATCTGGCCGTCGCGCATGGAAACGATCCGGTCGGCAAGACGGCGGATATCTGACATGCGGTGCGAGATATAAAGGATCGCGACACCACGGTCTCGCAGGTTTTCGATCAGGTCGAAAAGCCGCTCCGCCTCGACCGCCGAAAGCGACGATGTCGGTTCATCCAGGATCATCAGCCGCGGGTCGTGGGCCATGGCGCGGGCGATGGCGACCAGTTGCCGGTCGGCCAGCGACAGGTCGGCCACCTGCCGCGTGACGTCGATCTCCAGCCCTACGGCCGCGGCGATCCCGCGCGCCCGCTCGCGCATCTTGCGGCGGTTGAGAAAGGTCCCCGATCCGTCGGCGAGCGTGTCGAGAAGCAGGTTCGACGCGACGTCGAGATCGGGGACGACACCGTCGTTGATGTTCTGATGCACGGTCACGACACCCGCCCGCAGCGCGGCCGAAGGGGAGGCAGGCGCGAAGGGCCTGCCGTCCAGAGTCACCGTCCCCGCATCGGCGCCATGAACGCCGCAGAGGATCTTCACCAACGTCGATTTTCCGGCCCCGTTTGCCCCCATCAGCACGGTCACCCGCCCCGCTGGGATGGTCAGGTCGATACCACGCAGAACCTGGTTGCGCCCAAACGCCTTGCGCAGGCCAGCCAATCGGATCGCCGGGTCGTTCAAGACAGCTTTCTCCTCCACTGGGCTGGAGGCTGTCCGGTAAATCTTCAAATGTCAATACAATTTGACAATTGACCTGAAACCGGGGAATCTGCATCCGGCAGCCCGCCCCGGACAGCGGCCGGGGCCTGGATCGACAAGGGGAGGAGACCTTTGGCAACCCGTGACTATGCGCCTTTGACGCCGCAAACCCTCGCCGCCCGGCTGGGCGGGGTCGAGGCGGTCCGTTCCCGCGTGGGCGACCCGTCCGCCTGGACCGTGCGCGAGGTGGGCGACGGCAACCTCAACCTCGTCTTCATCATCGACGGCCCCGACGGCAGCGTGATCGCCAAGCAGGCGCTGCCCTATGTGCGCCTTGTCGGAGAAAGCTGGCCGCTGCCCCTCAAACGCGCCTATTTCGAATATAGCGCGCTGATCCGGCAGGCGGCGCGCGACCCCGGTTCGGTCCCCGAGGTCTTTCATTTCGATGAGCATCAGGCGCTGGTGGTGATGGAGTACCTCAGCCCCCATGTGATCCTGCGCCATTCGCTGATGGCGGGCAAACGCCATCCCGACCTTGGCGGCGTGCTGGGCCGGTTCTGCGCGCGTACGCTGTTCCGGGGCTCTGACCTGTCGATGAAGACCGCCGACCGCAAGGCCGATCTGGCGCTCTTCGCGGGCAATGTGGAACTTTGCGACATCACCGAGAACCTCGTCTTCTCCGACCCCTATTTCGCGGCCGAGATGAACCGCCACACCCCGCAGCTGGACCCGGTCGTGGCGGAACTGCGCGCCGACATCGACCTCAAGATCGCGGCGCAGCACCTCAAGGCCGCTTTCGCCACCCATGCCGAAACGATGCTTCATGGCGACCTGCACACCGGCTCGGTCATGGTGTCGGACACGGAAACACGCGTGATCGACCCGGAATTCGCGACCTATGGGCCGATGGGTTTCGACGTCGGCATGCTGATCGCGAATTTCCTGATGGCCTATTTCGCACAGCCCGGCCATGCCGAAACCGAAGGCAGCCGCGCCGGGTATCAGGAGTGGATATTGTCCGTGGTGGAGGAGCTTTGGGCGGAGTTCGCCACCGAGTTCACCCGCCTCTGGCGAGAGGAGCGCAACGGCATCCTTT
>DAIOXI010000005.1:9856-12059 GCA_036758045.1 Albidovulum sp.
GATCAGGGCCACGGCATCGGGGCCGAACAGGCGCGGATCGACCGGCTTGCCGCGATCTGGCGCGACACGCTGGGCTTTTGCGGGATTGAAATGCACCGCCGCACGCTCAGCCTTGCCCATATCGCCGAATACGACCAGATCGCGGATGAAGGGCTGCGCGCCCAATGTGAGGCGCGGGGCCTGCGCCTTGGCCGGGTGCTCGCCGTGCGGCGCGGCACCATCGCCGGCATGAAGGAGGTTCTGGACCTCGCCCGCCACATCAATCAGGAGGCCATCCTATGAAGATCGACGGCAAGCCCTACCGCTCCATCTGGCGCGAACCTTCGGGAGAGGTGCGCGTCATCGACCAGCGCTGGCTGCCGCACGAGCTTCGAATCGTTCCCCTGGTCAACCTTCAGGATTTCGCCACCGCCATCCGCGACATGTGGGTGCGCGGCGCGCCGCTGATCGGGGCGACGGCGGCCTATGGCGTTGCGGTGCAGATGGCCGCCGATCCGTCCGACGCCTCGCTCCGCGAGACATGGGAGGTGCTGCACGAAACCCGGCCGACCGCGATCAACCTGAGATGGGCGCTCGATGAGATGACGCGTGTCCTGCAACCGCTTCCCCCCGTTGCACGCGCCGAGGCCGCCTATCGCCGCGCCGCCGAGATTTGCGACGAGGATGTGGAGATCAACCGCCAGATCGGGTTGCACGGGCTGGAGATCATCCGCGAGATCGCAAGGAAGAAGGGCGGCGGCCGTGTCAACGTGCTGACCCATTGCAACGCGGGCTGGCCCGCGACGGTCGACTGGGGGACCGCCACCTCGCCCATCTACCACGCGGTCGAGGACGGGATCGACGTCCATGTCTTCGTCGACGAAACCCGCCCCCGCAATCAGGGCGCGCAACTGACAAGCTGGGAGCTGAACAGCCACGGTGTCAGCCATGACCTGATCGTGGACAATGCCGGCGGCCACCTGATGCAGCATGGCGAGGTCGATCTGGTCATCGTCGGCACCGACCGCACCACCGCGCGCGGCGATGTCTGCAACAAGATTGGCACCTATCTGAAGGCGCTGGCGGCGAAGGCCAACGGTGTTCCCTTCTACGTCGCGCTGCCCTCGCCCACGATCGACTGGACCGTGTCGGACGGGATCAGGGAAATTCCGATCGAGGAGCGTGGCGGCGAAGAGGTGACCCATGTGCAGGGCCGCGATGCCGAGGGCAGGATCGTCTCTGTCCAGATCTCGCCCGACCGCACCCCGGCGCGCAACCCCGCCTTCGACGTGACTCCGGCCGAACTTGTAACCGGCCTCATCACCGAACGCGGGGTCTGCAAGGCCGACGCGGCGGCGATGGCGGCGATGTTCCCCGATCTGGCGAAAGGTTAGGCCGGGGGGCGGCGGGGCGCGCCTCACTCCCCCGCCAGCAGCGCCTCGGCCACGCCAAGGCTGGTGACAAGGTGGGAGACATAGCCCCCCCGAATCGCCGCGCGCGAGGCTTCCACCTTGTCGAGGCCGGGTGTCACGAGGATGCCCATCCGAAGCCCGACGAGCTTCTCAAGCGGGATCCCGATCATCCGCGGCTCCAGCGGCCCGTCGATCCCCTTGCCGGCGCCGTCGATGAAACGACCGCACAGAACCCCTTCGGCGCCATGCGCGACATACCAGTCAAGCTCTGCCTGCGTCGCGACACCCGAGCCGACGACATGGCTGTCGGGCAGGCAGGTGCCGACCGAGAACAGGAACTTGTTGCAGGTCTCAAGCCGGGCCAGCTGGTCGCGGATGATCGGCTCTGAACGCAGCGCCGATGCCAGCTCGCCGCTCGACAGCACCGCCGGGGCGTGCAGGTTGTAGCACAGCGCCCCAAGCCGCTGGGCAAGGCGGGTGGAACAGGCCTCGGCCGTGAAACCGTAGGGCGTGGACATGGAGCCCACGAGCTGCACGACCGAAAGCCCCTCGATCCGGCGCCGCTCTGTCGCCTGGGCGAGGTCATAGATCGTGCGCCCCCAGGCAAGGCCCAGCCGGTCGCCCGGTTCCAGCAGATCGGGCAGCCAGTCGGCGGCACCCTGCACGACCCGGTGAAAGGTCGTCTCCACATCCGCGCCCTCATCCGGCACGACATAGGCGGCGCGCAGCCCGAAGCGGTCGCAAAGGCCCACGGCGGCGCGGTGGCGCGTGAACGCCTCGGCCCTGAGGGAAATCCGCACCAGCCCCTGCTC
>DAIOXI010000005.1:12069-13738 GCA_036758045.1 Albidovulum sp.
CCCGCGAAATCCCGAGCCGGTCGGCGATCTCCTTCTGGTTCAGCCCTTCCTGATAATACATCCAGGCGACCTCGATCACCACGTTCTCGCCGCTGATCTGGCCCGTCGTCCTGCGCTTCGCTCCGGCCACCCGACCTCCTAGTTTTTATTTATGACAACATCGTTTGACTTTTGTATAAAGCCCGCGAAAGATCAAGCCGTGTCGCCGCCCCGGACAGATCGCGAGCCTAGCAGGAGTTTTTCAGATGATCATCAACCGTTGGCAAGATGCCGAGGCCCGCGCGATGCAGGAGGCTGCCGGTGCGGACCCGATGGCCCGCGAACTGGCGCTGCGTGTCTATACCTCGCGGATCATCGGCCAGGACCCGGATCTGGTGATGCATGGTGGCGGCAATACCTCGGTAAAGCTCCGCGCCCGCGATGTCTTTGGCGATGAGGTCGATGTCATCCATATCAAGGGCTCGGGCTGGGACCTTGGCACCATCGAGGCGGCGGGTCTGCCCGCCGTGCGCATGGCCCCGCTGATGCGGCTGCGCGCTCTTCCGTCGCTTTCGGACGAGGAGATGGTGAACGTCCAGCGGTCGAACCTTCTTGACAGCACCGCGCCAAACCCCTCGGTGGAAACGCTGCTGCACGCCTATCTGCCGCATAAATACGTCGATCACACGCATGCGACGGCGATGCTCGCGCTCGCCAACCTGCCCGAGGTCGAAGCCGCCACGCGGGAGATCTTTGGCGACCGGCTGGCGCTGGTCCCCTATGTCATGCCCGGCTTCGCGCTGGCAAAGCTCGCCGCCGAGACGTTCGAAAGGCATCCCGACGCCGAGGGGCTGCTTCTGGTCAATCATGGCCATTTCGCCTGGGGGCCGGATGCGAAATCCTCCTATGACCGGATCGTCGCGCATACGAACATGGTTGAGGCCTGGCTGGCCGACCGCCGCCCCGAACCGCTGCGCCCGGTCGCGGCGCTGCCGCAGCCCGATCTGGCCCGCACCCTTTCGGCCCTGCGCGGCGCGATCGGTGCGCATCTGCCCGACGGCGCGCCGATGCCGGTCTTCGATCTGCGCAGCAACGGGGTGGTCGATGCCTTCCTCGCCCGCCCCGACCTTGCAGATCTGGCGACGCGCGGCGTCGCGACACCTGACCATGTGATCCGCACCAAGGGCCATCCGCTTGTCCTTGACGCCGCGACCGTCGCGGGCGGGGCCGGGGCGATTGCAGCGGCGGTCGACCGGTTCGTCGCCGGCTACATCGCCTATTTCGATCGTCAGGCCCCGCGCTTCGGCGGCAGCAAGACGATGCTCTCCCCGCTTCCCAACCTCGCCTGGATCGTCGGGGCCGGCCTTGTCGGCATCGGCGCGGATGCCAAGGCGGCGCGGATCGCGGCCGATATCGGCGAACAGTCGCAGCGCGCGATGCGCGACGGCGAGGCGGCGGGCGGCTTCCGCCCGATCGCCGAGGCGGACCTGTTCGATATGGAGTACTGGTCGCTGGAACAGGCGAAGCTGGGCAAGGGCAAGGCTCCGGCCTTTCAGGGCCGCGTCGTCCTTGTCACGGGCGGTGCGGGCGCCATCGGGCTGGCCACGGCGCAGGCCTTCAAGGCGCGGGGCGCGACGGTCTTTCTGGTGGACCGCGACGCAGGCGCGCTGGAGGCGGCGCTGAAGACGCT
>DAIOXI010000005.1:13748-17077 GCA_036758045.1 Albidovulum sp.
TCACGGAGCCCGGCGCGGCCGAAGGGGCGGTCGCGGCCTGCGTGACCCGCTTCGGCGGGCTCGACATCCTTGTCTCCAACGCCGGGGCCGCTATGGTGGGGGAGGTGGCGACCCTTCCGGACGATACCCTGCGCGCGTCGTTCGAGCTGAACTTCTTCGCCCACCTCGCCTTCGCGCAGGCCGCGACGGCGGTGTTCAGGGCCCAGGGCCGGGGCGGGCAGATCCTGTTCAACGTGTCGAAACAGGCGGTCAATCCCGGCAAGGGCTTTGCCGCCTATGGCCTGCCCAAGGCGACGACCTTCTTCCTGCTCCGCCAGCTTGCGCTGGAACTGGGTGCCGAGGGCATCCGCGTCAACGGCATCAATGCCGATCGCATCCGATCGGGCCTTCTGACACCCGAGATGATCGCCGCCCGCGCCATGGCCCGCCAGATCGACGAGGCAAGCTATATGGGCGGCAACCTGCTGCACCGCGAGGTCGAGGCGCGCCATGTCGCCGAGGGTTTTGTCATGCTGGCGCAGTCCGAACGCACCACGGCACATGTACTGACGGTCGATGGCGGGAATATCGAAGCTGCGCTGCGGTAAGGCGGAGGGTCACGCCCCGCCCGCGCCCTGCGACAGACCGAAGAGATAGACGAAAAGCGTTGCCAGCAGCAGGGCGAGCATCGAGGCAAAAAGAACCTCGATAAAGCCGAAGGACCGGCTGTCCTGCCGCGCCTTGCGAATCTCCCGCCGGATGACGAGGAAACGCAGGGTCGACATCACAACCAGGGCCGCGCTGAGCCCGATCAGCGCCGGGCCGGTGGCGCCGCCGCCTGGCCCCGAGGGCAGCTTCTCGATCAGCAGGCCGAACCCGGCGACCGCCACGGCGGTGCGCACCCAGGACAGGAAGGTGCGTTCATTGGCGGCGTGTTCCTGGAAACGGTCGATCATGGCGGCCCCCTTCTGCCCGGCCAGAAGATACCGGACCGGCGCCGCGGTCAATTTCCCATCACCGGACGGGGCCGCGAAAACGCGCTGGCCTTCGCCACGGCCCGCCGGGTAAGGTCTTGGGCCGAGGAGGAGAGATGCCATGGGCCGACGCGCCACCGTTCTTGCCGCCTTCGTGATGGTGACCTGCCTGCTGACCGGCGCCGCCTGGTGGCTTGCGCTGCGAGATGGGCTGTCGCGGCTGGCCGAACGCGGGCAGGCGGACCTCGCGCTGTCGGGCGACCGCCTGACCGGGCAGCTTCAACGCTTTCGCGAGATGGCGGTGCTGATGGCCAACCACCCCGAGGTGACCGCGCTGGCCTATCACCCCGACGCGGACCCGGCACGGGCGACGGCGCTATTGCGGCGGACGGCCGATGTCACCGGGTCGAACGAATTGCTGCTGCTCTCCGCGACCGGGCGGGTCATCGCCTCTTCCGGCGGTGATATCGGCCAGGACCGCTCGGGCCAGCCGCATTTCCTGCGCGCGATGCAGGGCGCGCTGGGCTTCGCGCGCGAGATCGAGCCTGAGACGGGTCACCGCCTGTTCGTCTACGCCGCGCCGATCTTTGCCCCCGATGGCCCGGTCGCCGGTGCGCTGGTCGCGCGGATCGCGACCGAGACGGTCGAGGTGACCTGGCGCGGTGATCCGATGATCGTCTTCTTTACCGATCAAAGCGGCGTCGCCTTCGTGTCGAACCGGGATGAACTGATCCTTGCCCGCTTCGGCGCCGACCAGCCGACACCTGAACTTGCCGCAATGGCCGGCGAGGTGCGGCTGCGCGAACGCGCGACGAGCTTTGGCGGCTATGACATCTGGACCCTGTCCGGCGGTCCGCACCTGCCCGAACGCACCATGCACCTGACCCGTCCCCTGCCGGTGGTCGAGATGACGGGCGAGGCGCTGGTGGACATCGCGCCCGCCGAACGGCAGGCCGGGCTGGTGGCCGCGATGGTCGCGCTGGCCTCTGTCGGGCTGGGCGCGGTCGTCTTCGCGCTGATGGAACGGCGCCGCGCGCTGGCCGACCGGCTGGCGGTCGAGGCCGAGGCGAACGCCCGCCTGGAAGGCCGGGTGGAGGAACGGACACGCGCGCTCTCTGACGCCAACGAACAACTCCGCCGCGCGCAGGCCGAACTGGTGCAGGCCGGCAAGCTTTCGGCCCTGGGCCAGATGTCGGCGGGCATCAGCCACGAGTTGAACCAGCCGCTGATGGCGATCCGCTCCTATGCCGAAAACGCCGCGCTGTTCCTTGAACGCGGCATGGGCGACAAGGCCGCCGACAACCTTGGCCGCATCTCTGACCTGGCCCGCCGCATGGGGCGGATCATCAAGAACCTGCGCGCCTTCGCCCGGCAGGAGACGGAGGCGGTGAACGACGTCGATCTGGGTCAGGTCATCGCCGCCGCGCTGGAACTGACCGAGGCGCGGCTGGCCGCGACCGGGGTGACGGCGGACTGGACCCCGCCCGCGCATCCGCTTTGGGTGCGCGGCGGCGAGGTGCGGTTGCAGCAGGTGCTGGTCAACCTGATATCGAACGCCGCCGACGCGATGCAGGGCGGCGGCGTGGTGAGCATCACCGCGCGCCCCGAAGGCGGCAGGGTGCGCATCGCGGTACAGGATACCGGGCCGGGCATTGCCGAACCCGACCGGATCTTCGACCCGTTCTATTCCACCAAGGAGGTCGGCGCGGGCGAGGGGATGGGGCTTGGCCTGTCGATCTCATATGGGATCGTCAAGGGCTTTGGCGGCGACATCACCGGGCTGAACCGGCCCGGCGGCGGGGCGGAATTCGTGATCCTGCTCGACGCCGCGAAACCGGGGAGGAAAGCCGCATGAGCATTGATCGCGTGCTTCTGGTCGATGACGACCGCGCCGTGCGCGAGGCGCTGGGACAGTCGCTTGAACTCGCCGGGATGCGGCCGGTTCTGGCGGGGAGCTACATCGAGGCCAAGGACCATATCGCCGCCGAATTCGAAGGCGTGGTGCTGTCGGACATCCGCATGCCCGGAAAGGACGGCTTCGCGCTTCTCGATCACGCCCGCAAGGTCGATCCCGATCTGCCGGTGATCCTTCTGACGGGCGAGGGCGACGTGCCTACCGCCGTGCGCGGCATGACCGGCGGCGCCTTCGATTTTCTCGAAAAACCCTGCAATCCGTCCGAACTGATCGCGGTGGTGACCAAGGCGCTGCGCACACGCGCGCTGATTCTTGAAAATCGCGCGCTGAAGCGGGAGATTAGGCGCGGCGATGCGGCGGCGCGGATGCTGGTCGGTTCCTCCGCCGCCTCCGAACAGATGCGCGAGGCCGCGCGGATGGCGGCGCGGACCTCGGCCGAGGTGCTGATCTCCGGCCCGCCC
>DAIOXI010000005.1:17087-40556 GCA_036758045.1 Albidovulum sp.
GACGGACTGGCCACGCTGTTCGAGAAATCCGGCGGCGGGACGAGCTTTCTTGATGAGGTGGCGGCGCTGCCCATGGCCGCCCAGTTCGCGCTTCTCGATCTGATCGACAGCCATTCCGGCACCCGTGTCATCGCCGGGACCTATCGCGACCTTGCCCGCGAGGCGGCGGAAGGGCGGTTCAATCCCGACCTTTTCTACAAGCTCGACGTGATGCGCGTCCGCATTCCGGCCCTGAAGGAACGGACCGAGGATATTCCCGTCCTCTTCCGCCATTACGTCGCCATTGCCTGCGAACAGTCCGACCTGCCGATGCCCGAAATCACGCCCGAAGTCATCGCCGGGCTCATGGCGCAGGACTGGCCCGGCAATGCGCGCGGGCTGATGAATGCGGCGATGCGCTTTGCGATGGGCCTGCACGAGGCGCAGGAATACACCGGCGCCCCCGGCCTTTCGGCGCAGATGGCACGGGTCGAGCGAACGCTTCTTATCGAGGAGCTGACCCGCCGAAACGGCAACGCGACCGAGGCGGCGGCGGCGCTGAAACTGCCGCGCAAGACCTTCTACGACAAGCTTGCCCGCCACGGGATTCGCGCCGAGGATTATCGGGGATAGTGTGCGGTTTTCCGCACAGTTTGCGGTAACGGCTGTGTGACAAACCGGCCTGACGGTTTCGGTTTGGCGACGGGACTCCACTCATATAATTGAAACGAAACGATAAAGTTCGGAGTCCCCGCCCCGCCAACTAATCGTTGCGGCCCCGCCGCGATGGCGCTTTTGTCATGCCATCACTGTTTCGGACCAATGGGAGGAGTTCCGATGAAAGCCATTCTGACATCCATGACCGCGATCGCCCTTGCACTGTCGGCCGGCGCCGCCGCCGCCAATACCGAAGGCTGCGATGACGGTGAGATCGTGATGAAATTCGCCCATGTCACCAATGCCGACAAGCATCCCAAGGGCATCGCGGCCAGCCTTTTCGCGCAGCGCGTGAATGCCGAGATGGAGGGCAAGGCCTGCATGGAGGTCTATCCGAACTCCACCCTTTACGACGACGATCAGGTGCTTGAGGCGATGTTGCAGGGCGACGTGCAATTCGCCGCTCCGTCGCTGTCGAAGTTCGAAAGCTTCACCAAGCAGTTCCAGATTTTCGACCTGCCCTTCATGTTCAAGGACATAGCGGCGGTGGACGGGTTCCAGAACTCCGAAACCGGCACCAAGATGAAGGACTCGATGGTCCGGCGCGGTCTTCAGGGTCTGGAATTCTGGCATAACGGTCTGAAGCAGATGTCGGCCAACAAGCCGCTTCTGGCGCCGGGCGACATGAAGGGCCTGAAGATCCGCGTTCAGCCCTCGGACGTGATCGTCGCGCAGATGGAGGCGCTGGGCGCCTCGCCGCAGCCGATGGCCTTCTCCGAGGTCTATGGCGCGCTTCAACAGGGCGTCGTGGACGGGCAGGAAAACACCTGGTCCAACATCTACGGCCAGAAGTTCTATGAGGTGCAGGACGGCACGACCGAGACCAACCACGGCGTTCTCGACTATCTCGTCGTGTCCTCGACCGACTGGCTCGACAGCCTCGACCCGGCGGTGAAGGATCAGGTGCTGACGATCCTGCATGAGGTCACGGTAGAACGGAACGCAGCCGTGAATGAGGTCGATCAGGCGGCGCGGCAGTCGATCCTCGACGCCGGTGGCGTGATCCGCGAGCTGACCGATGAGCAGCGCGCGCAATGGGTCGATGCGATGAAGCCGGTCTGGGACAAGTTCGCCGAGGGCATCGGTCAGGACAACATCGACGCGGCGCAGTCGTTCAACAAGTAAGACCGGCATTCGGCTGAACACCGGCCGGGGGCGGAAACGCCCCCGGTCGTTCCGGGGGGAGGGGACATGAGCGGATATGAGCCGCGATCGGCCTTGGGTCAGATCGTCAATGAATTCGAAGAGACCGCCATCGCGATCCTGCTCGGCGCGATGACGATCATCACTTTCGTCAATGTCGTCTTGCGCTATGTCTTCAACGCCTCGCTCATCTGGGGGCTGGAACTGACGCTGGCGCTGTTTGCCTGGCTGGTGCTGTTCGGCATGTCCTATGCCGTCAAGGTCACCGCGCATCTGGGTGTCGATGCCGTCATCAACATCCTGCCCCAGCGCGGGCGGCGCATTCTGGCGCTGATCGCGGCGGCCTGTTGCCTGATCTATGCCTTCCTGCTGATGAAAGGGGCCTGGGACTATTGGGCGCCCTTCGCGGGGTTCGAACAGACCGGCGGGCGCTGGTTCCCCGAAGGCTTCATCAAGACCCGCGATCAGGCCTGGTACGAGACCGAGCAGATCCCGATGCCCGACTGGCTGCGCTTTATCGAGCCGATCTTCAACCAGGGGGAGCCTTACGAGAAGCTGCCCCGTTTCATCCCCTACGCGATGCTGCCCTTCGGCGTCGCGCTGCTGATGTTCCGGCTGATCCAGGCGACCTGGGGCATCGTCACCGGCACGCGGGACGGCCTGATCGTCAGCCACGAGGCCGAGGACGCCATCGAGGACGTCCGCCACATGAATCAGGGGGACTGAACCCATGGAAGTCGTCCTTCTGTTCCTGATGGTCATCGGGCTGATGCTGATCGGGGTGCCGATCGCGATCTCGCTTGGCCTGTCCTCAACGCTGTTCCTGCTGTGGTATTCCGACACCTCGCTCGCCTCGATCGCGCAGACGCTCTATCAGGCGATGGAAGGGCACGCGACGTTGCTGGCGATCCCCTTCTTCATCCTCGCCTCCAGCTTCATGTCCACCGGCGGCGTGGCCAAGCGGATCATACGCTTCGCCATCGCCTGCGTCGGCCACCTGCCCGGCGGGCTGGCCATCGCGGGCGTCTTTGCCTGCATGCTTTTCGCCGCGCTCTCCGGCTCATCGCCCGCGACGGTGGTCGCCATCGGTTCCATCGTGATCGCGGCGATGCGGCAGGTGGGCTACACCAAGGACTTCGCTGCGGGGGTGATCTGCAACGCAGGCACGCTGGGCATCCTGATCCCGCCCTCGATCGTGATGGTGGTCTATGCCTCGGCCACCGATGTCTCGGTCGGTCGCATGTTCCTGGCGGGTGTCTTTCCGGGGCTTCTGGCGGGCCTCATGCTGATGGCGACGATCCTGATCTGGGCGATCTGGAAGAACCTGCCCAAGGGCGAATGGCTGGGTTGGCGCGAGATCGGGGCGAGCTTTGCCGACGCCTTCTGGGGGCTGTTCCTGATGGGCATCATCGTGGGCGGGCTTTACGGCTTCCCCTGGATCGGGACGCATGACGTGACGCTTCTGGACGGCACACGCAGTACAGCCTTCGGGCTTTACTGGGCCAGGGGCGTCTTCACGCCGACCGAGGCCGCCGCCGTCGCCTCCATCTGGGCGTTCATCGCGGCGAATATCATCTATCGTGACATGGGTCCGCTGGCGCAGGAGGGAAGGCCGAAAAGCCTGATAGAGAAGCCCATCGCGCTGCTCACGGCCTTCTTCCACCGCGACACCCGCGCGACGCTCTTCGAGGCGGGCAAGCTGACCATCACGCTGATGTTCATCATCGCCAATGCGCTGATCCTGAAACATGTCCTGACGGATGAACAGATCCCGCAGCAGATCGCAGGCGCGATGCTGGATGCGGGTTTCGGCAAGATCGTGTTCCTGGTGATCGTGAACGTCATCCTGCTGATCGGCGGGCAGTTCATGGAACCCTCGGGCCTGATCCTGATCGTCGCGCCGCTGGTCTTCCCGATCGCGATCGAACTGGGCGTCGACCCGATCCACCTGGGCATCATCATGGTGGTGAACATGGAAATCGGGATGATCACGCCGCCCGTGGGTCTGAACCTTTTCGTGACCTCGGGCGTGGCGGGGATGTCGATGATGCGGGTGGTCAAGGCGGCGCTGCCGTTCCTTGGCGTCCTCTTCGTCTTCCTCATCATCGTGACCTATGTCCCGTTCCTG
Source organism: Albidovulum sp. (assembly GCA_036758045.1). Classification (GTDB taxonomy): domain Bacteria; phylum Pseudomonadota; class Alphaproteobacteria; order Rhodobacterales; family Rhodobacteraceae; genus Albidovulum. The sequence goes on from DAIOXI010000005.1 coordinate 21,055, forward strand.
TCGACCTGGCTGCCGACCGAGGTCATGGGACCGGAAACCGTCGTCAAGTAGAGGCGCCTTTCAGGCGCCACGCTTCCCATCTCGGTCCTGTGGCGAAACGCCACAGGACCTCGGGCGCCTCCGGCGGGAGTATTGGGCAACGGAGAAGCTGGGCGCGGACGCCGGCTCCGACATCGTTATCCGTGGAATTGAGGTGCTCAGGGGGATCTGGTGGCCAGGGGCGGACTTGAACCGCAGCCCACGCGATTATGAGTCGCGTGCTCTAACCAGCTGAGCTACCTGGCCACTGGAGGCGCTAGGTAAGACAGGCCTCCGGCCCCGTCAAGCGCGAATATCCCGGTCAGGGCCGGAAGTAATCGCGGTACCATTTCACGAATTCGGCCATCCCGTCGCGGATGTTCGTCTCGGGTCGGTAGCCGGTCAGTCGGCGCAGAAGGCTGTTGTCGGCCCAGGTGGCCGGGACGTCGCCCTTCTGCATCTCCATGTAGTGTTTCCGCGCGCTCTTGCCGGTCGCGGCCTCGATGGCGGCGATGAACTCCTCAAGCGCGACTTTCTCGCCATTGCCGATATTGACCACGCGCCAGGGCGCGACCGGGGAAAGGCTGTCGCCCTCGGCGATCTCCCCGGCGCTGGCGGGGCGTTCGGGGATGGCGTCGATCAGCAGGCGGATCGCGCGGACAAGATCGGTGACACAGGTGAAGTCGCGGAACATCTTGCCGTGGCCGTAGACGTCGATCGTCTCCCCGGCGAGGATCGCGCGGGTGAACTTGAAGGGCGCCATGTCGGGCCGACCCCAGGGGCCGTAGACGGTGAAGAAGCGGAAGCAGGTCGTCGGCAGGGCGTAAAGATGCGCCCAGGCGTGGCTGAGGCTTTCGGTGGCCTTCTTGGTCGCTGCATAAAGCGAGACCTGGGTGTCGGCCTTGTCCGTCTCCCGGTAGGGCATGTCGGTATTCGCGCCGAAGACCGAGGAGGTCGAGGCGAGGAGGAGATGGCCGACCTTGGCGTCCCGCGCCGCCTCTATGATGTTGAACGTGCCTTCGATATTGGACGAGAGGTAGCTGCGCGGCGCTTCGAGGCTGTAGCGCACGCCCGCCTGCGCGGCGAGATGGACGATGGCATCGGGGCGGAAGTCGGCGATGTCCCGTGACAGCCGCGCGGCATCTTCCAGCATGAATTCGGCAAAGCTGAAACCGGGATGCTGCATCAGCCCCGCGAGGCGCCCGCGCTTCAGGCTGACGTCGTAATAATCCGTCATCCCGTCCATGCCCCGGACGATGCTCCCCTCGTCCAGCAGGAGCCGGGCGAGGTGGTAGCCGATGAACCCGGCCGCGCCGCTGATATAGACCCGCATCTGTCCGTTTCCGTTGCCCCGCTGCCCGTCCTTACCGCGCAAATGGCCCCCGGCCAAGTCCACCCATCGCCAAATCCGGGAGGAGCGGCTACGAAGGGGCCAGAAGGAGGGGCCGTCATGCAGCCGCAGATCCCACTGACGCGCGATCTTGTGATGATCGGGGGCGGGCATACCCATGCGCTTGTGCTGCGCATGTGGGGGATGAAGCCGCTGCCGGGTGTCCGCCTGACGGTGATCAATCCGACGCCGACGGCGGCCTATTCGGGGATGCTGCCGGGCCATATCGCGGGCCATTACCCGCGGGAGGCGTTGCAGATCGACCTGGTGAAGCTGGGCCGTTTCGCGGGCGCGCGGGTGATCCTTGGCCGCGCGGCGGGGATCGACCGGCAGGCGCGGCGGGTGATCGTGCCGGGCCGCGCGGATGTGGCCTATGACATCGCCTCGATCGACATCGGCATCACGGCGGAGATGCCGGACCTGCCGGGGTTCGCCGATCATGCGGTACCCGCCAAGCCGCTCGATGCCTTCGCCGACCGCTGGGAACGGTTCGTCCGCGACGTCCGGGCGGGCAAGCGCGCGCCGGTGGTGGCGGTGATCGGCGGCGGCGTGGCGGGCGTGGAACTGGCGCTGGCGGCCGCGCACCGGCTGGGCGACGGCGCGAAGGTGACGGTGGTCGAGGGGGCGGCACCGCTTGCCGCGCTGGGCAAGGGCGCGCAGCGGGCGCTGGTTGCGCATCTGGATCGGGCGGGCGTCGATCTGCTTGCCGGGCTGCCTGCGATGGGCGTTGACGAAACCGGCGTCCACCTCAGCGACGGGCGCCATGTACCCGCGGGTCTTGTCCTTGGCACGGCGGCCACGCGCCCCGCGCCCTGGCTGGAGGCGACGGGCCTTGCGCTTGACGCAGGCTTTGTCGCGGTGACCGAGACGCTTCAATCCGAAACCGATCCGGCGGTCTTTGCCTGCGGTGACATCGCCGCGATGACCTGGGCGCCGCGGCCCAAGGCCGGGGTCTATGCGGTGCGGCAGGCGCCGGTGCTATACGACAACCTCAGGGCCGCGCTCAGCGGCAGCGGGACCCTGCGCCGCTATCGCCCGCAGAAGGATTACCTGAAGCTGATCTCGACCGGCGGCAAGGGGGCGGTCGCGGACAAGTGGCGCCTCAGGCTCGACCGGCCCGCGCTTTGGCGCTGGAAGGACCGGATCGACCGCAGGTTCATGGAGAAGTTCCATGACCTGCCGAGGATGGCCGTCCCGTCCCTGCCCGCGACGGTGGCGGAAGGCGTGCGCGAGGTGATGGGCGACAAGCCGCTTTGCGCCGGTTGCGGGGCCAAGGTGAGTTTCGGCGATCTGGCCTCGGTCCTTGTCGATCTGCCGCGCGTGGCGCGGTCCGATGTGCTGATGGGGCCGGGGGACGATGCGGCGGTGCTGGTCTGCGGCAAGGCGCAGCAGGTGCTGACCACCGACCACCTGCGCGCCTTTACCCAGGATCCGTGGCTCTTGTCGCGCATCGCCGCCATTCACGCGATGGGCGATGTCGGGTCGATGGGCGCGCGGCCGCAGGTGGCGCTGTCGCAACTGCTCCTGCCGCGCATGTCCCCCGCGCGCCAGCGTGAGACGCTGCGCGTGGTCATGGCGGCGGCGGCCGAGGGCTTTGCCGCCGAGGGGGCGTAAATCGTCGGCGGCCACACGACGATGGGGGCGGAGATGACGGTGGGCTTCACCGTGACCGGCCTGTCGATCAACGGCCCGATTTCCATCGCCGGGGCGAAGCCGGGCGACTGGCTGGTCCTGACCAAGCCCGTCGGTACCGGCGTGATCCTTGCGGCCGAGATGCAGGGCGCCGCGGATGGCAATGTGGTGGCGCGCTGCCTGGCCTCAATGGCACGGCCACAGGGGGCGGTGGCGCGGCTTCTGGCGGCCCATGCCCATGCGATGACCGATGTCACGGGCTTTGGCCTTGCCGGGCATCTGATGGAGATGATGGATGCCTCTGGCACCGCCGCGCGGATCGACATGACCTATGTGCCCCTTCTGGACGGGGCCGAGGCGCTGTCGGCCTCGGGCCACGGTTCCACCCTGCTTCCGGCGAACAAGGCCGTCACCTCGCGGATGTTCTGGACCGAAAGCGCGCGGGCGGACCTGCTGTTCGATCCGCAGACGGCGGGCGGGCTGCTGGCCGCTGTGCCTGCCTCCCACGCGCGCGACATCGTGGCCCGGCTGCGCGACGCGGGCGAGGGCGCGACGATCATCGGCGCGGTCGAGGATGGCAAGCCTTTCCTGACGGTGGACAACTAAAGCGCGGGCAGGCCTGCGATCGCCGCCGCGATACGGCCCGCCAGTTCGGGCAGCGCCGTTGGCGACAGGTCGGGGGCCGCGACCTCCGGGTCATCCGGGCGGGCATAGCGGGCGCGGTGCTTTTCGTAGCGCGGATCGTAGTGGCGGCGCATCAGGTCGGCGGCAAGAACCTGAGTCTGCCCTTCAGCGGCAAGCTTCAGCCAGCTTTCGATCACCTCGCCGGCATGGGACGGCCGCAGCCGGTCGATGATGCCGGTCAGGCGGCCCGTATCGGCGCCGACATCGGCATAGGCGCGCGCCAGATAGGCGGCGCGGGCGTCAAGCGGCGCGCGGATATGGATGCGGGGCGCGGCGGTCATCGCGGCCCAAAGCCCCTTCGGCACCGACAGATCCCCGATGCGGGAGCTTTCGGCCTCGACCACCACCGGCGCTTTCGGGTCAAGCCGCGCCAAAGCGGTCGCGACGCGCCCCTCGAACGCCTTCTGCGACGGCTGCCCGCCCGGCATATGGCCGAACAGCGATCCGCGATGGTTCGCCAGCCCCTCAAGGTCCAGGGTCTGCATGCCAAGGCCCGCGAGGTGGTGCAGAAGCTCCGTCTTGGCGGACCCGGTATTGCCGTCCAGCACGACGACGGGCGCGGCGGGCGGTGTTTCAAGCGCCCCGACCACCAGCTTGCGCCAGGATTTGTAGCCGCCCTGCACAAGTTCCACCCGCCAGCCGACCTGCGACAGGATCGTGGCGAAGGACCCGGAGCGCTGCCCGCCACGCCAGCAATAGACCAGCGGACGCCATCCGCCGGGCATTTCGGCCAGCGTGTCTTCCAGATGCCGCGCGGCGTTGCGCGCCACCAGCGCGGCGCCGATCTTGCGGGCGAGAAAGGGGGACTCCTGCTTGTAGATCGTGCCGACCCTGGCGCGTTCCGCATCGTCAAGGACAGGCAGGTTGATCGCGCCGGGCAGGTGATCCTCGGCGAACTCCGCAGGCGAACGCACGTCGATCACCGCGTCGAAGCCAAGCGTCAGGGGATCGGTCACAGAGGTCAGGGTCAGGGCCATGCGCCCTCTCTAACCGCTACCGCCTCGGGCCGGAAGGGGCCTAGTAGACCATCACCGGCGCGCCGATGGCGACCCGGTCGTAAAGGTCGATGACATGGTCGTTGACCATGCGGATACAACCGTTCGACACCGAATGGCCGATGGAGTTCGGTTCGGTCGTGCCGTGGATTCGGATCGCCGTGTCGCGCCCGTTCTGATAAAGGTAAAGCGCCCGCGCCCCGAGCGGGTTTCGTGGCCCGCCCTCCATGCCGTCCTCGTATTTCTTGTAGGCCTTGGGGTTGCGCGCGATCATCTCGGGCGTATGTTTCCAGCTTGGCCATTCCACCTTCCTGCCGACCGAACAGGCGCCGCGGAACACCAGCTCCGCCTTGCCCACGGCCACGCCGTAGCGGATCGCGACACCCTTGCGGGCGATGTAGTACAGGAAATGCTGCGAGGAGATGACGATGATCGAGCCCGGCTCGAACTCCCGCTTCACGCGGAAGACGGCGGGGTAGAATTCGGGCGCGATGGAGACACCGGGCAGCGGCGCGGGCGGCAGGGTGATGTCGTCCCCGATCATGGCAAGGGCCGGCGCGGCGGCAAGGGTCAGGGCGGCGGTGGCCGTACCTTGGGCGAACTGGCGGCGGGTCAGCATTGTCACGGCTCCTCTCGGTCAACTCGGCATAACGCATGCGGCACGGTCGGGTGCCATTTGATGCGATTCTGGCAACAATTCCGGCGTTTCAAGGGCGGAATCATGCGGATATGCGCATAATCTGGCCGGTGTGACCAGAATGCGCGCCTAATCGCGTCCGCGCAACACCGTCGCGGGCCGCGCGGCGAGCGGGCGCAGGGCGAAAACCAGCCCCGCCAGAAGCGTGACGATGGCCCCGCCCGCGACGATGGCGATGGCCGAGACAGGCTCGAACCGGAAGGTGGCGTCCATCACGAAATACATGATGGCCCATCCGGCAAGGCCGCCGAAGAGGACCGCGACCACCCCCGCCGCCGCGCCCATCAGGGCGGAGCGCAGCGCGAAGCTTTTCAGCATCGTGGCGCGGGTTGCGCCCAGCGTCTTCATCACCGCCGCCTCATAGACCCGCGACCGTTCGCCCGAGGCGGCGGCCCCGATCAGCACCACAAGCCCGGTCAGAAGCGTCACCCCGGCGGCGACCGAGGTGGCGCGCGCGATGGCGCCAAGCGCCTCGCTGACGCGGTCCACGACGTCGCGGATGCGGATCGCGGTGATGTTGGGATAGGCCGAGGCCAGTTCGCGCAGCACCGGCGCCTCCGCAGCGCGGTCGGCATAGACGGTGGCGATGAAACTGTGCGGCGCGCCGGACAGCGCGGCGGGGTTCATCACCATGACGAAACCGATCCCGGCGGTGGAAAAATCGACCTCGCGGAACGAGGTGATCGTGGCCTCCACATCGCGGCCGAGGACATTGACGGTGATCCTGTCGCCCAGCTTCAGGCCAAGCTCCTCGGCCTCTTCCCGTGCGAAGCTGACCTGCGGCGCGCCGTCATACGCCTTCGGCCACCAGCTTCCGGCGGTGATGCGGGTGTTTGGCGGCGGCTCGGCCGAATAGGTCAGGCCACGGTCGCCGCGCAGGACCCAGTGATTGCCCGCGACCTTTTCGGCATCCACCCCGTTGATCTTCGTCAGCACCCCGCGCAGCATCGGCGCGTCCTCTTCCCTGGCAACGCCCGGATTGGCGGCAAGCTTGTCGCGGAAGCCGTCGATCTGGCCGGGCTGGATGTCGACGAAGAAGTAGGAAGGCGCGACATCGGGCAGGTCGCGCGCGATGGCGCTGCGGAGGTTCCAGTCGATCTGTCCGACGGCGGCCAGAACCGACAGGCCAAGGCCAAGCGACAGGACCACCGCCGTCGCTTCCTCTCGCGGGCCGCCGATGGCGGCAAGGGCAAGGCGCAGTGCCGGGTGGCCGCGCGCGTTGCGCCCCAGGCGGCGGGCGAGACGGCGCAACAGGAGTGCCGCAAGCGTCAGGAGCAGCAGCGCCGCCAGAATCCCGGCCAGCGTCCCAAGCGCCAGCGGGCGCGAGGCCGACAGCGTCACCGCCGACAGGATCAGCGCGCCCAGAAGCCCCGCCATCGTCAGCGCGAGCACCCATCCCGGCCAGCGCCGCCGTTCAGGGCCAAGGTCGCGGAACAGCGCGGCGGCACGAACGGCCCGCGTCCGCGCCAAAGGCCAGAGCGCGAAGACGAGCGCGGTCAGCACGCCGTAAAGCGCCGCCTCGGCCAGCGCGGCCCCGTCGATGCCGATGGACACCGGGATCGGCAGTTCCGCCGCGATGGCAGGTCCGGCAAGGATCGGCAGCCCCGCGCCAAGGACAAGGCCAAGCGCCACGCCAAGCGCCGTGAGCGCCGTGATCTGGATCAGGTAGGTGGCAAAGATCGTCCGCCCTTCGGCCCCGAGGGCTTTGAGGGCGGCGATGGTCTCGATCTTGCCATCCAGATAGGACCGCACAGCCGAGGCGATGCCGACACCACCCACCGCCAACCCCGCCAGCCCGACAAGGACGAGAAAGGAACTCATCCGGTCGATGAACCGTTCCGTCCCAGGCGCGCCGTTGCGGGCGTCCTGCCAGCGCATGCCGCTGTCCGGAAAGGCCGCGGTTGCGCGGGCCTCGAACGCCGCAAGATCGGTGCCGGGGGGGAGGAGGAGGCGATAGCGGGTGTCGAACAGGCTTCCCGGTTCAAGAAGGCCCGACCCGGCAAGGTCGGCGGTCTTCACGATGGTGCGGGGGCCAAAGCTGAACCCGCCCGTGGCGCTGTCGGGTTCCCGTTCGATCACCGCCGTCAGGTGAAAGGCGTTGCGGCCCAGCGTGAACCTGTCGCCGGGTTTCAGGCCCAGCCGGTCGGCCAGAACCGGGTCCATCACCGCGCCGGGAAGACCGCCCTGCGGCGCGAAGGCCTCTGCCGGGGTCATCGCCGGGGCCAGTTGCAGCGTCCCGGTCAGCGGATAGGCATCGTCGACGGCCTTGACCTGCGTCAGCGCGCGTTCGGCCGCTTCGCCCTCACCCCGCACGGCCATGGACCGGAAATCCACGATCGCGGAGACGCGGCTGGCGGTCCGGTTCATGAAGGCGCGTTCTTCGTCGGACGCATAGCGGTAGGTGAAGGACATCTGCGCGTCCCCGCCCAGAAGGACCGCGCCCTGATCCCCAAGCGCCCGCTCGATCCCGCCCCGCACCGTACCGACGGCGGCAATTGCGGCGACACCAAGCGCGAGGCAGGCGAGGAAGACGGCAAAGCCCCGCACCCCCCCGCGCAACTCGCGCCGCGCGAGCCGGACAGCGACCGGAAGCCTCATTCCCCGACCCCGGCAAGGGGCACGGCCCTGCGATCCTCGCCCGCGATGGTGCCGTCCTGAAGCCGCACGATCCGGTCGCAGCGCGCGGCAAGCTCGGGCGCATGGGTCACAAGGACCAGCGTCGCGCCGTGCCGGTCGCGCAGGGCAAAGAGAAGGTCCATGATCGTTTCGCCGGTCACGCCGTCCAGATTGCCGGTCGGCTCATCCGCCAGAAGGATCGCCGGGCGCGGCACGGCAGCGCGCGCCAGCGCCACGCGCTGCTGTTCGCCCCCCGACATCTGCGCCGGATAGTGATCGAGGCGGGAGCCAAGGCCAATGGCGCGCAACTCCGCCTCCGCCCGCGCGAATGCATCCCGCACCCCGGCCAGTTCCAGCGGCACCGCGACATTTTCAAGCGCGGTCATCGTCGGAATCAGGTGGAAGGACTGAAAGACGATGCCCATATTCTGTCTGCGGAACCGTGCCAGCGCGTCTTCGTCCATCGCCGTCAGATCCTGACCCAGTGCGCGGACGCTGCCCGTGCTGGCGCGCTCAAGCCCGCCGAGCAGCATCAGGAGCGACGACTTGCCAGACCCCGACGGACCGATCAGCCCGACGCTTTCCCCCTTGCCGACGGTGAGCGTGATGCCCTTGAGGATCTCGACCGGGCCGGCATTTCCGGCAAGCGTCAGCCCCGCCGCGCGCAGGTCGAGGATCGGGTCGGTCATGCGCGGGCTCCGTCGCTTTATTTCTGTCTGCAATTCCCTTGCATATGGGGCCGGGCGGCCAATGCGCAACCTTGCGCTTACGGTCCTCTTTGTCGCGGCACCGCCCGCGCTGGCTGCCGGGCCGGAGGTCGTCGCGCTGGGCGACAGCCTGACGGCGGGCTACGGCCTGTCGCCGGGTGAGGGCCTCGTCCCGCAGTTGCAACGCTGGCTGGACGATCATGGCGCGGCGGCGACCCTGGTCAATGCCGGTGTCTCAGGCGATACCACGGCGGCGGCACTGGCGCGGGTCGACTGGGCGTTGACGCCGGGTGCGAAGGCGATGATCGTCACGCTGGGCGGCAACGACCTTTTGCGCGGCCTGCCGCCCGAGGAAGCGCGTGCCAATCTCGACGCGATCCTGACCAAGGCCGAGGGGGCCGGCCTGCCGGTGCTGCTGGTCCCGATGGTCGCGCCGGGCAATTACGGGCCGGAGTACAAGGCGGCTTTCGACGCGATCTATCCCGACCTTGCCAGCGCGCATGGCGCCATCCTTGGCAAACCGCTTCTGCAACCGATCCTCGACCAGCCCGACCGTCAGGCGGCGCTGAACGATCTGATGCAGCCCGACGGGATTCACCCGAACGCCAGGGGCGTGGCCATGATCGTCGATGTTCTGGGACCCAAGGTCGTTGAACTGCTGGGCCGGGTGAAATAACGCCACGTCGGCGTTGACCGGGCGCGTGGCGCGGCGGAGCATCGGATAAAGGCAACGGGCCGGGGAGGGCCTGATGGAGAGGCTTCGGCTGATGTTTCGTCACGGTCCGATCGTCGGCATGGCGCTGGTGGTCGTCGCGGGCGCGCTTGCCGTAGCGCTGGACGGGCGGGGTTGGCTTTGGGCGCTGGTTCCGCTGGGCGTTCCGGCGCAGATGCTGAACGAATACAACCTGCACCGCTTCATCTTTCACCTGCCGCCGCCGCGCCGCCAATGGCAGTTCGACCTGCTCTACCGCGCCCATTACGGCCACCACGATTTCCCCACCAACACCGATCTTTTCTTCGTGCCGGGGTTCGTGGTGCTGCCGGTTCTGCTCCTGAACTCCACCGTCGTCTGGGCGGTGCTGACGCTTGCCGGGGCCAACTGGGCCATTCCCGGCACGGCGGCCATCGTCGCGGTCGGCGGCGGGCTGACCTTCCTCGCCTATGAATGGTTTCATTCCACCGCGCATCTGCCGGTTCGAAAGACCGCCATCGAGCGGCATGTCGCCACGCTGCACAATCAGCACCATTTCCGCGACTTCTCGAAATGGTTTCACGTCACGGCGGGTGGAGAGGTCATCGACCGCGTGATGGGTACCGCCATCGACCGCGAGGCGCTGAAATCGCAACAGCGGATCGAATTCATCCGCACGTTGGGGATGCGGCCCGACGATCCGCGCCTGATCGCGGCGCGGCACCGCTTCGCCGCCCGCTACGGGCTTGGCGAGGATGACATCGCCCGCGCCGGGCGCGCCTGACGGATTGCCCCTGCCGCGGCGTCGGCTATTCTCCGCAAGTCATGCGGGGGGATAGGATGACGGATAGGTTCGCGGCGTTCACCGCCATTCTGGGCAAGGCGCATGTGCTGACCGGCGCGGATGCCGCCCGCTACGGCATCGACGCGACCGGATATTACCCCTGCCAGCCTCTCGCCGTCCTGCGCCCCGCCACGACAAAGGAGGTTTCGGCCGTCCTCAGCCATGCCAATGCCTCCGGCATCGCCATCGTGCCGGCGGGCGGGCGCACCGGCCTGACGGGTGCCACCCATGCGGACGGCGCGGTGATGCTGTCGCTGGAACGGATGAACCGCATCCGCGACCTGCGTCCCGCCGCGCGTGTGGCCGTGGCCGAGGCGGGGGTGATCCTCTCCACCCTGCATGACCGCGCGGCGGAACACGGGCTCGACTTTCCGCTCTGGTTCGGCGCGCGCGGGTCGGCGACCATCGGGGGGGCGCTGTCGACCAATGCCGGGGGCTCGAACGTCCTGCGCTACGGCAATACCCGCGCGCTTTGCCTCGGGGTCGAGGCGGTTCTGGCCGACGGGCGGGTGCTGAACCTGATGGGGGCGCTGCACAAGGACAATTCCGGCTATGACCTGCGCGACCTTCTTATCGGCGCCGAGGGGACGCTGGCCGTCATCACCGCCGCGACGCTGAAGCTTGTCCCCGCCGCGAAGGCGCGGGCGACGGCAGTTCTGGGGATGAAATCGCTCGACGATGCGCTGACGCTTCTGAACCGCGTGCAGGAGGCTAGCGGCGGCATGGTCGAGGCCTTCGAATACATGCCCGATACCTATCAGCGACAACTCCGCGCCGCGCGGCCCGATCTGGGGCTGAACCTGCCGGAGATTCACCCTGTCTCGATCCTCATCGAATTGGGTGCGACCGCCCCGCGCGACACGGTCCCGAACGCTGATGGCAGCCTGCCCCTGACCGAATTGCTGACCGCGGCGCTGGAGCCGATGCTTGAGGACGGGACCATCGACGATGCGGTAATCGCCACATCCGGCGAACAGCGCCGCGCGATCTGGGAACGGCGCGAGGCGGCGGCAGAGATCACCTATGCGGCGGGACCCACCATCGACACCGACATCGCGCTGCCGCTGGATCGCGTGACGGCCTTCCTTGAACGGATCGCGCCTGCGTTGCAAAAGCTCGACCCCGGCGCGGGCAACCTTGTCGTGGCGCATCTGGGGGATGGAAATCTGCACTATACCGCGCTGCCCACCCGCGAGGACCCTGCGCTTCACGATGCGGTGGTCGAGGCGGTTGAGGACATCGTGGCCGATCTTGGCGGCAGTTTTTCGGCGGAACACGGCATCGGCCTGTCGAAACGCGCGACGATGGCGCGTCGCAAGGACCCGGTGGCGCTGGAGGTGATGCGGGCGATCAAGGCCGCGCTTGACCCGAAGAACACACTGAACCCCGGCAAGGTCCTGCCGCCCGCCGGTTAGCGCCAGTCGAAGAAATTCGCGGGTGCCTGCGACAGCAACTCACGGGCAAGGTCCACGCCCGCCTCGGCGGCATCGGCCACGGCCACCCGCCGTTCACCCCCGATCACTTCCGATCCGTCGGGGCGCAGGATCTCCCCCCGCAGCCACAGCCCCGCGCCGTCATGCAGGGCCAGCCCGGCGATGGGCGTCTCGCAGGACCCGTCAAGCGTGGCGAGGAACGCGCGTTCGGCGGCAAGCCTTTCCCCCGTCGGGCCGTCATGCAACGCGGCCAGCATCGCGCGGACGGTGTCATCCGCCATACGGCATTCGATCCCGATAGCGCCCTGCGCGACGGCGGGAAGCATCTCTTCCACCTCGATCGGGCCTTGCGCGACATGGGCCATGCCCAGCCGGTTCAGCCCGGCCATGGCCAGAAACGTCGCCTGCGCCACCCCGTCCTGAAGCTTCTTCAGCCGGGTCTGCACGTTGCCCCGAAACTCCACCAGCTTCAGGTCCGGCCGACGATGGGCCAGTTGCGCGCGGCGGCGGAGCGAGGACGATCCGACCACCGCCCCCTCGGGCAGGTCGGCCAGCCGCGCGATGCCGGGCGACACGAATGCGTCGCGCACATCTTCGCGCGGCAGGTAGCAGTCAAGGATCAGCCCCGCGGGCTGTTCGACCGGCATGTCCTTCATCGAATGGACGGCGATGTCGATGGCCCCTGACAGCAGCGCCTCTTCGATTTCCCTGGTGAAAAGCCCCTTGCCGCCGATCTCCTTCAACGGCCGGTCGGCCGCGATCAGCGCGCGGTCGTCGCCGGTCGTCCTGATGACGACGATCTCCACCGCGCTTTCGTCAAGGTCATGTGCCGCGCGCAGGCGCTCGCGGGTCTCATGGGCCTGGGCCAGCGCAAGGGGGGAACCGCGCGTGCCGATCTTGAGGGGCGTCTGGGGCGTGAAACGGGTCATACCCCCGCCATAGCCGCGACAGATTGCCCGCGCAATGCCCGTGCTGCGGACACGCGCTTGACATCGGGTCGCAGGGCGGGGTGAAAGGGGCGGATGGAGGCCCCGATGACCAAGACGATCCTGCGCGCGCTAGCGGGCGAAACCCTACCCGTTCCGCCGGTCTGGATGATGCGCCAGGCGGGCCGCTACCTGCCCGAATACCGGGCCACGCGGGCCGAAGCGGGGGATTTCCTGTCACTCTGCTACGCGCCCGACCTTGCGGCCGAGGTCACGTTGCAGCCGATCCGGCGTTACGGCTTCGACGCGGCGATCCACGACACTCTGTCCCCGATCTATGAGACGGTGCGCATCCTTGCGCGTGATTTGCCGAAGGACACCACGTTGATCGGCTTTGCTGGCGCGCCCTGGACCGTGGCCACCTATATGGTCGCCGGTCGCGGCACGCCCGATCAGGGGCCGGCCCATGCGCTGAAGGCCTCTGACCGCGCGACCTTTCAGGGCCTGATCGACATCCTGACCGAAGGCACCATCGCCTACCTCTCCGCGCAGGTCGAGGCAGGGGCCGAGGTCATCAAGCTGTTCGACAGCTGGGCCGGGTCGCTGAAAGGGCAGGATTTCGACGATTTCGCCCTTGCGCCCGCCAGGCGGATCATCGGCGCGCTGAAGGCGCGCCACCCCGGCCTGCCGGTCATCGCCTTCCCGCGTGAGGCCGGACCGCGCTACGAGGGGTTTGCGCGCGCCACCGGCGCCGATTGCGTCGCGCTCGATTCCTCTGTCTCCGCCGATTGGGCGGCGGCGCATGTCCAGAAGGACGGCTGTGTGCAGGGCAACCTCGACCAGCGGCTTCTGGTGACGGGGGGCGAGGAACTGGTGGCCGAGACGAAGCGCGTCGTGCGTGCCTTTTCCGGCGGGCCGCATATCTTCAACCTTGGCCACGGCATCACGCCCGATGCCGACCCGGACAATGTCCAGCGCATGATCGACGCGATCCGGGGATAGGCGTCAACCCTTCAGGTGGCGGGCCGCGAAGACGGCCAGTTCGTCCTCGGTCGCGCGCTGGCCGGTAAAGGTCTCGATATAGGTCGGGATACGCTCCAGCCGCCGTTCAAGGCTTTCGGTCGTCCCCAGCGCGATATAGCCCACCTGCGTCAGGTAGATCGCGCTGGCGCGGATGTCGGCCTCATCGGCGCCAAAGCCATGGCGTTCGAACATCGCCCGGATCGCGGCGGTGCGCCGGGCATCGGCATCCGCAAACGCCTCTCTCAGCGCGGCATCGGTCCGCGCCCAGTCGCGCATCGCCGCCTCAAGCCGCGAATCGAACAGGGCGGGCGAAATCCAGCAGTCGAACAGGTTCAGAAGCGCCGCCGCGATGGTCGGCGCGGGCAGGTCCGTCTGGCGGATCAGGTTGCCTGTGTTCTTGTCCTGCCAGCGCCTCACAAGGGCGGCCAGCAGCGCCTCGCGATCCGCGAAGTGCCAGTAGAAGCTGGTCCGCGACAGCCGCAACCGCTTGGCGAGCGGCAGGATCTTCACCGCCTCGACCCCGCCTTCGATCAGCATGTCATAGGCGGCGGCGATCCAGCCGTCCTCTGTCCCGCGCCAGCCGCGCGCAAGGGGTTCTTCGCTCTCCATGTCCCCTCTTAGACCGCTTTGTGTACCTCGTGTCGAATAAAATCGACACTTATGTCGATTTTGAGATATCATGCCTGCTCAACCCCGCATACGAACGATTCCAGCGCCCGGCGAGTCTCGGGCAAGCACAAGGGAGAATGGCATGGCCTCGAACGATCCGCTTCTTCAGCCCTATCAACTGAAGCACCTGACGCTGAAGAACCGCATCATGACGACCAGCCATGAACCGGCCTATCCCGAGGCGGGCATGCCCAAGGACCGCTACCGCGCCTATCACGTCGAACGCGCCAAGGCCGGGATCGCCATGACCATGACGGCAGGCTCTGCCGCGGTGTCGAAGGACAGCCCGCCGGTCTTCAACAACATCCTCGCCTACAAGGATGAGGTTGTGGGCTGGATGAAGAAGCTGACCGACGAATGCCATGACCACGGCTGCGCGGTGATGATCCAGCTGACCCACCTTGGCCGCCGGACCCACTGGAACAAGGGCGACTGGCTGCCCGCGCTCACCACCTCGCATCAGCGCGAACCGGCCCACCGCGCCTTCCCGAAGAAGATGGAGGACTGGGATATCGCCCGGATCATCCGCGACTATGCGGATGCGGCCGAACGGATGGCCGCCGCCGGTCTCGATGGGGTGGAGCTTGAATGCTACGGTCACCTGATGGATCAGTTCATGTCGCCCCTGACCAACGAACTGGACGCGCCCTATGGCGGCAGCCTTGAAAACCGGGCGCGCTTCGCGCTGGAGGTCACCGCCGCGATCCGCGAACGGACCGGAGACAAGTTCCTGATCGGCGTCCGCTACACGGCGGATGAGACCGCGAAAGGCGGCATCACCGAGGATGAGGGCGTGGCGATCGGCAAGATGTTCCGTGACAGCGGCAATGTCGATTTCCTCAACATCATCCGCGGCCAGATCCACACCGACCCGGCGATGACCGACGTGATCCCGGTGCAGGGCATGAAATCCGCCCCGCATCTGGATTTCGCGGGCCGCATCCGGGCCGAGGTCGGGATGCCCACCTTCCACGCCGCGCGTATCCCCGATGTCGCCACCGCCCGCCACGCCGTCGCCAGCGGCAAGCTGGACATGGTTGGCATGACGCGCGCGCATATGGCCGACCCGCATGTCGTGCGGAAGATCATCGAGGGGCGCGAGGATGACATCCGCCCCTGCGTCGGCGCGACCTAATGCCATAGCCGGATCTACCAGGCCGGTGACGCGCATTGCATGCACAACGCCGCCACCGGGCGCGAACTGACCATGCCGCATGACATCGCCCCCGCCGCGACGCGCAAGAAGGTGGTGATCGTGGGCGCCGGACCCGCGGGGCTTGAGGCCGCCCGCGTCGCCGCCGAGCGTGGCCATGCCGTAACGGTGTTCGAGGCGGCCTCGCAACCCGGCGGCCAGGTCCGCCTGACCGCGCAAAGCCCGCGCCGCAAGGAGATGATCGGCATCATCGACTGGCGCATGTCCCAATGCGCCGCCCGCGACGTCGAATTCCGCTTCGACACCTGGGCCGAGGCCGACGACGTGACCGCGCTGAACCCCGATGTGGTGATCGTCGCCACCGGCGGCCTGCCGCATACCGATGTCCTTGAGGCGGGCAACGACCTTGTCGTGTCCTCCTGGGACCTTATCTCGGGCGATGTGAAGCCGGGCACGAATGTCCTGATCTACGACGACGCGGGCGACCATTCCGGCCTTCAGGCGGGCGAGATTGCCGCGAAGGCTGGCGCGAAGGTGGAAATCATGACCCCCGACCGCAGCTTCGCGCCAGACGTGATGGCCATGAACCTAGTGCCCTACATGCGGTCGATGCAGGACAAGGACGTGACCTTTACCGTGACCTATCGTCTCACCTCTGTGGCGAGGGACGGCAATCAACTGAAGGCGACGATCGGGTCGGATTACATGCCGCTTGTCAAGGAAAAGCACTACGATCAGATCGTCATCAACCACGGCACGCTGCCGCTGGACGATCTGTATTTCGCGCTGAAGCCGCTGTCCTCGAACCACGGCGAGGTGGACTATGACGCGCTGATCGAGGGGCGACCGCAGACGGTGGGCGGCGGGCAGGAGGGCGGCTTTCAGCTCTACCGCATCGGCGACGCGGTTTCGGCGCGCAACACCCATGCCGCCATCTATGACGCGTTGCGGCTGGTGAAGGATATCTGACGCCGCGCAGACCCGCTTTCCGGGTGCGTGCGAACGATATTTCGGGGCGGGCCCAGGACCGGGGCCGCCCCGATCCGTGCGCGCCGTGACTACGATCCCGGCTGCCGGATGCCATTTCGGGCAGGTCGGCACAAAGGTCGCGGGACTGTTCGCGCTAGCACCGCGGATTTCATTTCGCAGGTGTCGCTTGCGCATGCTAAGACGTCGCAAACGGCATGACGACGAGGTGATTTCCGGCGATGTTCCGCCCCGCTGACGACCGAAAAGAACGGGTTGAAAACCGGATTCGATTCCGTTTTAGTCGTCACACGGGATTAAAAAGACTCAAAAAAACACAATGGGGAGCCCGAGTTTGACCGATGCACCGACCGGCGGTGACGCCGCATTCGTCGAATTTGATCACGTTCAGAAAAGCTATGACGGTGAAAACCTTGTCGTGAAGGATCTCAATCTTTCGATCGGCAAGGGGGAATTCCTGACGATGCTCGGACCATCGGGGTCAGGCAAGACCACCTGCCTGATGATGCTGGCCGGGTTCGAGACGGCGACACATGGCGAAATCCGCCTCGCCGGGCGCGAGATCAACAACATCCCGCCGCACAAGCGCGGCATCGGGATGGTGTTTCAGAACTACGCGCTCTTCCCCCATATGACGGTGGCTGAAAACCTCGCCTTTCCGCTTGAGGTGCGCAAGCTTGGCAAGAGCGAGCGGGAACAGAAGGTCAAGCGCGCGCTGGACATGGTGCAGATGGGCGCTTTCGGCGGCCGCCGTCCGGCCCAGCTTTCCGGCGGCCAGCAGCAGCGCATCGCGCTGGCCCGCGCGCTGGTCTTCGAACCGGAACTCGTGCTGATGGACGAACCGCTCGGCGCGCTCGACAAGCAACTTCGCGAACACATGCAGTTCGAGATCACGCGCCTCGCCCATGAGCTTGGCATCACCACGGTCTATGTCACCCACGACCAGACCGAAGCGCTGACCATGTCCGACAATGTCGCCGTCTTCGACGACGGCCGGATTCAGCAGCTTGCCCCGCCTGCGGTCCTTTACGAAGAGCCGGAAAACAGCTTCGTCGCCCAGTTCATCGGGGAAAACAACACCCTCGAAGGCGTGGTGCAGGAGATCAAGGGCGACATCGCGGTGGTCAAGCTCGACGGTGGCGAGTTGATCGACTGCAAGCCCGTCAACGTCTCAAAGGCCGGGGAGCGCACCCGCGTTTCGATCCGGCCCGAGCGGGTGGAAACCAACAAGGCCCGCTTGCAGCCGGGGGCGCATACGCTCAAGGCCGAGGTGCTCGAATTCATCTACATGGGCGATATCTACCGCACGCGCCTGCGCGTCGCGGGGAATGACGACTTCGTGGTCAAGACGCGCAACGCGCCCGACCAGAAGCGGATGCAGCCGGGTGACCAGATCGAGATCGGCTGGCTGCCGAGCGATTGCCGGGCGCTTGACGCCTGAGCGCACGAATCGACCTGTGCCTGTCCCGTGGACACGGGTCGAAACATCACATGACGGGAATGTAACAGGGAGCAAACGATGAAACTGACCTCCATCCTCCTCGCCTCCAGCGCGCTGACGCTCGCGGCCGGTGCGGCGTCGGCGATCGACCTGACCTTCGTGTCCTGGGGCGGCGCCTATCAGGACTCGCAGCGTAAGGCCTATGTCGAGCCTTACATGGCCGAGCATCCCGACGTTAAGGTCGTATGGGACGAAAGCTCTGGTGAGGCGGTGTCCAAGCTGCGTGCCATGAACGAAGCCGGAAACCTGACCTGGGACCTGGTCGACGTGACCATCGCCGACGCGATGCGTCTATGCGATGAGGGTCTGGCGATGGAGATCGACTACGACAATATGCTGGCCCCGGCCCCCGATGGCACCTCGCCGACGGATGACTTCGGCGACACGCTTCTGTCCGACTGCTTCATCCCGCAGATCGTCTATTCGATCACTTTCGGCTATCGCAACGATGTCGCCGCCTGGAACGGCGCAGAACCAACCTCGGTCTGCGACATCTTCGATCTGGAGAAATTCCCCGGCAAGCGGAGCCTCTACAAGGGGCCTATCTACAACATGGAATGGTCGCTCTACTGCGACGGCGTTGCCAAGGAAGATCTCTATGACGTGCTGGCCACCGACGAAGGTGTCGACCGGGCGCTCAAGAAGCTCGACACGATCAAGTCCCAGACCGTGTGGTGGTCGGCCGGTGCCGAAACGCCGCAGCTTCTGGCCGACGGCGAAGTCGTGATCGGCAGCACCTATAACGGTCGTCTCTTCTCGGTCATCGCCGAGCAGAAGCAGCCGGTATCGATGCTCTGGGATGGCGAGATCTACGACGTCGATGGCTGGATCATTCCGGCCGGCCTGCCGGAAGACCGGCTGAAGGCCGTTGAGGAGTTCCTGTATTTCGGCACTGACACCCAGCGTCTTGCCGATCAGGCCAAGTATATCTCCTACGGTCCGGCGCGGGCGTCCTCGGTGCCCTTGGTCAGCACGCATGCCGAACTGGGTATCGACATGGCGCCGCACATGCCGAACAACCCGGAAAATGCGACCAACGTCATCATGATGGACTTCCCCTGGTGGGCCGACCATCGCGACGATCTGGATGCGAAGTTCCAGGCCTGGCTTGCGAAGTAACCCGCTGACGTGGAAGGGGCCGGTGACGGCCCCTTCCACTCCATTCGTTTTGCAATTTCTGAAGACCTGACGACTGACGGGGGAGCGATGAGCGACATCACCCAGGACGGCCCGATGCTGGCTGCCGACGGCACGCCGCTGAAGAAAAGTCTGGCGCGGGCGCTGAGACGCCAGAAGATCCGCGCGCTGATGCTGATTGCGCCGCTGCTGATCTTCGTTCTCGTGACCTTCATCGCGCCGATCGCGGACATGCTGTTCCGCTCGGTCGAGAACCAGATCGTCAGCGACACGCTGCCGCGCACCGTCGTCGCACTGAAGGACTGGAACCCCGATGGCGGAGAGATCCCCGGCGAACCCGTCTTTCAGGCGCTGAACCTCGATTTCCAGATCGCCGCCGAGGAAAAGAACCACACCAAG
>DAIOXI010000006.1:0-11082 GCA_036758045.1 Albidovulum sp.
AGGGTGAAGACCAGCGCGCCGTCGCCGCGGTTGAGGATGCGGATTAGCGGGATGTAGAGCGAATGCGCGACGCAGCCGAGGAAATAGATCGCCCCCCCCCGGCCAAGCTGGAAGGACATGGGGGCGGCGAAGTCGGCGCGAAAGATCACCCAGAGCGCGCCAAGCGTCGCGATCCAGACCGCAACGGCCATGCGCGCGGAAGGCGGCGGCAGGCACCCCTTCGCTCCGCAGGCGGAGGAATGCCCACAGCACCACCGCCGCCAACGCGAAGCGCAGCGTCGTCAGCGCCAGCGGCGCGATATGCGGGGCGGCCATCGCGCCAAGGCTGAACGACCCGGCCACCAGCGCCGAAACCGCCAGCATCGCGGCATGGCTTGAGGCGGTCGCCCTCATCCCCGATGCGCCCCGGAATACGAACACCCCCCGTCATGGCGGACGGGGGGTGTCGTCATGGCTTGGGCGGGCCTTATTCGAAGGCGCTGGCGGGGTAGAACTTCACGTTCACCCACTTGCCGTCCTTGGCCTGCTGGATCGAATAGGCGCCGTCCGGCGTGCCGCTTTCGTCAAAGGCCAGCGGGCCGGAGGCACCTTCGTAGTTGATGTCCTTCCCGGCCGCGATCGCCTCTTTCCCGGCGGCAAAGGAACCCACCGCCTCACCACCATCGGCCACATCGCGGATCACGCTGTTGATCCCCTCGCCGGTGCAGGACCCCGCGCTTTCCAGCGACAGCGCGATCAGCGTCGCCATGTCGAAGGAGTTCGACGCGAAGGGCCCCGGCTCGCCGCCCTTCTTCTCCTGATAAAGCGCCTCGAACGCCTTGTATTCCGGCAGCGAACTGTCGGAATCCGCGAATTCGACATAGGCCCGGTCGTTGAGGTATTGCGCGCCGACAGCGTCGAATATCTCCGGCACGGCGAGGTCGGCGGTGAAGAGCCATTCGCCCTCGAACCCGCCTGCGGTGGCCTCCTTGATGACGGTCACACCGGATTCCTGCCCGCCCGCAAGGTAGATCGCGTCCGGTTCATGCGCGAGGACCGAGACAAGCTCTGCCTGATAGGAGGGCTGGCCGGGGTTGTAGATGATATAGTCCGTCAGTTCGATCCCCGAGGCTTTCAGCTTGTCCTGCGCCACCTGAGCGGGGGAGATGGTGGATTCCTCGTTCTGCACCATGAAGGCCACGCGCGTGTAGCCCTTGTCGGTCAGCCAGAGGCCCGAGGCGGCACCGTCACCAAGGTCCGAGGACACGGTCCGGTAGACGTAATCGCCGCCCAGTTCGTTCAGCGTGATGGTCCCGGCATAGGGCGACATGATCACGGTCTTCGTCCGCTTCGCCAGATCGACCAGCGCCACCATCACGCCCGAGGTCGGGCCGACGACGGCGACGGCGCCTTCGCTTTCGATCATCTTGGTGGCCTCGCGGATGCCGACCTCCGGGTTGCCGCCGGTATCGGCGATGACGGTGCGCAGGTTGCCGCATTTGGTGCCGCCCGCCGCGTTGACCTCGGCCACGCCAAGTTCCACCGCGCCGGCGACGATCTTGCCGAATTCGCCAAGTTCGCCGGTCAGCGGCACGAGGACACCGATGGTCACCTCCTCGGCCCGTGCCGCGACGGTCGAGGCCACGACTGCCCCCGCAAGCAGGGTGGATTTCAGAAGGGCACCCTTGATAGACACAGCATTCTTCATTTCAGTTCTCCCTGTTATTTTCTCTTAGTGGACTTGAAGCAGGACCTCTTCGAGCCGGCCGGGTTCAAGGAGCTGTCTTGCTTCGATGGTCTCGGAGTTGCGGCCGGCATCGACGACATAGGCGGTGCCAGATGAGGCCAGGATCTTTTCGGGGTTCTGTTCGACGACCCAGATCACGCCCATCCCGTCCTGGGCGAGTTCGCGCACCCATGACACGATCCGGTCGACGAAGATGGGCGCCAGCCCCGCCGTCGGCTCATCGAGGATCAGGACGTCAGGTCCGGCGACCAGCGCCATGGCGATGGCCAGCGTCTGGCGTTCCCCACCCGACAGGGTAGAGGCCAGTTGCCCCGCGCGTTCGCCAAGGATGGGAAAGCGCCGCAGCACCTCTTCGATCCGCTCCTGCGCGCCTTCGAAGGCAAGCGCGGCGGCAGAGAGATTGTCGCGCACCGTCAGTTCGGCGAATACGTTCCTTTCCTGCGGAACATAGCCGATCCCCTCCTTGCAGACCGACAGCGCCGTGTGGCCGGCAAGGGAATTGCCCCGGTAGCGGATTTCCCCCGCCATCACCGGCAGATGCCCGGCGATGGTTTTCATCAGCGTGCTTTTGCCCGCGCCGTTGGGGCCGAGAACGGCGGTGATTTCCCCCGCAGGCGCGATCAGGTCGATCCCGTGCAGGATCTGGACCTTGCCATAGCCGGATTTCAGCGCCTTGACCTCAAGCTGCATGATCGGCCCCCAGATAGGCTGCGATGACCTTGTCATCCGCCTTGATCTCACCCGGGGTCCCCTTGGAGAGCAGTTCCCCGTTCTGAAGCACCACGACGGAATCGGCGATCTGCAACAAGAAGTGCAGGTTGTGTTCGACCACGACGAGCGTGCGCCCTTCCCCATGAAGATCGACGAGGATGCGGCTGAGTTTCGCCTGAAGGCTGGGATCGACCCCGGCGGTCGGTTCGTCCAGAAGCAGGATCTTCGGGTCGCGGACAAGCTGGCGCGCGACCTCCAGCATCCGAAGTTCGCCGCCCGACAGGTTGGCGACGACGTCATTGACGCGCTCGCTCAACCCGACCCTCTCCAGAACGTCTCCCGCCGTGTCGCGCAAGGCCCGTTCCCGCGATTTCCAGCCGCCGCGCAGCACCGAAAGAAGCGTCTCGCCTTCATTGTCCGCGCCGACCATGACGTTTTCGAGAACGGTCAGCGACGGGAAGGCGCGCGGGGTCTGGAAGGTGCGGCCAAGGCCGTAAGAGGCAATGTCTGACGGGCGGGCCGCCGACAGGTCCTTGCCGTCAAGAATGACCGCGCCCGAGGTCGGTTTCAGGACGCCCGAGATAAGGTTGAAGGTCGTGGACTTGCCCGCCCCGTTGGGGCCGATCAGGCCCAGGAACGTGCCCTCGGGGACCGAAAAGCTTAGCCCCGCATCGCCGCCGACTGCCTTCAGCCCGCCGAAGCGTTTGGTGACCTTGTCGACGACGAGAAGATCGCGCGTCATGCTGCCTGCCTCCGTCTTGCGAGGGCAGAGAAGGGTTGCCAGCGCAGGATCACGATGAAGAGGATGCCGGTCACGATGTCTTCGGCAGAGGCGGCGATTTCCGCCGCGCGGACGGATTCGAAGGGAATGGCGCGGATCACCTCCTGAAACCCGACAAGGGCCATGGTGCCGATGACCACGCCAAGAAGCGTGCGTTCGCCGCCAAGGACCAGCGCGATCCAGACAAAGAATGTGACCTCGGCCGAGAACAGGTCGGGATTCACCAGCGTGGTGATCATCGCGTAAAGAGCGCCGGCAAAGCCGATGGGGATGGAGGAGATGACGAAGACCTGAAACCGCAGCCGGGCGATGTCCTTGCCGATGGCCTGCGCGGCCACCTCATCATCCCGGATCGCATCGACCGCGCGGCCATAGGGCGAGGCCAGAAGGCGGCGGAACGCATAGGCCGTGGCCAGCATCAGGGCAAAGGCGGCCAGCGCGTAGACGATGTTTTCCGACAGGCCAAGGATATTGGCATCGGGGCGTTCGACATTGGCAAGGCCGACGGTGCCGTTGCCGATCCCGCGTTCGTTGACCAGAAGCGAATTCAGCATCTCGGCAAAGGCGAAGGTGGTCAGGGCGAGGTATTCGCCGCGCAGCCGCAGCGTAGGCCAGCCGGTCAGCACCGCGAAGGCCATCGCCGCCAGACCCGCCGCGATGACACCCACCCACCAGGGCATGTCCAGCCCGACAAGGTACTGGTCCAGGCCATGCGGCGGCTCCTGCGTGACGATGGCATAGGTATAGGCGCCCGCGGCGAAATAGGCGACGGTGCCGAAATTGATCATGCCCCCCCGCGCGTATTGCAGGTTCAGCGACAGCGTCAGCACCGAAAACAGGCTGCCGAACATCAGCACCGTAAGGCCGATCTGGAAGACGGTGTTCATGAGCGCCTCTTCATCGACAGGCCCTCGGGCCGGACCAGAAGTGCGATGATGACCACCGAAAAGGCGATCAGCGGCCGGTAGCCCGCGGGGATCCAGAAGACCGAAACGTCCATGGCGATGCCGACGATCAGCCCGGCCACGATCACGCTGTAAAGCGAGCCGAGCCCCGCAAGGATCGCGACGGCCAGGATCTGAAGGATCTGGTGAAAGGCGATGTCGGTCGACAGTGTCGCGATCAGGGCGAGCATCACCCCGGCCAGCCCCGCCAGCCCCGAGGACAGAAGCCATGTGGCGCGCGAGGTCTGGCGCACGTCGATCCCGCGTGAGGCGGCAAGCTCGGGGTTGGCCGACATGGCCCGGATCGCAAGGCCGGTCCTGGTGCGGTTGAGGAACAGCGCCAGCGAGATGCCGGTCAGCGCGGCAAGCCCGACGACGATCATCTGGTAGTTGGTGATCCTGAGACCGAAGAACTTGTAGGTCGTCGCCAGCGGAATATCGAGCGTGCGGATGCCGGTGCCGATGATCGCATGCATCAGCCCCGCGATCACATAGGCGACACCGACCGAGGAAATCAGCACCACGGCGGGACCAAGTTTTCGGATCGGGTCATAGACGACGCGGCCGATGAAAAGTCCGATGACGGCGGTCGCGACGATGGCGACCACGGCCGAGGGGATGATCGGCCAGCCCGCCCCCGCGTTCAGGCCCCAGGTGATGAAGGCCGACACGCCCAGCATTTCCGCATGCGCGATGTTGAGGAACCCTTCGACCTGCCGGGTCAGCGAAAAGCCGATCGTCGCCAGGATCAGGAAGCATCCGGTCACGACTCCGGTCAGGGCGTATTGCGCCAATAGGGTCAATCGTCGCTCCCTTCGTCCGGCGGGCGTTTTCCCGCCTGCCGTTGTCTCTGTCGCGCTTCCCGCCGTCCGGTCAGGCCGGACCCCGTGGGGCGCGATCGGTTTCTATTTACGAAGTATGCTCCTCTTTCATTCAAACGCAACGATTTTCTTGCGTGAATGGAATCGGGGCCTGCGGGAGCGGGCGGGAACAGCAGCGGATCAAGGGCAAAAGGCCGTCGGCCGGGTGTCAGATCGTCCCCATCGGGGCGCGGCTCGCCTCGTTATTGGCGTCCACAAGCTTGTTGATCAGGCGAAAGAACTCTTCGCGCTCATCATCGTCGAGGGGCGCGATCAGCCGGTCCTGCGCCCTGGCCATCCGGGGCCGCACGCGCCTGATGAAGACCTTGCCCGCATCGGTGATCTTGACGATCTTCGCGCGGCGGTCGAATTCCGACGGCATCCGCGTGACCAGCCCGCGGCGTTCCAGACGCCGGATCACATCGGCGCCGCTGGTGCGGTCGATCCCCACCGAGGTGGACAGCGTCAGCTGGTCCATCTCTTCCCCGCCTTGCAGGACCGACAGGATCGCCGATTGCACCGGGGTGATATCCTCACCGTCACATTCCTCGGCGAAAAGGCCGACATGGATCTGGTGCAGGCGGCGGATCAGGTAGCCGGGCCGGGTCCAAAGCTCTTCATAGGTCCGGCTTTTGACTTTTCCCGGCCGCGCCGTCTTTTTCGGTGTGTTTTCCATGTCCCTGCTCACAGCTATGTTGCAGACTAGAGATGCGGGCGGCGGCGCCAGAAGGGGCAGCCTGCGCTTATTGCCCATTTGGTCTTTCCAGACAAGTCCGGGCATGAGCTTCTTGCATCGTAAGAATTATGCAGTATGCTTCCTTTATGATCCAATCGTCATGGGTCCGGCAACCCCCTTGCCCTTCCGGGAACAAGGGATCGCACGGTCCGGGGCTGGAGGGAACAGGTCTTGACCACCGGAATTGGCGCACGCGTCGAACGCAAGGAAGACCGGCGGCTTCTGAACGGGCAGGCAAAGTTCGTCGGCGACATCAAGCTGCCGCGACAGTGGGAGGCCGCCTTTGTCCGCAGCCCCGTGGCGCATGGCCGCATCCGCGCTGTCCGCAAGCCCGAGGGGATGGCGGACCGGGTCTTCTCCGCCGCTGACCTCTCCGACATCCGCCCGATCCGCGCCGAATCGTCGCTGCCGACCTACAACGCCTCGGACCAATATCCGCTGGCGAAGGACAAGGTCCGTTTCGTCGGCGAATGCGTGGCAATCTGCATCGCCCCCACCCGTGCCGAGGCCGAGGACTTGGCCGAACAGGTGGAGGTCGAGATCGACCCCCTGCCCCCGGTTATCGACGCGCTGAAGGCGCGCGCGCCGGATGCGCCCCTGCTGCATGAAGACTGGGGCAACAACCTTTTCCTCACCACCTTCTTCGACGGCGACATAGAGGCCCTTCGCAAGACCGCCCCGGTGGTGGTCGAGCGGGAATATTCCACCGCGCGCCAGTGCATGAACCCGATGGAGGGCAAGGGAACGCTTGCCCATTGGGATGAGAAGGCGGGCCAGCTTGTCGTCTATACCTCGACCCAGGTGCCGCATCTGATCCGCACCGGCATTTCGGAATGCCTTGGCCTCGATCAGGGGCAGGTCCGCGTCATCGCGCCCGATGTGGGTGGCGGCTTTGGCTATAAATGCGTGCTTCAGCCTGAGGAGCTGTCCGTCTCATGGGTCGCGCGCAAGACCGGCCGCCCGATCCGCTGGACCGAGGACCGGCGCGAACACCTCGTCGCCGGTGCGAATACCCGCCAGCACCACTACAAGCTGACCGCCTTCGCCGATGAACGCGGGCGCCTTCTGGGGATGGATGCGGAGATCACCGTTGATGTCGGGGCCTATTCCGTCTGGCCCTTCACCGCCTGTCTTGAGGCGGCGCAGGCGGGCGGCAACCTGCCCGGCCCTTACGACTTCGGCACCTATCGCTGCCGCACCTTTTCGGTCGCGACCAACAAGCCCGCCTTCACCCCCTATCGCGGTGTCGCCCGCCCCGGTGTCTGTTTCGCGATGGAACTGACCATCGACGCCATCGCCCGCGCCGTGGGGCGAGAACCGTCGGAGGTTCGCAAGGAAAATCTCGTCCCCGCGGGGAAGATGCCCTTCACCAATGTGACAAGGAAATTCTACGACAGCGGCGATTATCCCGAAAGCGTGGCGCAGGCGGAACGGCATATCGGCCTGACCGGGTTTCGCGCCCGTCAGGCAACCGCCCGCGCGCAGGGCCGTTTGCTCGGCATCGGGTTTTCGACCTTCACCGAACAGTCGGCGCACGGGACCAAGGTCTTCGCGGCATGGGGTCTGCCGCTTGTACCGGGCTACGAACAGGCGATGGTCAAGATCACGCCCTCTGGCTCCGTCGAGGTGCGGTCGGGCAATCACAGCTTCGGTCAGGGCCTTGAAACCACGCTCGCGCAGGTGGCGAGCGAATGGCTGACGGTCGACATCGGCCGGATCAACGTCACGATGGGCGACACCGGCGTGACACCCTATTCGACCGGCGCTTATGCGTCACGCGGGATGGTCATGGCGGGGGGCGCGGTGTCGAAGGCGGCGGAGGTTCTGGCCGGGCGGGTGAAAACCCACGCCGCGCATCTCCTGCAATGCAAGCCCGGCGACATTCGCCTGTCCGACGGCAAGGCGTGGTTCGGAAAGGCGCATGTGGGGTTCGAGGATATCGCGCGGGCCTGGTATCTGCGTCCCGACCAGCTGCCCGAGGATGTGGAAACGGCGGGGCTTGAGGTGACCGAGGGCTACAAGCCGGAGATCGACACCGGCGTCTTCACCTACGCGACCCACGCCGCCATCGTCGAGGTCGATCCCGTTACCTGCTAGGTCGCCATCGAGGATTTCTTTATCTTCGAGGATTGCGGGCGCCGGGTGAATCCCCTGATCCTTGAGGGGCAGGCCTATGGCGGCGCGGCGCAGGGCATCGGGACCGCGCTTTTCGAAGAGGTGCTTTACGATGCCAACGGGCAGCCCCTGACCTCTACCCTCGCCGACTATGTCCTGCCCGGCCCGGCAGAGCTTCCGCATTTCCGGCTTGGCCATGCGGAAACACTGTCGCCCTATACGCGCCACGGGATCAAGGGCGTCGGCGAAGGCGCGGCCATCGCGCCGGGGGGCGCCATCGTCAACGCGATCAATGATGCGCTGGCGCCCTTGGGGGTGGAAATCAACGCCATCCCGGCGACGCCTGAAAAGGTGCTGGGCGCGATCCTTCGCGCCGGTGCAGCGCGGGAGGCTGCCGAATGAAACCCGCCCCGTTTCAGATCACCAGGCCCGCGAGCGTGGAGGCGGCGCAAGCGGCGCTGCGTGGGGACGATCACGGCGCCAAGCTTATCAGCGGCGGGCAGTCTCTTGGCCCGATGCTGAACCTGCGGCTCGCCCGGCCGTCGCGGCTGGTAGATGTCACCGTCCTGCCGGGTCTTGCCGACAGCCGCCAGACCGAGGGCCATGTGGAAATCGGCGCCGCCGTCACCCATGCGCGGATCGAGGATGGCGAGGTGCAGGACCCGATAGCGGGCATGTTGCGCCATGTCGCCTCGGGCATCGCCTACCGTGCCGTGCGCAACCGCGGCACCATCGGCGGCAGCCTCTGCCATGCCGATCCCGCCGCCGACTGGGTCACGGCGATGACGGCGCTGGGGGCCGTGCTGGTGGTGCGGGGCGATGGCGGCACCCGAGAGATACCGATGGCGGGTTTCATGCTGGGCGCCTATCGCACCGCGATGGCGGAGGATGAGGTTCTGACAACCATCCGCATCCCCCGTTACTCGGCTGCGGCGCGCTGGGGCTATTACAAGATCTGCCGCAAGGTGGGCGAATTCGCGGATGCCATCGCCGCTTTCGTCGCCGATCCCGCAAGCCGCACCTGCCGCGTCGTCTTCGGATCGACCGGCGGCGCGCCTTTGGTCAGTGTGGAACTTGCCCGGCAGATCGCGACGACAGGTGCCGTCCCGCCACTTGACACCGTCAAGACCGTGCTACGCGCCAGTGGCCTCAACCTCTCCGACGTGAAGATCCACCAACTCGCCGTCGCCCATTCCCGCGCCGTGACAGAGGCCCTTTCCGATGCCTGAGACCCTGACCCTGACCGTCAATGGCGAGGATTGCGCCGTCACTGTTTCGCCCCGCACCCAACTGGCCGAGGTGCTGCGCGACCATCTCGACCTGACCGGCACGCATCTTGCCTGCGAACAGGGCGTCTGCGGCGCCTGCACCGTGATGATGAACGGCAGGCCGGTGCGGTCCTGCATCACCTATGCCCATGCCTGCGACGGCGCGGTGATCGAGACGATCGAGGGGCATCGCGGTGACCCGGTGATGGACCAGTTGCGCGATGCCTTCAGCCGGCACCACGCTCTGCAATGCGGGTTTTGTACGCCGGGAATGCTGGCGACCGCGCGGGACATCGTCGCCCGGTTCGACACCGCCGATGAGGCCACGATCCGGCATGAGCTGAGCGGCAATCTCTGCCGCTGCACCGGCTATGTCGGGATCGTCGGGGCCATTTCCGAGGTCATCGCGGCGAAGGGTGCGGATGTGTCGACCTCCGCCCCCCCTGCCCCGGCGCGGAACACCAAGCCCTTCGCGCCGTTCGAGCCGGTCGAGGCCGCCGCAGCACCCACCCCGTCCGCCCCGAAAGGCTCCGTTTCGACCGAGGGCGGCTGGACCGTGGTCAGGCGCAGCTTTGCCCTGAACCACGCGCCGGATGCCGTCTGGGCGCTGTTCCGCGACCCGGCGCGCGCGGCGCCCTGCATCCCCGGCGCGACGGTGGAGAGCCTTGATGCCGAAAGCTTCACCGGCGCGGTCGAGATTCGCTTTGGCCCGATCCGGGCGCGCTTTGGCGGGCGCGGCACCTATGAGAATGACGATGCCGCCCGCGCCGGGGCGATCCGGGGCCAGGGCGACGACAAGCTGGGCAAGTCGAAGGTCCTTGGGGAACTGCGCTATGCCATCGCGGAAGGCGCGACCCCGCAGGCAAGCCGGGCAGACGTCGAGCTTCGGTTCGAGATCGACGGCATGCTGGCGCAGTTCAACCGGCCGGAGCTTATCACCGGATTTGTCGATTATACCCTGGCGCAGTTCGCGGCCAATTGCGATGCCGTCCTGTCGGGGGATGAGGCCGGACCGGCGAGGCGGCTCAGCGTCCTTGGGATGCTCTGGTCGGTGCTGAAGGCGCGCTTCTCCCGCTAGGGCGGGCAAGCCTCAATCGACGAAGGCGCGTTCGACGACGTATTCGCCGGGCTTGCTGTTCGCCCCTTCGCCAAACCCGCGCGCCTCCAATAGCCGCTTCATGTCGAGGTTCAGCGCCATCGAGCCGCAGATCATCACCCGGTCATGCGCCGGATCAAGCGGCGGAACGCCAAGGTCGGCAAAGAGCTTGCCGCTTTCGATCAGGTCGGTGACGCGCCCCATTCTGTCTGAGTGTTCGCGCGTCGTGGTGGCGTAGCGGCGGAACTTGACGGCGGCTTCCTCCCCCACCAGGGGGTCCTCGGCCAGCCGCCGTTCCAGATCGTCGCCATAGTCCAGCTCGCTCCTCAAGCGGCAGGTCTGGGTCAGGATGACGCTGTCGAATTTCTCATAGGTCTCCGGTTCCCGCATAAGGCTTGCGAAGGGTGCTACGCCGGTGCCGGTGGAGATCATCCAAAGCCGCTTGCCGGGCAGAAGCGCGTCGATGACAAGTGTGCCGGTCGGCTTGGTCCTGACGATCACCTGATCGCCGACCTTGATCTCTTGCAGGCGCGAGGTCAGCGGGCCGTCGGGGACCTTGATCGAGTAGAACTCAAGCTCCTCGTCCCAGAAGGGCGAGGCGATGGAATAGGCGCGCAGGATCGCTTTGCCGTTATCGCCCGGCAGGCCGATCATCACGAATTCGCCCGACCGAAAGCGGAAGCTGGACGGCCGCGTGACGCGGAAGGAAAACAGCCGGTCATCCCAGTGCCGAACGCTCAGCACGGTCTGGGCATCGGGCATGGTCAGGGCGGGCGCGGCGGCCGGGTTGGGGGCGACGGTCATGGGGGTCTCCGGTTCGGGAAAGGTTGGTCCGGGGGGCAGTC
>DAIOXI010000006.1:11092-17101 GCA_036758045.1 Albidovulum sp.
GTCTGGGGATCACGCGCAGCCCGTCCACCTCAAAGCCCTCGGGCTCACCAGTGTCGATCGGGTCCAGCCGGACGATGCTGGCGTCCGATTCGGGTTCGGGGAAGGGAACGGCGGCGCCGTCTACCTCATAATGTTCGGCATCGGCATCATCGGGCATCTCACCCGCCTCATAGATCGGCTTTTGCGCGTGGGGTTCTGGCGGCGCCGCGCCGGTGATGAGAAGCCCTGCCTTGCCTTGCTTGCCGTTCCAGTCCTCGGCGTCGGGCGGCACGGTCCCGATCTCGGTGATATTCGGCCAGATGTCGGCGTATTTCGCGTTGAGGGCCAGCCATTCGTCCAACCCCGGCTCCGTATCGGCGCGGATCGCGTCGGCCGGGCATTCGGGTTCGCAGACGCCGCAGTCGATGCATTCCTCGGGGTGAATGACCAGAAAGTTCTCCCCCTCATAGAAGCAGTCCACGGGGCAGACCGTGACGCAGTCCTGGAACTTGCAGTTGATGCAGTTCTCCGTGACGACATAGGTCATGAATCACCTCTCATTTTTAGGAAGTATACTCCGTAAAATCAGAGATGGCAATTCCTATCCCAGGATCGGCACCGGAACGACGTCATAGGCGTGCGAAATCCGGCGGTTCAGCACCGGGTCAATAAGGTCAAGCGCGAAGCGCGGGCTGAACCGGACGCCGCCGATGGTGCCGCAGGTGCCGCCGAACATCAGGGTGTGTTCGGCCAGTTCGCCGCCATCCGCCTTCAGATGGCCAAGCAGTTCGGCGGGCGACAAGAGCCCCGCCACGCCGCCGTCCTGATAGACGACCTCCCCGCCCGCCTCGTGGATGGTGGAGCGGATCAGGATCCGGTCCCAATGCCCCTCGACCTCATCCAGCGGCCAGAATTCGGTCGCGATGGGCTTGTCGCAAAGCTGCTTGGCCACCGTGATCCCCATATGCTCCACCACACGGTCGGTATGGTCCGATCCCGCGCCGACCCAGATCCGACCCTTGTGTTTGAGAAGGACATATTCGACCTCACCACTCGACCCGTCGCCGATCACCTCGATGGCGTCGGCCACCGAAAGGCGCGACACGCCGACGCGGTAGAAAAGCGGCGTCTTCGCGGGCGGCTTGACGCCAATCTTGGCCAGTTCGTCGATGTGATGCTGAAGGGCCGCCTTGTCGCGGCCGGTCCAGCCGCCGACGATAACCTTTTCGATGGTGACCCTGTCGCGTTCTTTCCCGTCGCGAGAGGTGAAGGTTGCGTCGAATTCGACCCTGGCTGACATGATTGACCCTTTCGGTTAGCGGCCCCGGATGGTGCCTTCCAGTCCCCGCGCGATGGACAGAAGCCTGCGGTCCCCGCCCGTCCGCCCCATCAACATCGCGCCCACCGGCAGCGCCCCCTCCCCGTGGCAGGGGATGGAGATCGCGGGCAGGTCGAGGAAATTGCCGACAGCGGTATTGCGCAGGCAAAGAAGGTTCGTCGCCGCCGATCTCGCGGGGTCCGCAAGGCTTTCCAGCGTGGGCGCGACGATCTGCACGGTGGGCAGGATCAGCGCGTCGAAAGCTTCGGTCTTGCGGGCCACCAGCGCGCGCATCTTCGCGCGCGCCTCGACCGTGCGAATATAGTCCTCGGCGGTTTGCGACTGACCGGCGCTGAAGCGTTCCCGGACCCAGGGGTCGTAGAACCCGGCCCGCGTTTCCAGAAACGGCTTGTGCCAGGCAAAGGCCTCGGCCCCGACGAGGCCGCCCTTGCCGTTGATCTTCGGAAGCTCTGCCAGTTCGGCGATGGTCAGCGGCATGAGCCGCACGCCCCTACTCGATAGCCGGGTCAGCACCTTCTCGTAAGCGGCGGCGACCGCGTCATCCAGATGCTCGGTCACATAGCCGTCCAGTACGGCCAGCCGCAGGCCGCCTTCGGGGAAAGACTCCACATCCTCCCCGGTTCCGCCCGACAGGATGGAATCGAGGACGGCGCAGTCAGAGACGGAATTGGCGAAGGGGCCGATACAGTCGAGCGATTTCGACAGCGGCACGGTGCCCTCCTTCGGCACGCGGGTCGATGTCGGCTTGAACCCCACGACACCGCAGAACGCCGCCGGGATGCGGCACGATCCGCCGGTATCGGTGCCGATGGCGGCAGGTACCATCCCCTCGGCCACCGCCACCGCCGCGCCGGAGGAGGAGCCGCCGGGGATGCGATGCGCCGCCCTGTCGTGCGGGTTTCGGGGCGTGCCGAAATGGGCGTTGATGCCAAGCCCGGAATAGGCAAACTCGGTCATGTTGTTCTTGCCGACGATGACGAACCCGGCCGCGCGCAGGCGCGCGACGATGGTGGCGTCGGCCGTGGCGGGCGGCTGATCGTCCAGCACCCGCGACCCGGCGGTCGTCACCTCTCCGCGCACGTCGAACAGGTCCTTGATCGCCAGAGGCACCCCGGCGAAAGGCGGCAGCGCGATCCCCTTGGCGCGCGCCGCGTCGATCCAGTCTGCCTGCGCCCTCGCGGCGTCGGGGTAGCTGCGCAGGAACACGACTTCGCCCTGCCCCGCCGGGTCGGCGATGCGCGAGAGCGCCTCTTGCACCAGATCGGCGCTTTGCAGGCTGCCTTTGGTCAACTTGCGCGAAAGGGCGGGCAGGTTCTGGATCATGTCGGGGTACCGCAAGGAAAGACCGCCCCGAAGCGGGGCGGTCAGGAAAGGTGCAGGGCTTACTGCGGGTCGTAGTAATGCTGTTCCAGCAGCAGGCAGCCTTCCTCGGTGCGGAACGGGCCATGCGCGACATGTGGCGGGCGGACGCAATAGGTGAAGGGGCCGAACCGTTCGCCACCCGAGGGGCCGTCGTTGCCGACCCACATGTCGCCTTTGATCACGAAGACCTCTTCCCAGTAGTCATGTTCGAAGGGAACGGTGGTATAGGTCCCCGGCTCGAACTTCAGAAGCCGGGTCCAGCC
The DNA here is from genome assembly GCA_036758045.1 of Albidovulum sp. Classification (GTDB taxonomy): domain Bacteria; phylum Pseudomonadota; class Alphaproteobacteria; order Rhodobacterales; family Rhodobacteraceae; genus Albidovulum. The sequence continues at coordinate 14,036 of DAIOXI010000006.1, forward strand.
GCCCTGCCGGTTCTCCATGTCGAGATGGCCGGACAGAATCTTCTGCTTGATCCCGGACGGGTAGCCCTTTGGCGTTTCCCAGCCGCTGTCCATGTCGAGCTGGTAGAATTCCCGGTGTTCCTTGTTGACGGCCATGATCGTCTCCTTACTCGGCAGGTTCCTTGTTGAACTTGGGGCTGTTGGCGCGGATGGTGGCCATGTTGTTGCGCCGGGTCTTGAACTTGTCCTTCTCGTAGACATCCGCCGGGATGTTGAAGAAACCGGCGTCAAGCTGGGCGGGCGAGGTTTCCCGCATCTCGATCGAATCGAACGGGCAGACATCCATGCAAAGCTCGCAGCCGATGCAATTGCCGGCATGCACCTCGACCGTGCCTTCCGGGGTCTGCGACAGGGCTTCGTAGAAGCAGACCTGAATGCAGATGTTGCAGGTCGGGTTCTTGCAGGTGTCGTCATTGACGACCGCGTGGATGCGGTTTTTCGAGAACTGCTCGGAATAGTCCTTCACCGACCGTTTCGAGGCGAGGCCGATCATCTCATCTACGCTCGCATAGCCGTTTTCGTCCATGAAGCTTTCGACGCCCTCGATGATCTTCGGCAGCCACTTGATGCCCTTGACCATCAGGATGGACCCGACCTGAACGATGGTGGACCCCGCCATGATGAACTCGATCACGTCGCGGTGGTCGAATATGCCGTTGGAGCCGGAGATCGGCATCCCGAGTTCCTCGTGGATGCGGTGGACCCAGCGCAGCGACAGCGGCTTCACCCAGGTGCCGCCAATCCCGGCCGGGCCGCCGATGCGCGGCTGGCCGGTGTCGATATCGACGACAAAGCCGGTGTGGCGGTTGATCGCGGTGACGCCCGCCGCGCCTGCCTCGCGCACCGCCTTGGCGATGGCGAGCGGCTTGGATTGATCCGGCGTCAACTTGACGACGACCGGAATATCGACCGACTCGCAGACTTGCCGCGTGACCTCATAGGCCACCTCCGGCTCCTGCCCGATCATGGAGCCGCCATGGACCCCCGGCATCATCGCCGGGTGCGGGCAACCGAAGTTCAGCTCCACCATCGGCAGGCCGCAATCCTCGATCGTGCGGCAGATATCCTTCCAGCCGTTGATGTCCTTGGCCCCGGCGCTGCCGATCAGATGCGCGCCACGTTCCGCGGCGTATTTCTGCGTTTCCTTCAGGTCGGGGATCCAGTCCTTGTAATAGGTGCTGGAATAGCCCGACCGGCTGTAGAAGACGAAATCCCGCGCCGGTTTGCCGCGGATGATGTCACCCTTCGAATTCATCACGCAGTATTTCGAGTTCTGCGTCAGCCGTGCCATGTCCTCGATATCGGTCAGCGTCTTGATGATCGCGCCGGATGCGCCCGCATCGAAGCACTGCCGCATCAGGTCGGGGCTGTTGGTGGTTTCCAGCGACGCGATGATAACGGGGTTTTTGAACTTCACTCCGCAGAAGTCCACGCTCATATCCGCCATCTTTATCCTCCCGCGCGATGTCAGGTCCGACGGATCTCCATCGGGAATATTAGGTAGTATACTCCTTTTTATTTGCGCGGCAAGTCGTTTGATCGAACCGCCCGTCGGGGCGGGGTTTTGTGGACCGACGGGGTGCGGATCAGAAGGCGGGCGGGCTGATTGCCCAGATCACCACGGTATCGACCGCGCCGGGATTGGCATAGCGATGCGGTTCGCGGGAGGAGAAAGAGCAGCAATCGCCCTTGTGCAAAAGGAAATGGCGCGGCCCGATCCAGATTTCCAGCGCACCCTCCAGCACGAAACCCACCTCGTCGCCGTCATGGCTGTAGGATTGCGTGCTGGCGGCGCCGGGCGGGATGCGGCAGAGGATCATCTCCACCTGCGACGACAGCTTCGGCGTCAAAAGCTCATCCGTCAGGCCCTGTTCGTAATGCAGCTTCAGCCGGTTGCCCGCGCGCACCACATAGACGCGCTCTTCCGCCGGGGCGGCAGCGGGGCCGGAGAAGAACCACTGCACCGTCACCCCAAGGCTCTGCGCCAGCCGGACCAGCGCGGGGACCGAGGGGGAGGCAAGGTTGCGCTCGATCTGGCTGATATAGCCGACGGAAAGGTCCGAGGCCGCCGCCAAAGCGCCCAGCGTCATCCTGCGCCGCTTGCGCAGGCCGCGAATGCGTTCGCCGAGGACGGCGGTTTCAGGCAAGGTTGGTTCGGCCATTCCGCTCCCTTCGCTCCGGCGCCCAAGCTAACCGGATCATCCTTTTGCTTATAGAAAAATTTTGATTGATTTTTTAGATTTTGACATAATTATGCGGGAAACTCTTGTCACGAAGGTAATCCCAAGCCGAAGGCTTGCCGACGTGCCCGCTGCCTTGACCCTTGAGGACACCAAAGCATGACCAACCGTTTCCCGCACCTCTTCTCGCCCCTGAAGCTGCGCGGGCTGACGTTGCGCAACCGCATCCTGTCCACCGGCCATGACACCACCCTGCCGACCGAGGCCAAGGTGAATGACGAATTGATCGCGTATCACCGCGCGCGCGCCAAAGGCGGCGTCGGGCTGATCGTTACCCAGGTCGCCGGGGTGCATGAGACGGCGCGCTACAGCGCCCATGTCCTGATGGCAACCAACGACGATTGCATCCCCGGTTTCCGCGCGCTGGCCGAGGCCTGTCATGCCGAGGGTTGCACCGTCTTCTCGCAGCTTTTCCATCCGGGCCGCGAGATCATGGAGACCGCCGACGGCCTGCTGGCGGTGGCCTATGCGCCCTCCTGCGTGCCGAACGAACGGTTCCACGTCATGCCCCGCGCGCTGGATCAGGCGATGATCGACGAGATCGTGGCGGGCTATGCCTCTGCCGCGCGGCGGATGCGCGACGCCGGGCTGGACGGGGTGGAATTCGTCGCCAGCCATGGCTACCTGCCCGCGCAATTCCTCAACCCCGCAGTCAACCTGCGCACCGATGCCTATGGCGGCTCGCTGGAGAACCGCTTGCGCTTCTCGGTCGAAGTGCTGCCGGCGATCCGGGCCGCGACGGATGAGGATTTCGTCATCGGCCTGCGGATCAGCGCGGATGAAAGGG
>DAIOXI010000006.1:17111-31231 GCA_036758045.1 Albidovulum sp.
GCCTTGACGCGACAGAGACGCTCGCCGCCTGCCGTCACCTCGAACCGCTTCTCGATTTCGTCAATGTGACGGCGGGGACCTCTGCCACGCAGGCGGGCGCGGTGCATATCGTGCCGCCGATGGCCTATCCGGCGGCCTATCTGGGTGCCGAGGTCAAGCATATCAAGGCGGCGCTGACCATCCCCGTCTTCGTCGCCGGACGCATCAACCAGCCGCAGGAGGCCGAGGCGCTGATCGCCGGCGGCGCCGCCGACATGTGCGGCATGACACGGGCGATGATCTGCGACCCCGAGATGCCCCGCAAAGCGAAGGAGAACCGGCCCGACGACATCCGCGCCTGCATCGCGTGCAATCAGGCCTGTATCGGACATTTCCACCGGGGCGTCGCGATTTCCTGCATCCAACACCCCGAAACCGGGCGGGAATTGCAGTTCGCCCGGCTGGTCCCGGCCGCGAAACCCCGAAAGGTCATGGTCGTGGGCGGCGGTCCAGGCGGGATGAAGGCCGCGATCACGGCGGCCCGGCGCGGCCATGACGTGACGCTTTACGAGGCCGCCGACCAGCTCGGCGGCCAGGCGCGACTGGCGCAGCTTCTGCCGCGCCGGGCCGAATTCGGCGGCATCATCACCAACCTGCAACGGGAGCTTGAGGCACAGCAGATCCGCATCCGGCGCGGTATCCGTGTGGACCGCGCGCTGATCGCGGCCGAGGCGCCGGACGACGTGATCCTCGCCACCGGCGCCCGCCCCTACCTGCCGCCGCTGGAGACCGACGGCTCGGTGCAGGTGGTGGACCCCTGGGCGATCCTGCGGCGCGAGGTTCGCGCCGGGGGCCGTGTCGTCGTCTCGGACTGGCGCGGTGACTGGATCGGGCCGGGGATCGCCGAGATGCTGGTGCGCGAAGGCTCGGCGGTCGACCTCGCGGTCAACAGCACCCATGCCGGGTCCGCCCTGCCGCTTTACGTCCGCGACAACACGGTCGCCGAACTGCACCGGCTCGAGGTGCCGATCACGCCCTATGCGCGCCCCTTCGGCATCGACGGCGGCACGGTCTATATGCAGCACAATGCGGGCGGCCAGCCGATCCTGTTCGAGGGGGTCGATACGCTCGTCCTCTGCCACGGCCATCAGCCGGACACCGGGCTTGAGGCGGAAGTGAAGGACCTGGGTATCCGGCCGCAGCTTCTGGGCGACTGCCTCGCGCCGCGCACGGCGGAAGAGGCGGTGTTCGAGGGGCTGAAGGTCGGCGCGGCGATCTAGGCGAAGGGCGCGGTCAGGCCAGCACCGCGCCCATGGCCATCGCGACGGCGGCCTGTGTCGGGTCGATCACCGGACGGTCAAGTGCCGCCTGCAAGGGGGCGCGGTGGCGGGCCATCCCGGCGCAGCCGAGGATCAGCACATCCGCGCCGTCGCCGATCAGGTCCTGCCCGACCTCTGTCAGCCGCGCCAGAGTGCCCGCGCCGCGCGCGCTTTCATCCACGCTCATGTTCAGCGCGCGTTCCCCGGCCAGCCGATGGTCCACCCCCATCCGCCGCATGTAGCGCAGGTGGCGCGGGATCGACGCCTCGGCGATGGCGAAGACGCCGAAACGGTCGCCGCGTGCCAGCGCGGTCAGCACACCGGATTCCTGGATGCCGAAGACCGGCACCCTGGCGGTTGCGCGGCACAGGTCGATGCCCGGATCGGAATAGCAGGCGATGACGAAGGCCGCCGCATCGGGCCGCGTCTCGATCAGCGCGGCCAGCGGCAATGCGACCTGATCGACATGGCGCTGGCTTTCGATGCCGAAGGGGCCTTCGGCCAGCGTCACGCATTCGATCCGCGCCGCGCCGCGCAATCCCGCCAGCGCCTCGGCCAACCCATCCGTCACCGCCTGGTTTGAGTTCGGGTTGATGACGACGATCGGCCCGGTCACGGCGCGATCTCCGCGCCAAAGTTCCAGCCTGGGTCAAGTTCCGGCGTGCGGGTGCCGGGATGGCCGGTGAAATCGGGCCGCGCGCGGGCAACGAAGCGGCCCCGGCCCGGTTCGGCCACCAGCCTGCCGCCCTCGATCACCGCCTCGCCGCGCGACAGGACGGTGACGGGCCAGCCGGTCACCTGACGTCCCTCGAAGGGCGTGTAGTCCATGTTGTCGTGCTGATCCTCGACCGTGACGGTGCGCGTCTCTTCCGGGTCCCAGATCGCGATGTCGGCATCCGCGCCGATGGCGATCGTCCCCTTTTGCGGGTGCATCCCGTAAAGTTTCGCCGCGTTGGTTGAGCCAAGGGCGACAAACTGGTTCAGCGTGATCCGCCCGCCCCTGACCCCTTCGGAAAAGAGCAAAGGCAGCCGTAGCGCGATCCCCGGCATCCCGTTGGCGATCTGCTTGAAGCTCGCATCCGGCCCCTTTGACAGCTTGCCGCTGGAGTCGAAGCGATAGGGTGCGTGGTCGGAGGAAAAGACGGAGAATGTCCCCGCCTGAAGATGCCGCCACAGCGACTCTTGCGTGGCGGCGTCGCGCACCGGGGGAGAACACATGAACTTCGCCCCCTCCATGCCGGGTCGGTCCAGATCCTCCTTGGTCAGGAACAGGTATTGTGGGCAGGTCTCGCCAAAGATCTTCGCGCCATCCAGGCGGGCCTTCGCCACCAGTCCCGCGCCCTCGGGGGTGGAGACATGGACGATCAGCAATGGCGCATCGACGAAACGGGCCAGCGTGATGGCGCGATTGATCGCCTCGGCCTCGGCCGCCGCCGGATGGCTGATCGCGTGGTAGCGGGGCTGGGTATGGCCCGCCGCCACCAGCCGGTCAGAGATCCACTTGATGATGCCGGAATTCTCGGCATGGACCATCGTCAGCGCGCCGTGGCGTTTCGCGACCGAGAGAATGTCAAGGAACTGGCCATCGTCGATCTTCATCAGGTCATAGGTCATGAAGACCTTGAAGGAGGTCACGCCACGCGCGAAGGCCTGTGGCAGTTCCTCGGCCAGCGCCTTTTCCGTCGGATCGGCGACGATCAGGTGATAGCCGTAGTCGATGACCGAGGCACCTTCAGCGCGGCTGTCGTAAAGGTCCAGCGTCTCGATCACGCCCATGCCGCGATGCTGGGCGGCGAAAGGGATGAAGCAGGAATTCCCGCCATAGGCGGCGGAGATGGAGCCGCTGCGATAGTCGTCCGCCGTCATGCCGCCGGTCGCGCTTTCCTGCGCGATGTGGCAATGCGCCTCGATCCCGCCGGGCAGGACGAGCTTGCCCGTCGCGTCGATCTCCCGCTCTCCCGACAGGCTTTCGGCGATGGCGGTGATGCGCCCGCCGGTGATGCCGATGTCGGCCCTGAAGGTGTCCGTGGCGGTGGCGACGGTGCCGTTCCTGATGACAAGGTCCATGGTCACACCGATCTGATGGAGCCGCCGTCACAACGGATCAGGCTGCCGGTGATGTAGCTCGCGGGTTCCGAGACGAGGAAGGCGGCGGTCTTGGCGAATTCCTCGACCGTGCCATAGCGCCCCGCCGGGATGGTCCTGGCCGAGGCCGCGCGCGCCTCGTCCAGCGTGATGCCGCCGCGCTTCGCCGCCGCTTCGTCCAGCTCATCCACCCGTTCGGTATGGATGCGGCCGGGGATCAGCATGTTGACGGTGATCCCTTCGGCCGCAAGGTCGTTCGACAGCGATTTCGACCAGCCGACCAGTGCGGCACGGAAGGTGTTCGAAACGGCCAGCGTCGGGATCGGCTGAATCACGCCCGACGATCCGATGGTCAGCACCCGGCCCCAGCCCGCCTTGCGCATCGCGGGCAGCAGGCGGTCGGTCGTCTCGGCCACCCGCAGCACCATCTGATTGAACTGCGCGGTCAGTTTGGTGAGGTCCGCATCGACCATCTTGCCCGGCGGCGGCCCGCCGGTATTGGCGACCAGAATATCCGCCGCGCCCATCGTGTCGGCCACCGCGCGGGCCAGCGTGTCGGCGGCATCGGCGCTTGCAAGGTCGCAGCCCACCCAATGCGCCCGACCCTGCCCCTTGGCGTTGATCGCGGCGGCCTCGGTCGCCAGCCTGTCCTCGGACCGGCCCGAAAGCAGCACATCGGCGCCCTCAGATGCCAGCACCCGCGCGATGCCAAGGCCCAGCCCGCGCGAGGAAGACATGACCAGCGCCCGCTTGCCCTTCAGTCCAAGATCCATCAGCCCAGCTCCCCCAACCGTTTCTCAAGCCGCGCGACCAGGCGGCTCAGTTCCTCGTGATCGGCCTTCGTCATCACCGGCCCCGGCGCGCGGACCTTGGCGGTGGCGATGACGCCGCGACGGCGCAGCGTTTCCTTGCGGATGGCAAGGCCAAGGCCAAGCTGCTGTTCGTAGCGCACCAGCGGCAGATAGGCGTCGAAGATATCCTCCGCCCGGTCATGATCGCCCTTCAGCGACAGGTCCACCACCTGCACCATCATTTCCGGGTAGGCGAAGCCCGTCATCGCCCCGTCCGCGCCGCGCTGCATTTCCTGGGGCAGGAAAAGCGCCGAATTGCCGGTCAGGATCGACAGGCGCGGCTGTTCCGCGGTGCCGGTTTCCGCCCGCACGCGCGACAGCTTGGTCAGGCCCGGCCAGTCCTCATGCTTCAGCATCACCACCTGCGGGTTGTCGCGGGCGATTTTCAGGATGCTGTCCACCGACATGCGCACGCCGGTGGTTTGCGGATAGTCCTGAAGGCAGACCGGAACATCGGGACCAAGCGCCTTGCAGACCTGGCCGAAATAGCCCTCGATCCGGTCCTCGGGCCCCATCCCCTGCATCGGGGCGACCATCACACCCGCCGCGCCCGCCGCCATCACCTCGGCCGTGAGCGCGCGCATAGGGTCGATCCCGGCGCCCGAGACGCCGACGATCACCGGCACCCGCCCGTCGATGCGCGCCAGCACCCGCTTGACGAAGCTGCGCGATTCCTCGCCCGACAGTTTCGGCGCCTCGCCCATGATGCCAAGGATGGTCATCCCGGTGACGCCGGTTTCAAGGTAGAAATCGACCATCCGGTCGGTCGAGGCGAGGTCGAGCGCGCCATCCTCGGTAAAGGGCGTCGCCGCGATCACGAAGACGCCGGAGGAGTTGCGGTGGATCAGGTCTGTCATCTTGGGTCCATTGGTTGCGGTATGGCGTGGCGCCCGATTTCTTCCAGCCGGGCGTAACGGTCGGCGAACAGCCGGGCGATGGGGAATTCACCGCCCCAGTCCACATGCATGCGGTCAGTATCGACCAGCCCGCCGCGCGCCGCCAGTGCCACCGCCTCGCCCACGACTATATCGCGCTCGGGCGAATAGCGCAGCGTGTCCTTCAACCGGCATTCGATGGCGGCGGGCGCGGCCGCAAGGCGCGGCGGCGTGACGAGGGTTGAGGGCGCAAGGTCAAGGTTCAGCGCCGCCGGTTCACCTATCTCGGACGGATAGGCGGCAGCGGTGGCCACCATCACCTCCACCAGATCGGGCGTCACGATGTTGACCACGAATTCCCCTGTGTCGGCGATGTTGCGGGCGGTGTCCTTGGGGCCGGAGCCGTCACGGTGATGTTCAAGGCCAAGAATGATCAGCGCCGGGTCCTGCCCGAAGAGGTTGAAGAAGGAAAACGGCGCCGCGTTGACCCGGCCCGTCCTGTCCTGCGTCGTCACCCAGGCCACCGGGCGCGGCACGACGATGGCCGTCAGCAGCTTGTAGCGGTCGATGGGCGCCATCCGGGTGAGGTCAAGTTCGGTCATACCTTCACGACCACTCCCGTCTGGCTGGCGATCAACCCGTAATGCTCGATCCGGCGGTGGCGTTTGAAGTCAAAGATCGTCTCTTTCCCGAAGATCGACAGGTCCATGTCGCAGGCATGAACCAGCAATTCGTCCCCCGTCGTCTTCGCGCGCGCTACGACATAGCCGTTCGGATCGACGATGATCGACCCGCCCATAAGCGGATGCCCGTCCTCATCCCCCGCCTTGGCGACGCCGACCACCCAGGTGGCGTTCTGATAGGCGCCCGCGGTCATGCTGAGCTCCGAGTGATAGAGCCTCTGCTCCTCCCCCTCGCGGCTGTCCTGGCTGTTCACCGAGGGCGTGTTGTAGCCAAGGATCACAAGCTCCACCCCCTGCAAGCCCATGACCCGGTAGGATTCGGGCCAGCGCCGGTCATTGCAGATCATCATGCCGACGACAGCTTCCTGTGTCCGCCAGACCGGAAAGCCGGTGTCGCCCGGTTCGAAATAGCGCTTTTCCAGATGCTGGAAGGCGCGTTCGGTATCGTATTCCGAATGGCCGGGCAGATGGGTCTTGCGGTATTTCGCGATGATGTTCGCCTGCCGGTCGGTCAGGATCTGGGTGTTGAAGTGATGCCCGTCCGGGGTCAGTTCGGCATAGCCGAAGCTGATCGCGATCCCCAGCTCCCGCGCGCGGTCGAAAAGGGGCTGGGTCGCGGCATTCGGCATCTCGGTCTCGAACCAGCCATCGACTTCGGCCTGATCCTCCATGTACCAGCGGGGAAAGAAGGTGGTCAGCGCCAGTTCCGGGTAGACAACCAGCGTGCAGCCCGCGCGCGCCGCCTCTTCCAGAAGCGCCAGCATCCGCGCCACGATGGCCTCGCGGCTGTCGGCCTTCTGGTTCGGACCCATCTGGGCCGCTCCGATAACGATCTCTCGCATGATCTTCCTTTCAGACAGCAATGCGGCGCTGGTAGCGGCTGAGAAGCCGCACCACGGGCCAAAGCAGGACAAGATACACCCCCGCCGCGAGCGTCAGCGGTGAGGCGTTGTAGGTCACCGACCGGGCCAGGTCGGCGGCATGCAGCAACTCCCCCAGCGACACGACCGAGGCGAGCGAGGTCAGCTTGACCACCTCGACAGTGTTGGAGATCAGGTCGGGCAGCACGTTGCGGGTGGCCTGCGGCAGGATCACATGGGTCAGGGTCTGGCGCTGGGTCAGGCCGGTGGAGCGCGCCGCCTCCCACTGGCCCTTGCCGATGGAGATCAGGCCCGCGCGGAAGACCTCTCCGTAATAGGAGGAGTTGTTCAACAGGAAGGCGATTGCTACCGCGACGAAGGGCGACAGGCGGATGCCCGCGAAGGGCAGGCCCGCATAGACGAAGATCAAGAGGACCAGCGGCGGGATCGCGCGAAACAGATCGACCAGCGCCACCGCAGGCCAGCGCAGCCATCGTGACCGCGCGGTCGAGGCCAGCGCCGCCATCAGCCCGCCCGCAAGGCCCAGCGGGATGACCACCGCGCAGATCAGAAGCGTCATCCCCAGCCCGCGCAGGATCGTGGGCAGGGCTTGCGCCATGATGTCGATATTGAAGAATTGCTGGATCAACTGTTCCATGCGTCAGCCCCTCTTCCAGGAAAAGCGGCTTTCCAGCCAGCGCGACAGGATCACGAAGGGCAGGAACAGGGCCACATAGGCGACGGCCGCCAGTGTGAGGGGTGAGGCATTGCCGGAAAAGCTTTGCGCCGTCGTCGCCTGATTCAGGATGTCCGGCACCCCGATCACGGTGCCAAGCGCGGTCATCTTGGTGATGGCGATGGCGCGGTTTGTCAGCGGCGGTATCACCATCCGCACCGCCTGCGGCAGCACGACGAAGATCAGCGTCTGGGTGAAGTTCAGCCCGGTCGAGCGCGCCGCCTCCCACTGGCCCTTTTCGGTTGCTGTGATGCCCGCCCAGACGATCTCTTCCGCGAAGGCGCCAAGCGTCAGGCCAAGGATCACGAAAAGGACCGTGGCGCTTGACAGCGTCACACCGACATTGGGCAGGCCGAAATAGGCCAGCAGGATCAGGACCAGGGGCGGCAGGGCGCGGAAGATGTCGGCATAGATGACGATCAGGAACGACACCGGGCGCATCCGGTAGGCGCGGAGACAGGCCAGAGACGTCCCCAGAAGCGTTCCAGCGATGACGATCAGGACTGACAGTTCGATCGTCACCCAGACGCCCTGAAGGATCGCAGGCGTGTATTTCGCCAGTACCGCCCCGTTCAGGAAGGTCTCTATGAAACGGTCCAGATTGCTCATGGACCGTCACTGTAGCGGGACAGGAAAGCGCGGGTGCTTTCGTGCTGCGGGTTGGTGAACAACTCCTCGGGCGGGCCTTGTTCGACGATATGGCCATCGGCCATGAAGACCACGCGGTCGGCGGCCTCGCGGGCGAAGGCCATCTCGTGACTGACGACCAGCATCGTCATTCCGTCCTCTTTCAACTCGCGCATGACGCCCAGCACGTCGCCCACCAGTTCGGGATCGAGCGCCGAGGTCGGCTCGTCAAAGAGCATCACCGCAGGTTCCAGCGCGATGGCGCGCGCGTTGGCGACGCGCTGCTGCTGGCCGCCCGACAGTTGCGACGGAAAGTTGCCCGCCTTGTCGGCCAGCCCGACGCGGGTCAGCGCGGCGGCGGCGCGGGTGTCGGCCTCGTCCCGCGACTGCTTCAGCACCTTGCGCAAGGCCAGCGTGATATTCCGCCGCGCGTCGAGATGTGGGTAGAGGTTGAAGCTTTGAAACACCATGCCGATCCGGCGCCGCACCTTGTCAAGGTTCACGCCGCTGCCGGTGATCGGCTGGCCCTCCAGCAGGATCTCGCCCGCGTCCGGCTCCTCCAGCCTGTTGCAGCAGCGCAGCATGGTGGACTTGCCCGAACCGGAGCGGCCGAGGACGAAGACCATTTCGGACTTCTCCACCGCAAGGCTGACATTCTTCAGCACATCGAGCGTGCCGAAGGATTTCCTCAGCCCGATCACCTCAAGCGTGGGCCGCCCCGCACCGGGCACGGCCCCGCCGTTCTCTGCGTCCGGTTTACGCACAGCCGGGCGTGTGGTCGTCTTCGACATAGCCGTCAAAGCCGGGTTCACCCCAGCCCGGACGTGGCGTCAGCGCGGCGGAGCCTTCGGCCGGATCGGTCCCGAACCATTTCCTGTGCATCGCGGCAATGGTGCCGTCGACCTTCATGCATTCGATGACCGCCTCGACCTTCGCGCGCAGCGCCTCATCCCCCTTGCGGAAGGGCATGCCCCAGACAAGGCCGGTGGAATGCAGATAGCTCAGCTTCACGCCGGGGGTTTTCCCGCGACCGTTGCATCGGCGCGTCCCGACAGCACCGCCTGCACCGCGTCGGTCGCGGTGCCGTAGCTTTCCACGGTCCAGCCCACCTCATCGGCCAGGCCACGCGCCCAGCTGTCATAGGCCGAGCCCTTGTTGACCGAGATCACCTTGCCCTTGAAGCCGTTCAAGTCGGTCACGTCGGGGGCGTCCGCCTTCACGAGGAACTGGAAGTCGGTGTTCAGGTAGCCCTCGGAAAAGAGGTAATTCGCCGCGCGCTCCTCGGTAATGGTGGTCGGCGCCACCACGAAGTCATAGGTCCCCGCCTGAAGGCCCGGCAGGATGCCGGAGAACTGGGTCGCGACAATCTCCATCTCGGCGCCCAGACGTTCGCCGATGGTATTGGCAAGATCGACGTTGAACCCCTCCACCCCGCCATCCATCGTCGGCATGGCGTGGGGCGCGAAGGTGCCGTCGAGGGCGACGGTGAACTTGTCCTGCGCCAGAGCGCCACTGCCGAGGGCGAGCGATAGCGCGAGGCTGCTGATCACGATTTTCATTTCTTATGTTTCCTCTCTGTTGGTTTGCATGGGCGCCATGGCCAGACCGGAAGGAACCGGGCCGCCGAACGTGGTGAGAGGCCGGCCCGCGCCTTGCGCGTGAAAGTTCACCACAGGGGCGAAGCGTGAGGCAATATAGCTGGTTATTAAATACTTAACGCACGGAATAATGTTTGCTTATACTGCATCCGAATTGTGCAGCCGGGGCGATCCATGTTCACGCTGAGACAGCTGGAGACCTTCCGCGAGGTGGTGCGCGCCCGCACGACCGTGGGGGCGGCCAGGGCGCTGAACGTCTCGCAGCCCGCCGTTTCGAACATGATCCGGCAGATGGAGGCGCGGATCGGCTTTCCGCTGTTCGAACGTCTCGGCAACCGTCTGGTGCCGACCCCCGACGCCGATGAGATCTACCGGGATAGTGAATCCATCTTCTCGCTCTACCAGGCGTTCAGCCACCGGATCGAAACCCGCCAGCGCAGCGAGGCCGGGCATTTGCGCGTCGTCGGGACGCCGCCCCTGGCCAATGCGCTGATCCCGCAGGCGCTGCGGGAATTCCTCTCGCGCCGTCCGGCCGTCCGCGTGCATCTGGACACGCGCCGCATCACCGGCGTCATGGAATCCGTCGAAACCCGGATGGCCGATATCGGCCTTGGCCTGAACCCGCCGGAGCGTGAGGGGCTGTCCTATGAGGTCCTCGCCATGGCGCAGATGGTCTGCGTCTTTCCGCCGGGCCATCCGCTTGAGGACAAGGTGGCGATCACCTCACGCGACCTCACCGGCCTGCCGCTGGTGCTGTATGAACCCAACACCAGCCTCGACCGTGCGATTTCCTCCGACATCCTGACGCGGGAGTTGCGGACGCAGGCGGTGGCCGAGGTGCGTTATTCCTCGCTCGCCTGCCTGATGGCCGAGGCCGGGCTGGGCGTGGGTTTCGTCGATTCCCTGACCGCGACGGTCGGTGACCGCTACCGGCTCTCTGCCCGCCCGCTTTACCCCAGCCAGCCGGTCCCGGTCTGCGTCATCACCCGCAAGGGCGAGCCTGCCAAGCGGATACAGGTGACCTTCCTGTCCGAATTGCGCCGCTCACCCGCGCTGATGGCGATCCAGGAATACGGGGCCGAGGTTCCCGACCATGTCCCTTGAGGGGCGGACCCGCGGCCCGATGACCGGCGGGCCTTCGCCAGCGGTTTTCGCAATGATCCCGCGCACATGCCGACCCCATCGGGCGACGAAATCGCGCGCTGGAAAGGATGGCGGGCCTTGCTTGGGCATGGCGATCGAATAGCCGGCGCGGACGGCGGGTTCGAACCGGGTGAACCGCAGGGGGAAGGTGAAATACTGCGCCTTGCCCCACAGATCGACACTGACCCCTGCCCGCTCGACGGCGGCGTGCATATTGCGACGGGCAGGGTGAAATGGTGGCTGACATCGCCACCGGCTGTGCGGCGAAGATCGACCTGTCCCCCTATCGCGCGACGCGGTTTCAGGACGTTTCAGCCCGCGATCTTGCGCGGCACGCCTGGCAGCGCACAGAGCATCTCGTACAGCAGGTTGGCGCCGATCAGGGCGGTGTTGCCCGAAGGGTCATAGGGGGGCGACACCTCAACCAGATCGCCGCCGACAAGGTTCAGCCCGGCGCAGCCCCGCACGATCTCCAAGGCCTGCCAGGTGGTCAGCCCGCCGACCTCCACGGTCCCGGTCCCCGGTGCAAAGGCGGGGTCGAGGCTGTCTATGTCATTGGTCAGGTAAACCGGCGCATCGCCGATCTTCGCCCTTATCTCCGCCATCAGCGGCGTGAGGGACTTCCACCAGCACTCCTCGGCCTGGATCACGGTCCAGCCCTTTTCGCGGCCCCAGTCGAAATCCTCGGCCGCGTAGCCCGACCCGCGCAACCCGATCTGGAACACCTTGTCGTTCAGAAGGCAGCCGTCCTCCCACGCGCGGCGGAAGGGGCAGCCATGGGCAACCTTCTCGCCGAACATGGTGTCATTGATGTCGGAATGTGCGTCGATGTGGATCAGGGCAACCGGCCCGTGCTTGTCGCGCATCGCCTTCAGGATCGGCCAGGTCAGCGTATGGTCCCCACCGAGTGTCAGAGGGATGACGTTGTGTTTCAGGACCTCGCCATAGAATGCCTCGATGATCTTCACCGATTTCTTCAGGTCGAAGGTGTTGATCGGCACGTCGCCGAGATCGGCCACCTGCAACGCCTCGAACGGGGCGGCGCGGGTGGCCATGTTGTAGGGCCGGATCATCCGGCTTTCGTCGCGGATCTGGCGGGGCCCGAGCCGCGTGCCGGAACGGTTCGACGTGCCGATATCCATCGGGATGCCGATGAAACAGGCGTCGAGCCCCGCCGCGCTGTCCGCCGCGGGCAGGCGCACCATCGTGGCCGGGCCGCCGAAGCGCGGCATGTCGTTGCCGCCAAGCGGCTGGTTGAATGTCGTCGTCATGCGCCCTTTACCTTCAGCCATGCGGTGATGATGTCCCGGTGCCTTGCCCCGGAATAGGACGGGAAATGCCCGCCATGCACGACCCGCGCGGGCAGGTCCAGAAGCCGCTTCATCGAGGCGACGTATTGCGTCGCCTCTTCCTCCGTCGTGCCCTCGATCAGCGGCCCGTCATAGACGATGTCGCCCGAGATCAGGACACCCGTCGCCGCCTCCCACAGCGCGATGCCGCCGGGGGAATGGCCGGGGGTGTGGATCACCTCGAAATGCCGGTCGCCAAGGTCGATCACGTCGCCGTCCTGCAAGATCCGCGTCGCGGGGGCACCTTTCACCGTGTAGGTGGCGGACTGGTAAGGCTCCGGCGGCAGCTGGTGAAAGATGTCGTCGGTGACGTATTGGCCCGCCAGCGTGTTGTCGCGGTTGGCATGGGCGAGGATTTCCGCCTCTGCCGCGTGGCACAACCGGCAGGGAAATTCGTGGTGGCAGCCGATATGGTCGAAATGGGTGTGGCTCGCCACCGCGTCCAGCGGCCGTTCGGTGACCAAGGGCACCCATTCGCGCAGGGACAGCACACCCATGCCGCTGTCGACCAGCATATCCCGATCCCGCCCCCGGACGTGCCAGATATTGCAGCGGTAGAATTCCTGGATATGCGGCTCATCAATCCAGGTGATGCCGTCCGATTGCGGGCGGATGCGATACCAGTCCTCTGCTCTCGCGCGGATCATGCGGGCTCCAGTATCATCGGGTTCGTGGCCCAAAGCGCGACCTCTGCCCCCGTCTCGGGCAGATCGCCCAGTGGCAGATGCGCCACGATCTGCATATCGGGCGCGGCGGCGGGGGTGAAGTGGCAGCGGTGATAGGTGCCGAAGAAGGCGGCATCCACCAGCCGCGCGGGGCCAAGCGCAAGGCTGCCCCTCAGCCCGATATTCTCGGGGCGCAGGCAGAGCGTTCCCGGCCTGTCCGTCGTCAGCGCAAGCGGGCCGAGGGCGCTGTCCACCCCCTGCCCTGCCGGCGTCACGGGGATGCGGTTCACCTCGCCCATGAACCCCGCGGAAAACAGCGAGCGCGGTTCAAGGTAGATCTTCTGCGGCGTCCCCAGATCCTCGATCCGCCCTTCGTTCATCACCACGATCCGGTCGGCGATCGCCATCGCCTCTTCCTGATCATGGGTGACATGGACAAAGGTGGTGCCGACCTTGCGCTGGATCGCCTTCAACTCCTCCTGCATCTGGCGGCGCAGCTTCAGGTCCAGCGCACCCAAGGGTTCGTCCAGCAGCAGCACATCCGGGTCCACCGCCAGCGCGCGCGCCAGCGCCACGCGCTGCCGCTGCCCGCCCGACAGCTCATGCGGCCGCCGCCCCGCCTTGTCGGCAAGGCCCACCAGCGCCAGCATCTCCTCCGCCCGACGGTTGCGGTCGCCCCGCCCCGTCCCGCGCATCCGGGGGCCGAAGGCCACGTTGTCGCGAAGCGACATATGCGGGAAAAGCGCGTAATCTTGGAACATCGTCGTCGTGGGCCGGTCCTTTGGCGCGACATGGGTCATGTCGCGCCCGCCGATCAGCACCCTGCCTTCCGTCGGGGTCAGGAACCCGCCGAGGATCGACAGCAGCGTGGTCTTGCCGCAGCCCGAGGGGCCAAGCAGCACCACGAACTCCCCCGCCGCGATCTCGAGGTCGATCCGGTGCAGCGCGGTGAAACGGTTGAACCTCTGGTGGACCGACTGGACGGTGACATCGGCGGTCATTTTCCGGCCTTTCTGAAAACGGTGAATTCCAGCACGACCAGAGCCGCGACCGAGACGAGGAAGACGAGAGAGCCGATGGCATTGGTCGCGGGCGAGAGGCCCGAGCGCAGCATCGACCAGATCTCCACCGGCAGGGTCACGTCGAAGCGGGTCAGGAGGAAGGCGATGATGAACTCATCCCAGCTGAAGGTGAACGAGAGGAAGAAGGCCGCCAGAAGCGCGGGCCGCAGCATCGGGGCGGAGATATGCCACAGCACCCGTAATTCCGAGGCGCCCAGATCACGCGCCGCGCGTTCGGCGTTTGGCTGATGCGCGCCCATCGCGGCGAAGAGGATCGCGAAGCAAAGCG
>DAIOXI010000006.1:31241-37081 GCA_036758045.1 Albidovulum sp.
TCCCGGCGGCCATCAGTGACGGGCGGATGCCGACATGGTTGAAGGCCGACAACAGCCCCAGCGCGATGATCAGGTAGCTGACCGTCATCGGCGCGATCAGCAGGCCGCGCATTACCACCGACCCCGGCAGCGCCACCCGCGCCAGCCCCTGCGCGGCAAGGAAGCCGAGGACCAGCGCCACGGCCGAGGACGCCGCCGCCACCATCAGCGAATTGACCAGCGCCGCCATCAGGTCGCGGTCGCCCAGCACATCGGCATACCACTTCACCGTCGGCCCGTTGAAAGGCGGCACCGGCAGGCGCCCGTCCTGAAACGAGAACAGCACCAGCGCCCCCACCGGCAGGAAGATGAAGCCATAGGCAAGTGCCAGGTATATCCAGCCAAGCGCGCGCATCAGACCCGGTCCATCTTCAGCCAGCGGGCCGAGGCCGCATAGGCCAGCGTCACCAGCGCCATCAGCACCACCGACAGCGCCGAGGCCATGGGAAAGTCCCCCCGCCGCCCCAGTTGCAGCATGATAAGCTGCGGCAGGGTCAATTCGTTGTTCCCGCCAAGGATCTGCGGCGTGATGTAATCGCCGATGCAGAGCACGAAGGTCAGGAAGGCCCCGGTCATCACACCGGGCAGCGTCAAGGGCAGGATCACCAGCCGGATTACCTGCCAGCCCGAGGCGCCAAGGTCGGCCGCCGCGCGGGCGTAGTTCGGCGACAGCTGCACAAGGTTGGAATAGATCGTCAGCGTCAGGAGCATGACGAAGAAATGGACGAAGCCGATCACGGTCGCGGCCCTCGTCGCCATGATCTGCACGGGTTCGTCGATGATCCCCGCCCCGATCAGCGCCTGCATCACCACGCCGTTCGCGCCCAGGACCAGCGCCCAGGAATAGCTGCGCACGACATAGGACGTCCAGAACGGCAGCACCGCCAGCATCAGCGCCAGCCTTTGCCAGCGCGGCGGCACCCGCATGGCGATGATCCAGGCGAGCGGCCATGCCAACACCACCGAAATCACCGTCACCACCAGCGTGATTTCCAGCGACACGCGGATGCCCTTCAGAAAGGACGGGTCGGTGAAGATGCGGACGTAGTTCTCGGGCCCCGGTCCCGCCACGACCTGCCGCCCCTCCAGATGGCCAAGGCTGAGCCAGACCATGCCCGCGAAGGGCAGGACGAAGAAGGCCAGCGTCCAGAGAAGCGCGGGCGCGACAAGGGCCGCGGCGCGGCGGCGTTCTGCCTGTTCGATGCTCATCTGCGGGCGTCCCGTCAGGCGGCCGGCCCGCAAGCCGGCCATGTTGGCGTCACTGTTGCAGCATGTCGGTCCACATCGACTGCATGTCGGCGTCAAGATCGGCATCCGGCACCGGGTAAAGCTGGGCGCGGCCCAGGTAGTCGGCCTGCTGGTCCCAGCGCAGCACGGCCTTCTGACTGTCGTCCAGCACCTCACCCGCCTTCTTGTTCACCGGCATCCCCCAATAGCACGACGATGTCGCAAGCCGTGCCTGCCCTTCGGGCGAGACGATGTATTTCACGAACTCCTTCGCCAGATCGGGGTTCTTGGAATCCTTCAGAACCGCGATCGACTGCGCCCAGAGAAGCGCGCCCTGCTTCGGGATCGTCCAGTCCAGATCGGGGTTTTCGGCATGCAGCACGGCAGTCAGCCATTCGCCGCCGCCGATCAGCACATCGACCTCACCCGTCGCAAGCGCGGTCTGGCTGGCCACCACGTCGCTGACCTGACGGCTCGCGGCCTTCAGCCTGTAAAGCGGATCGCGGAGCGTTTCGAGGTTCGCGGCACTCAGGTCCTTGGTCGCGACACCCTGCGACAGGCCGACAAGGCCCATCACCGGCAGGTAATAGTCATAGATCGCGATCTTGCCGTCATACTTGCCGGACCAGAGGCTGCCCATGTCCTCCATGTCCGCCTCATCCACCTTGGCCTTGTTATAGGCGATGGTGTTGTAGCCGAACTTTTCCGTCACGGCATAGGTCGTGCCATCGACGCTGTTATGGCTTTCGAGCGTAAGTTCGGGGAAGTAGTCGCCCATCGGAAACTCCGCCGGATCAAGGGGGGCAAGGACGCCGCGTTCCACCGCGCGGCCCACATCGACGGCGTCGATCACCATCACGTCCCAGTCGCCCGGTTGCGACTGGTCGAGAATGGCAAGGCCAGCGGCGGTGCCTTCGTATTCCTTGGTGTTCACGCGCACGTCATGCGCGTCCTCGAAGGGTTTCAGAAGGTCGGCATCGGCATGGTCGCACCAGATCAGCGCGTTCAACTCTTCCCTCGCCATAGCGGGCGCGGCGAGGGCGACGAAAGCGGCGGTTCCGGCCAGCGCGGCACGAAGGGGGAAACGGGTCTTGGACATGTCACATCTCCTGTTGGTGGGAATCCGCTTCTTGTGGCGGTCACAAAAAACTTGAATGCATTCATTTTTAAAGTCAATGTCAATTTTGGAAAGAAGAGGGACCGACATGGCCGGGTTGAGGGCAAGACAGAAAGCCGACAGGAAACGGCGGATTCTTGAGGCGGCGGGCGAACTTTTCCGGCAGTCCGGCTATGACGCCGCGCGGATCGAGGACATCGCCGATCGCGCCCAGGTCTCGGTCGGGACGTTCTACAACTACTACAAGAACAAGGGCGACCTGCTGCTTGCCACCGTCGCGATGGAGGTCGAGGAGGTACTGGAGGCCGGGCGCGAGCGCCTTACCAACCCGCCGGGCGACGTGGCCGAGGCGCTGACCGGGCTGATCCGGGTCTATTACGACCACTCGCTCAACTACCTCACGAAAGAGATGTGGCGCACCGCCATGGCCCTCTCCATCCAGCACCCGGAGACACCGTTTTCGCGCCACTATACCGAACTCGACGCGCGGCTCAGCGCACAGGTCAGCGCGATGCTGCGCACGCTTCAGCTTCGCGGCGCCGTGCGGGCCGACCTGGACGCCGCCGGGATGGGGGAGATCGTGTTCAACAACCTCAACCAGCTGTTCATCCATTTCGTGATGGATGAGGAGATGACGCTGGCGGATCTGAACATCCGCATCGCCCGCCAGAATGCCATCGTGGCCGGGCTGATCGCGGGGGAGCGTTCGGCCGAGTCGCGGCCGCAGGGGGGCGGTGACGGCGCGGAATGATCGTTCCGGCGATCCGGCGCTGACGGCGGCGCAATAAGAACGATGTTCTGCATATTGGCACAGAAAGCAGACACGTTCCCGCAGGTCGTCCATTTACGCCCTGCCCGTCTTTCAACCCCCTCGCCCGGCGGATTCCCGGTCCGTGGCACCGGCGCCCCTTCAGGTCCGATGGTCTTGCACCGCCGCGCATTCGGGCAGAGATCACCTGCAAACATTCGATGCGAGGTGTCCCCATGAAGCTTTTCACCCTTGCCGCGCTGGCCTTTGCCGGGGTCGGCTCTGCGCTCTCGGCAGCCAATGTCTTCGGCCCGCTGATCGACCCCGTCTGACATCGACATCAGCTTTTCCGACAGATGGCTGGCCAATACGGATGAGGTCGTCTCGGTCGTGAACGGCCAGGCGAAGGCGGTGCTGGTCGATGCCCGCCCGGCCGCCTTCTACGAGGGAAAGAAGGCGCATGACGCCGCCGCGCGGCCCGGCACGTTGCCGGGCGCGGTGAACCTTGCGCATTCGTCGTTCTTCAAGGACGGCACCAAGGTCGTCGACGGTACCTCGGCGGCGGAAATCGCCGCGACGCTGGGCCTGACACCGGGGCAAGAGGTCGTGTCCTTCTGCAACACCGGCCACTGGGCCGCGACCGACTGGTTCGCGCTGTCGGAACTTGCGGGGGTCGAGAACGTGAAGCTCTACCCCGACTCGATGGTCGCCTATTCGAAGACCGATCACGAAATGGCCAATACGCCGGGCCTGATCGGCAACCTGCTGCGTCAAGTCATGGGCAACTGATGGGCGCGCTGACCGATACCACCAGACCCGCCCCCGTTCTGGGGCGGGTCCTGCGGCGGGGGAGCCTTGTGCTGGCCGCGCTGGTCGCCGTGATGGCGGTTGCGGTTCTGGCGGGCGGGCGTTTTGGCCTGATGCTGGCCATCGGGCTTGGCCTCGGGATCACGCTCGAGGGCTTGCGCTTCGGTTTTGCCGGCCCGTGGCGGGCGATGATCCTGCGGCGGGAACCGGCGGGCCTTCTGGCACAGCTTCTGGCCATCGCGCTGGTCGCCGTGGTCGCGATCCCGCTCTTGCAAGGCCATCCGGGGGAACTGGTGGGCGCGCTGGCGCCGGTCGGCTGGGCCATGGTCGGTGGTGCCTTCGTCTTTGGCGCGGCGATGCAGGTCGTCCTTGGCTGCGGCTCGGGGACGCTGGTGAACGCGGGCAGCGGCAACCCGGTCGGGCTGCTGGCCCTGCCCTTCTTCGCCATCGGCAGCTTTTTCGGCGCCGATCATCTTCTCTGGTGGACCGATCTCGGGGCGCTGCCGATCATCGTCCTGAAAGGGACGCAAGGGCTGATACTCACGCTGGGCCTTCTCGGCGCGGTCGCGGCATTTCTGCTGTGGCGCGCGGCGCCGGGAACGCGCAAACTGCCGCCCCGCCTGATCGCGGCGGCGCTGCTGCTGGCCGCCTTCGCCATCGCCAACCTTCTGGTCGCGGGGCAGCCCTGGGGCGTGGTCTATGGCCTTGGCCTTTGGGTCGCGAAGGGGGCGGTCGCCGCCGGGACCGACCTAAGCGGGTCGGGTTTCTGGGCCGCGCCGGGCAATGCCGCCCGGCTGGGGGAAAGCATCCTGACCGACTACACGTCGCTGACCAATTTCGGGCTGATCGCCGGGGCCTTCCTTGTCGCCGCCTGGCGCACGGGTGGCCTTTCCACCCCCCTGCCCCGGCTGCCGATGCGGGCATGGGTGGCGACGGTGGTGGCCGGGCTGGCGCTCGGCTATTCCTCGCGTCTGGCCTTCGGCTGCAACGTGGGCGCGTTCTTTTCGGGCATCTCGACCGGCAGCCTGCATGGCTGGGTCTGGTTCGTGGCGGCCTTTGCCGGGTCCTGGCTGGGCATCCGCCTGAGACCCCTCCTTGGGCTGGAGGCGCGGACATGACCCGCAAAGTGACCGCATCGGCCGCGATGGCGCTGCTGCTTCTCGTCATCGCCTTCGACATCAGCCTGGCGAAGCCGAACCCCTATGCTGCCCCGCCGCTTTTCGCCTTCGGCTCCGGTCAGGCGCAATCGGGCGGGTTCTGCGCCGCGCTGCCGGACTGACGCCGCTCAGGGTTTCAGCGCCTGTGCCGCAAGATGCCGGTAGAACGGCCGGTGATGATCGAGGAAGTCGCGCATCCTGGGTTCCTTCGCCGCCAGCGCCGCGAATTTCTCCTCCTGCGCAGCCAGTTCCGCTTCGCCAAGCGGCCGGATGCCACTGGCGCTGCTGACCGCGCCATGCCAGCCGCCGACCTGCGCCCAGTCCTTCGGCACCTCACGCTGCCAGTCGAAGGCCTCGGGCCTGTGCGTCAGCCCGATCGCGGCCCAAAGCGCGCCCATGACGCCTTCGGTATCGGCGCGGACATCCTCTGCCGTGATGACCGGCGGCGTCTGCCCCGCCGCCCGCAGCGCATCGTAGTGACGGGCCTGCGCCTCAAGCCCGATCTCCTCCAGCGTCACATCGGGGTCGAGCTTGTGGTAGGACGGGATCGCGGCGACGGGATCGCGGACAAGGAAGACATTGGTCAGCCGGTTGGCGAAGGCGCTGTCGCCAAGGATATGCGGCATGACGTAATAAGACATGTCCTTGAAGAAGACCGGCCCCTTTTCTGCGCGCGCAAGAATCATGTCGCGGATCGCGGCATA
This sequence comes from Albidovulum sp., assembly GCA_036758045.1. GTDB lineage: Bacteria > Pseudomonadota > Alphaproteobacteria > Rhodobacterales > Rhodobacteraceae > Albidovulum. Next base: position 37,041 of record DAIOXI010000006.1, read on the forward strand.
ACTGGTCGGGTGGTCCTTCTGCACCTCGAAATGCGGCATGA
>DAIOXI010000007.1:0-1380 GCA_036758045.1 Albidovulum sp.
GGAGATTGATCGCGACACGATCTGGGGCGAGGTGATGTACCCGACCTTTGGCCTTGGCTTTTACGGGATCGATGACGCGGGGTTCAAATGGGCACTGCTGCGCGCCTACAATGACTGGCTGGCCGAGTTCTGCAGCGCGCACCCCGACCGCTTCAAGGGCATTGCGATGCTTGCGAATGACGATCCGGGCGAAGCGGTGAAGGAACTCGAGCGCGCCAAGAAGATGGGATTTTCCGGGGTAATGATCCCCACCGTGGCGGGCGAAGGCGTCCTCCCCTTCTGCGACGTCGTCCGGGACAGGCTCCATCCAGTCGCTCAGCGCCTGATCATGCGGGCCGGGCGCGTCGAGAAGCAGTTCCGGCGCGCCGTCGGCATCACCGAGGATCGCCTCGGCCAGGCCGCGCATCTGGGCGATGTCGGCGGCGATGTCGTCGTCGTCCGCAGCCCCGGCGGCAGAGCGGATCACCAGGCCGAAGGGCGACCCTTCCATCCCCGCGCCAGCCAGCGCGGTCAGCCTCTCACGCGCCCCGGCATCCTTGATCCGGCGCGAGATGTTCTGCCCCGGAGCGCCGGGCGTCACGATGGCCAGCCGCCCCTTGAAGATCAGCCGCGTGGTCACCGGCAGCGCCTTGCCGGGCTCGGCATGGCCCGAGACCTGCACCAGAACCGCCTGCCCCGGCCGCAAGCCGCCGGTTTCGCGCAGGAACCCCTTCGCGCCATCGGGCAGGCGCAGGAAGACGCCGCCCTGCCCCTTCATCTGCCGGTCCACCGTCCCGCGCAGGATGGCGCCAGGCGCGAAGGGGGCGGTGTCGCCCGCGTCGATCAGCAGGTCGTGCAAGACGCCGTCCACGATCAGCGCGGCGGCCTCTCGCCCCCGGTGCTGGCCAAGAACGACCACCCGCCCCTTCATTCCGCGCCCCCGAAAACTGTCACACCCGCCGCCTGCAACAGTTGCGCCGTCTCGGCCACGGGCAGGCCGACCACCCCGGTGAAAGAGCCCTGAATCCAAGGGATGAACGCGCCAAATGCGCCCTGAATACCATAACCGCCCGCTTTGCCGCGCCATTCGTCGCTGGCCAGATAGGCGTTCACCTCGATGTCGGACAGCGCCTTGACCTTGACGATAGTCTCAACCTCCCGCTCCCATACCCGGTCGCCCCGCTTTACGGCAACGGCGGTGATGACGCGATGGCGGCGGCCGGAGAGTTTCAGGAGGAAGGCCGCCGCCTCACCGGCATCGGCGGGCTTGCCAAGGATACGGCGGCCCAGCGCCACGGTCGTGTCGGCGCAGAGCACGACCTCATCGGGCGTCGCCGGAACCGCCGCCACCTTCTCGCGCGCCATGCGCGCACAATAGGGGCGCGGCAACTCGCCCGGACG
>DAIOXI010000007.1:1401-1905 GCA_036758045.1 Albidovulum sp.
ATCGGGCGCGCGAATGGCGTCCGGCACAAGGCCAAGCTGCGCCAGAAGCTCTTTCCGGCGCGGGCTGGCCGAGCCGAGGATGAGGCGCGGGCGCACCTTACTTGAAGCGGTAGTTGATCCGCCCCTTGGACAGGTCATAGGGCGTCATCGTCACCTGAACCTTGTCGCCGGCAAGAACGCGGATGCGGTTCTTGCGCATCTTTCCTGCCATCGTCGCGATGATCTCATGGCCGTTTTCGAGCTCGACCCGGAATGTCGCGTTGGGCAGGAGTTCCTTCACGACGCCCGGAAATTCGAGTCCTTCTTCCTTGGCCATGGTCACTCCATCATTGATCCGTCCCCGCCGCCGGGCGGGGCGCGCAGTTCATGCGCCCGAAAGACGGGGATTTCAAGCTTTAAGTGAGTCCGGCCCCAGACGGGTGATTCGCGAAAGCTGCGCCTCCTGCTCCGGCCAGTGGCGGAAGTTCAGCACGACGCCATCGGCGCGGACATCGGCCACGGCGG
>DAIOXI010000007.1:1915-19368 GCA_036758045.1 Albidovulum sp.
CCGGTGGGCGGAAAGCCACGGTCGGGCGGCCCGTAGATCGACGCGCGGCCAGTGTTTTCCTCCATCCCCGCGCACCAGGGCGCGGCGCCGACGACGGGGGCGTGGACGGCGATCATCTGCCCTTCCAGCGCGCGGGCCATCGCGCCGACGCGGACACGGGTGAACCCCGCCAGCGCCTCGGTCGCCGAGGGGACCAGCAGGATCTCCACCCCCGCCTCGGCCAGAACCCGGCCCAGCAAGGGAAACTCGCTGTCATAGCAGATCAGGACGCCGATCCGGCCAAGCGCCGTGTCAAAGACCGAGAGGCCGCTGCCCGCGACCACGTCCCAGTCCTCGCGCTCGAACCGGGTCATCATCGCCTTGTCCTGATGGCCGACAAGGCCCTTCGGCCCGATCAGGCTGGCGCGATTGACGGGACGGCCCCCGGCATGGGGCGCGTCATAGGCGGGGCCAGAGCCGGTGAGGATATGGACGCCATGCTCTGCCGCCAGCCTTGCGTGCAGGTCCAGAACCGCCGCGCGGTGGCGGTCCACCTCGCGCAGCGCGCCTTCCAGATCGCGCGCGACCGCCTCACCGCCGAGCGAGGCAAGCTCCATCCCGCCATATTCGGGGAAAACCATAAGCTCCGCCCCCTGCCCGGCCGCCTCGGCGACCCAGCGGGCGATCTTCGCCTCATAGGCGGCGAATGTGTCGAACCAGTCCAGCGGATAGGCGGCGGCGGCGATCCTGATCGTCTTGGTCATCGGGCGGTCCCTTTCGGCGGGCGTTACAGCTCACGCAGCCAGAATTGCATCGTCTTGGCGGTCGGCGCATCCTCGCCGACATCCTTCCAGACATAATCGGCGGTGACCCCGTCCAGCGGCCGGTAGCCGCGCTTGCGCCAGAATCCGTCGAGCGGACGGTAGCCCGCGGGGTACAGCGGGTGGCTGTCGGCCCTCAGAACACGACAAAAGACCGAATAGCGGCGGCCAAGGGCGCGGGCATGTCCCTCGCGCGCGTCGAAGAAGGCGTGACCGATCCCCTGACCGCGATAGGCGGGCAAAAGCACGGATTCGGCGCAATAGAAGATCTGGTCCAGAGCAAAGCCCGAGCCTTCGAAGGCGGCGCCGAACTCCTCGCCGTGATCCTCCATCGGCGTGCCGGTCGCGGCGCCGATCAGACGGTCGCCGTCGAAGGCACCGACGACCACCGCCCCGGCGCTGTCGCGATAGGTGGCAAGATAGCCCCTCTCATAGTCCAGATCGCCGTCGTACAGGTAGGGCCAGTCGCGAAAGACCGAGATCCGCAGCGCCGCCACGTCGCCCAGCACCGCATCCAGCGCGGCACCGGTCAGGCTGCGGACCGCGACCGTCACGCGGAAACCTGCGCTATCCAGTCGTTGAGGTTGTAATAGGTCGTCACCCGCGTGATCTTGCCATCCTTGAGGGTAAAGAACCCGCCCGCCGGCAGGACATAGCTTTGGCCATGCGCCTCGGGCAGGCCGGGGTCGGTCTTCAGATAGGTGCCGTTCACGGTGAATTCGGCCGCGCCCCGCGTGCCTTCATCGTTGGAAAAGACCACCATGTCGGTCAGGTGTTCCTTGTAGGTCTCGCTCATATGGCGGCAGAAATCGGCGAAGGCCTCTTTGCCAAGCCGGGTCGCGCCTTCGTTGACGTTATGGGCGAAGTCCTCATGCAGCGTGTCCAGCATCGCGTCGATGTCACCCCGGTTGAAGGCGTCGTAATAGGCTTCGATCGTGGCGCGGGTCATCGGGGTCTCCATCCTGGGTGCATCGGAAAGATAGGCATGGGGCGGGGCGATGCCCAGCCCGTTCGCGGCACTCGTCCCGCACTTTGCGGCAAGGGGTCAGCCCTCCGCCCTGGGCGGACCGAACCGCTCGATCATCCGCGCCCTGATCTGGTCGCGGGTCTGGCGATAGGCGGCAAGCTTGGCCTCGCGCGTCTCACCGATGCCGGTCGGGTCCATGACCGGCCAGTATTCGACATCGAGGTGAAAGAAGCGCGTGAATTCAAGCGCCTGCCGCTGGCTGGCGGGAGACAGGGCGACGACAAGGTCAAAGCCCGACAGATCGTCGCCCCATTGCTGCATCTCCTCGAAGGAGCGCGAGCGGTGGCGCGACAGTTCGATCCCAAGCTCTTTGCAGGCGGCAATCGCGATACCGTCGATCTCCATGTCGTTCTTGACGCCCGCCGACTGCACATAGGCGCGCTGACCGTAGAGCTGTTTCATCAGCCCCTCGGCCATCGGCGAACGGACGGCATTGTGATCGCAACAGAACAGCACCGATTGCGGAAGCCCCCCTGCCAAGATCAGCCCCCGAAATGCAAGACGCAGATCAGCGTGAAAAGGCGCCGCGCCGTGTCGCTGTCCAGATCGGCCTTGCCTTCCAGCCGTTCCTGCAAGACCCGCGCGCCTTCGTTATGGATGCCGCGCCGGGCCATGTCGATGGCTTCGATCTGGCTGGGCGGCAGGCGTTTGACGGCGTCGAAATAGCTTTCGCAGATCTGGAAATAGTCCTTCACCACCTGCCGGAAGGGCGACAGCGACAGGTGGAACTCCGCCACCTTCTCCCCCGCCTCCGATCCGATGTCGAAGACCAGCCGCCGGTCGCGGATCGCCAGCGCAAGCCGGAACGGCCCTTCGGGCGCCATCCCGTCGCCGCGCGCGGGCAGGCAGAAGCTGTTGTCCTCCAGCAGATCGAAGACGGCGACCTTGCGCTCCTGCTCGATCTCCGCCGTGGGGGCCGGCAGGCCGGTATCGTCGATCTCGATATGGCAGATGCGGCTCATTCCCCGCCCTCCCGGTTCAGACGGTCAAGCCGGGCGCGCACCGACAACCCGTGTGCCTGAAGGCTTTCGGAATTGGCAAGCCGCTCCGCCGCCGGGCCGATGGCCGCCAGCGCCGCGGGCGTCATGCGCGCAATCGTCGTCCGCTTGAGAAAATCCATCACGCTCAGCCCGCTGGAAAACCGCGCCGACCGTGCCGTGGGCAGGACGTGGTTCGGCCCGCCAACGTAGTCGCCGATCGCTTCGGGTGTCCAGTGGCCAAGGAAGATCGCCCCGGCATGGGTGATCTGCTGCGCCAGCGCCTCCGGGTCGGCCACGCACAGTTCCAGATGCTCCGGCGCGACGCGGTTCGAGAGCATCGCCGCCTCGTCCAGATCGCGGGTCACGATCACCGCACCGAAATCGCGCCAGCTTGCTCCCGCGATGGCGCGGCGTTCCAGCGCTTCCAGCCGCGCCTCGACCGCCGCGACGACCGCCCGCGCAAGGGCCGCATCGTCGGTCACAAGGATCGCCTGCGCGCTTTCGTCATGCTCCGCCTGGCTCAGCAGGTCGAGCGCGATCCAGTCGGGATCGTTGTCGCGGTCGGCGATGACGAGGATCTCCGAGGGCCCGGCGATCATGTCGATGCCGACGCGGCCGAAAACCCGGCGCTTGGCGGCCGCGACATAGGCGTTGCCCGGCCCGGTGATCTTGTCCACGGGCCGGATCGTCGCGGTGCCGTAGGCCAGGGCCGCGATCGCCTGCGCGCCGCCGATGCGATAGACCGTATCCACACCCGCAAGCCTTGCGGCCAGCAGCACCAGAGGGTTCACCTGCCCGCCCGGCGTCGGACAGGCGACGACCAGCCGTTCCACCCCCGCCACCTTGGCCGGGATCGCGTTCATCAGGACCGAGGACGGGTAGGAGGCCAGCCCGCCGGGAACGTATAGCCCCGCCGCCGACACCGCCGTCCAGCGCCAGCCGAGCGCGGCGCCCGCCCCGTCCGTCCAGCGCCGGTCTTCCGGCATCTGCCGTTCGTGATAGGCGCGGATACGGGCGGCGGCCAGTTCCAGCGCCGCGCGATCCTCGGCCGAGACCTTGTCGCATTCCGCCGCGATTTCACCCGCCGAAAAGGCCATGCTTTCCGGCGTCAGGGACAGCCGGTCGAAGCGTTCGGTCAACTCGATCACCGCCGCATCGCCGCGTTCGCGGACATCGGCAATGATCCCCGCCACCGCAGCGTCGATATCGGGCGCATCCTCGCGCTTCATGGTCAGGAGCGCGGCAAAGGCGGCGTCGAAGTCCGGGTCGGTCGTGGTCAGGAATTGCGGCATGGCTTACCCCTTGGTCGCCCTCCCCATACATGGAGCGGCAGATCGCCTCAAGTCGCTGGCGGGTCAGGCGAATACCGGCAGCCCCTCGACCGCGCGGGCAAGATCGGCGCGGCAGGCGGCGGTGATGAAATCGGTGAAGGCGCGGATCTTGGGGTCGCGCAAGCGCCGATGCTGGGTCAGGCAGGTCAGCTGCACCGGCAGGGGTGGCGTTTCACGCACCACCGGGACCAGAAGCCCGGCGCGCAGGTGATCGGCCACCTCGAAGATCGGCTTCATCACGATCCCCCGCCCGTCCAGCGCCCAGCCGGTCAGCACATCGCCGTCGTCGGTCTCGAACGGCCCGGCCACCTCGAACCGGCGCGGGCCTTCGGGGGTGCGCAGCGTCCACTGAAACTCTGGCGCACCGGGAAAGCGCAGGTTGAGGCAATCGTGCCGGTCGCGCACCATCGCCTCCCCCGTCCCCGGATCGCCCCGCCGCGCGATATAGGAGGGCGCGGCGCAGAGGATGCGCGGACATTCCGCCACCAGCCGCATCTTCAGCGTCGAATCCTCAAGCGTGCCAAGGTGAAAGGCCATGTCCAGCCCCTCGCTCACCACGTCGATCTTGCGGTCCGACAGGCGCAGGCGGATGTCGATCTGCGGATAGCGATCCTTGAACTCCGGCACATGGGGGGCGACGAACCTCCGCCCGACGCCAAGGGGGGCGGCGACAAAGACCGTCCCGCGCAGCATCTGGGTCGAGGCCATGACGGCGGCCTCGGCATCGTCGATCGCCACGAGGATCCTGCGCGCGCCATCGTAGAACAGCCGCCCGTTCTCCGTCGGTTGCAGCCGCCGCGTGGTGCGGTTGAACAGCCGGATGCCAAGGTGCTTTTCCAGATCGGCGATCCGGGCCGAGGCGACGGCGGGCGATGTCCGCTGATCCCGCGCGGCGGCGGACATTGAGCCAAGCTCGAACACCCGGACGAACATCTTGATGTTGTTGACGTAGGACATCGACCCGCTGCCTTGCCCGATTATTCGGCACTGTTTGAAAGTATTCAGATATTGAATGAATTATCAGGAAGATTTCCTTTGGTATAGCCTGGGATGACCGGAACGGATCGGAGAGCGGCATGTACGACTTCATCGTCCTTGGCGATTGGCTGGAATTCGCGGTGCGGTGGCTGCATGTCATCACCGCGATCGCCTGGATCGGGTCGTCCTTCTATTTCATCGCGCTCGACCTTGGCCTCCACCGCGACCGCAACCTGGCCAGCGGCGCGGATGGCGAGGAATGGCAGGTTCATGGCGGCGGCTTCTACCATATCCAGAAATACCTGGTGGCCCCCGAACGGATGCCCGACGGCCTCGTCTGGTTCAAATGGGAAAGCTATGCGACCTGGCTGTCGGGCTTCGCGCTTCTGTGCCTTGTCTACTACCTTGGCGCGGACCTCTTCCTTGTCGATCCGAACGTGATGGACCTGAAGATCTGGCAGGCGATCGCGATCTCTGTCGGTTCGCTGGCGCTTGGCTGGGGGCTTTACGACACGCTCTGCAAGTCGAAGCTGGGCGACAGTCCGACCACGCTGATGGTCATCCTTTATCTCATCCTTGTCGTGATGGCCTGGGGCTATACCCAGGTCTTTTCCGGCCGCGCGGCGCTCTTGCACCTTGGCGCCTTCACCGCGACGATCATGACGGCGAATGTGTTCCTGATCATCATCCCGAACCAGAAGATCGTCGTGGCCGACCTGATCGCCGGCCGTACGCCCGATCCGAAATACGGGCGCATCGCCAAGCTGCGCTCGACCCACAACAACTACCTGACGCTGCCGGTCATCTTCATGATGCTGTCGAACCACTACCCGCTGGCTTTTGCCAGCGAGTACAACTGGATCATCGCCAGCCTTGTGTTCCTGATGGGCGTCACGATCCGGCACTGGTTCAACAGCGTGCACGCGCGCAAGGGCAAGCCGCTCTGGACCTGGCTGGTGACGGTGCTGATCTTCCTTCTTGTCGTATGGCTCTCCACCGCGCCGCTCTACCGGGCCGGCGGGGAAGCCGCCCTGCCGCTCACGCCCGCGCAGCAGCGGTTTGCCGATGCGGGCGATTTCGCGGATGTGTCGGACATCGTGCTGGGCCGCTGTTCCATGTGTCATTCGACGGAACCGGGCTATGACGGCATCCATTATGCGCCAAAGGGCGTGATCCTTGACCGGCCCGAAGACATCGCCCGCTGGGCGCCGGAAATTTACCTTCAAGCGGGCGTCAGCCATGCCATGCCGCCCGCCAACGTATCCTTCATCGAACCGGAGGAGCGGGCGAAGATCGTCGCCTGGTATCGCGGTGTCACGCGAAACGGCGGCTGATCAGGGGCCGGCGAAACGCCATTCGGTGATCTGGCGATAGGTCTCGCCGGGGCGAAGCAGGATCGGCGGAAAGCCTCGATGGTTCGGCGCGTCGGGCCAGCCCTGCGCCTCGATCGCCACGCCCTCGCCCGCCTGCCGGCCCGGCCGGGCGGCGCCACGACCGTCATAGACCTGCACGCCGGGTTCGGTGGTGGACAGCGTCATGGCCACGCCCGTCGCGCCGGTCAGCCTAAGGACGGGGCGAAGGGCCACACGCCCCTCCGACAGGCAGAAGCAATGATCGAGCGGCGGCTGACCCGGCCCCGCCACCTTGCCCGCGCGAAAGTCGAACACCGTCCCCGCGACCGGGGCAATCTCTCCGGTCGGCAGCACGTCGCCGGTCGCGGGCAGGTAGTGATCGGCGGCGATCCTCAGGCGATGGCCCTGCCAGCTTTCGCTGCCGTCGAGGTTCCAGTAGCTGTGGTTCGCCGCGTTGAACAGCGTCGGGCGGTCGGTTTCCGCCACCGCCTCAAGCCGCAGGCAGTCAGGGTCCGGCAGGGAGTAGGTGGCGCGGATCGTCCGATTGCCGGGAAAGCCGCCCTCGCCATCGGGCAGGTTCAGCGCCAGCGTCACGGCATCCGGGCCGCTTTCCGCCATCGACCACAGTTTCAGATGCGTCCCCGCCGCGCCGGAATGCAGGATATTCGGCTGCTCCGGCCCCGGCTCGAAGCGCAGCACTTGCCCCCCGACCTCGGCCCGGTTGCCGCCGATCCGGTTCGCCACCGGCGCGATCAGCGAACCGTGAAAGCGCATCGCGCCTTCGTAATCCGCGACGCTGTCCGAGCCGAGCGTCAGGCTGCGCCCCACCCCGGCAAGGCGCAGGTCCTGAAGGATCGCGCCCAGCGTCAGGACCCGGACCGTCAGCGCGCCGGACCGCAGGGAGGCGACCCTGACCACCTGTCCCGCCCGCGTCCGGCCGAATTCCGCGATCTCCACCGCCATGCCAACCTCAGCGCCAGATCGGGTTCGACCAGGCGCGGCGACCCGCGCGATCGACGACCGTCACCCGCAGCCAGTCTGACCTGCCGAAGCGGTCCAGCGGCACCGAGGCGCGGGTCATCGACAGCCCGTGAACCCCTTTCGCGGCTTGACCATAGCCCTGCACGATCACCGAGGCGGCGGCGGAACATTCGACCTCGACCGTCTTCTCCGTCACCTCGATCCGCCTGATTTCAGGGCCTTGCGTGGAATAGTTGAGACCGGACCTGAGCGCCGCAACCAGCGCCTCGGGGTCGTTCTCCTCGGCCTTCACCATGACCCAGCCGCCGAAATGGTCGGGTTCGGAGAAATGCGCGTCGTCGGTCGCGACAAGGTTGATCCGCCGCCCCTCCGACAAAAGCAGGTCGTTGATCGCAAAGCCGTCCGGGCTGTCGCACCCCGCCCAGCAGCCGTGATTATAGGTCTCGACCGCATGGGCGGCCTCGACGGTGCGGGCATCGGCCAGCGTCAGGCCCGACCATTGCGGATGGGCGATGGCGACGAAAGCGCCCGCATCTCGCGCGCGAAGGGCAAGATCGGCGGCGCTTTCGGACCCTTCGATGGCCTTGAAATGCGGCGCATGGGGCGGCGCGAAATCCTCGGGCAGGCCGACCGCGAGGATATGCCACAGCTCGCCATTCTCCTGCCGTCCGGTGTGAAGCTCCGCACCAGCTATGGTCGTGAACCCTTTGCCACGAAAGGGTTTCGTGTCGGTCAGAGGATAGCCGTAAAGACCGATGAAATGGTCGGTCAGCGCCATGAAGTCATAGCCTTCGTCCCGATAGCGGCGGCAGACCTCGGCAGGCTCCAACACCCCGTCGGAGCGCGTCGAATGGGTGTGCAGGTTGCCCCGATAGAACCGTCCGGGCGCGGTGAAAGCGTCGGTCATGCGAATCCCCTCTCACGCGCACCAGACTGCCCGAAGCCGCGCCGGGCGCAATCGCCTTCGTTGCACCCGCCAGACTTGGCATCCCTGCCCGATACATGCTATTTTGCCACATTCCTGCATTAGAACAGGCGGGCGGGCGCCTTGGCACCCGACACCCGGAACGGGCGGTCTGACATGAAGAAAGTGGAATTGGGCGCCGGGGCGCCACAGGAAACGCAATCGCAATTCGCCGCGCTTTGCTATCGCAGCGCGGGCAAGGAGGGCGTGGAGGTCCTGCTCATCACCAGCCGCGACACCGGGCGCTGGATCATCCCGAAGGGCTGGCCGATGAAGGGCCGGAACGGGTCGGAAACCGCCTTGCAGGAGGCGTTCGAGGAAGCCGGGGTGGAAGGCAAGCCCGCCGCGACCCCGATCGGCGTCTACAGCTATGACAAGGTGCTGGACAACGGCGCGGTGCAGCCCTGCATCGTCTCGGTCTTTCCGGTCAAGGTAAGCAAGCTGCGCAAGAAATACCCCGAGGTCGGCCAGCGCACCCGGCGCTGGTTCAAGCCGAAGAAGGCCGCCGAGAAGGTCAACGAGGACGAGTTGCGCGCCCTTCTGGCCAATTTCACGCCTGCATAGCGCGGCTTGATTTCCCGCGCGATCTGGCCACATAGAAGGGAAGATAACCTTTCTGACGGCCATGATCCGCTACACGCTGAAATGCTCCGACGACCATGAATTCGACAGCTGGTTCCAGTCTGCCGATGCTTTCGATCGCCTGCGTGGCGCAGGCCACGTCAGTTGCGCGGTCTGCGGCACGTCTGAGGTCGAAAAGGTCCTGATGGCCCCGGCCGTCCGCCCGGCGCGCAAGGCTGCCGCGCCGCTGACCGCCCCCGCGACCCCGGTCGAAGAGGCGCTGGCGAAGATGCGCCGCGCGATCGAGGAGAATTCCGACTATGTCGGCATGAACTTCGCCGCCGAGGCCCGCGCGATCCATGAGGGCGAAGCGCCCGAACGCTCGATCTATGGCGAGGCCCGCGCGGACGAGGCCCGGAAGCTGATCGAGGACGGCGTGCCGGTCGCGCCCCTGCCCTTCCTGCCGCGCATCAAGGCGAACTGACGCGCCCGCCCCGCGCAGACCGCCCCTTGCCCTTGCCCGCGCGCGCGCATAAGAAGCGCGCGATTTGACCATGCGGACGCAAGGGGGGCCGGAATGCCGCTTCTCGTGATGAAATTCGGCGGCACCTCGGTGGCCGATCTCGACCGCATCCGCAATGCCGCCGAGAAGGTCAAGCGCGAGGTGGAGCGCGGTTATGACGTCATCGTCATCGTCAGCGCCATGGCCGGCAAGACCAACGAACTCGTGGGCTGGGTCGAACAGACCTCGCCGCTCTACGATGCGCGCGAATATGACGCGGTGGTGGCCAGTGGCGAAAACGTGACCGCCGGGCTGATGGCGCTGACGCTTCAGGAAATGGACGTGCCGGCGCGGTCCTGGCAGGGCTGGCAGGTGCCGATCAACACCACCTCGGCCCATGCCGCGGCGCGCTTCGTGTCGATTCCGCGCGAAAACCTCGACGCGAAATTCGCCGAAGGCTTCAAGGTCGCCGTGGTCGCGGGCTTTCAGGGCCTGAGCCATGAGGGGCGCATCACGACGCTGGGCCGGGGCGGGTCGGACACGACCGCCGTCGCCTTCGCCGCCGCCTTCGAGGCCGAACGCTGCGACATCTACACCGACGTGGACGGCATCTATACCACCGACCCGCGCATCACCTCGAAGGCCCGCAAACTTGACAGGATCGCCTTCGAGGAGATGCTGGAACTGGCCTCCCTTGGCGCGAAGGTGCTGCAAACGCGCTCGGTCGAGCTTGCGATGCGCTACAAGGTGCGGCTGCGCGTATTGTCCTCATTCGAGGATACCGACGAAAACTCCGGGACCCTGGTCTGCGACGAGGATGAAATCATGGAATCGAAAGTCGTCTCTGGCGTCGCCTATTCGCGCGACGAGGCAAAGATAACGCTCTTCACCATCGAGGACCGGCCCGGCGTCGCCAGCGCCATCTTCGGGCCGCTGTCGGATGCCGGCGTGAACGTCGACATGATCGTTCAGAACATCTCGGAAAAAGACTATGACGAGGCCCATTCCGGCGCCGTCACCGACATGACCTTTTCCTGCCCCGTCAATCAGGTCGCCCGCGCCAAGAAGGCGATGGAAGACGCGATGGCGGCCGGCGAGATCAAGTATGACGACCTTATCATCGACACCGATGTCGCCAAGATTTCGGTCGTCGGCATCGGGATGCGGTCCCATGCCGGTGTCGCCGCACGGATGTTCGACGCACTTGCCGCCGAAAACATCAACATCAAGGTCATCTCAACCTCCGAGATCAAGATTTCGGTACTGATCGACCGGAAATATATGGAACTCGCCGTGCAGGCGCTCCATGATGCTTTCGAACTGGAGAAAGCGGCCTGACGGCGGGGGCCGCACAGGCAGTCACGGGGGGTCATGCCCGAACGGACGGAAAGCGAAAGTCGCAAGCTCCTCAGGCGCTTGCGGGACTCTCTTGCGGAGCCGGGAGAGGGGCAGGAGCGGCTGGACCGCATCACCCACCTGATCGCGGATTCGATGGAGACGCAGGTCTGTTCCATCTATCTTTTCCGCGACGACGAGACGCTTGAGCTTTGCGCGACCGAGGGGCTGAAGAAGGAATCGGTCCACAAGACGCGGATGCGTCTGGGCGAGGGCCTTGTCGGCCGGGTCGCCAAGACCTCGACCCCGATCAATACCGGCAATGCCCCCGCCGAACGCGGGTTCCGCTACATGCCCGAGACGGGGGAGGAAATCTATTCCTCCTTCCTTGGCGTGCCGATTCAGCGGCTGGGCGAGAAGCTGGGCGTTCTCGTCGTCCAGTCCAAGGACGCACGGCAATATTCCGACGATGAGGTCTATGCGCTGGAAGTCGTCGCCATGGTACTGGCCGAGATGACCGAGCTTGGCGCCTTCGTCGGCGAGGGCGAGGCGCTGAGCGCGCTGCACACCCATCCGGTGATGTTCCGCGGCGCGACCGGGCAGGAAGGCACGGCCGAGGGCCATGTCTGGCTGCACGAACCCCGCGTCGTCGTCACCAACATGGTCGGTGACGACCCCGAGGCAGAGCGTGAAAGGCTGCGCGCGGCGGTCGAAAAGCTGCGGATATCGGTCGATGACATGATCTCGCTTACCGATGCGCAGGGGACCGAACAGCGCGAGGTGCTGGAGGCCTACCGCATGTTCGCCCATTCACGCGGCTGGATCCGGCGGATGGAAGAGGATATCGGCCGTGGCCTGTCGGCCGAGGCGGCGGTGGAAAAGGAACAATCCGCCGCCCGCGCCCGGCTGGAAACCGTGCCCGACCCCTATCTGCGCGACCGCCTGCATGATCTTGACGATCTGTCGAACCGGCTCTTGCGGCTCTTGACGGGACAGGGGCGCGATACCGGCGCCGACATGCCCGCCGCCCCGATCCTTGTCGCGCGCAATATCGGCCCGGCCGAACTGCTGGACTATGGCCGCAAGCTGAAAGGCATCGTGCTTGAGGAAGGCTCCGTCGGATCGCACGCCGCCGTGGTGGCGCGCGCGCTGGTCATCCCGCTGGTGATCCATGCCGAGCGTATCACGACCGAGGCGCTGAACGGCGACGCGATCCTTGTCGATGGCGATCAGGGCATCGTGCACCTGCGGCCCGAAGACAGCGTCGCCGCCGCCTTCCGCGACAAGATCGCCATGCAGACCGAGGCGCAAAGCCGCTACGCGTCGCTCCGCGAACTGCCCGCCACGGCGCTGTGCGGCACCACGATCAGCCTGCACATGAATGCGGGCCTGATGGCCGATCTGCCCTCGTTGGTCGGGTCGGGGGCCGAAGGTGTGGGCCTCTTCCGTACCGAATTGCAATTCCTGATCCGCAACCACGTTCCCAAGCGGTCTGAACTGGCGGCGATCTATTCCAACGTGCTGGACGCCGCGCAAGGCAAGCGCGTGGCCTTCCGTACGCTCGACATCGGGTCGGACAAGGTGCTGCCCTACATGAAAAGGGTGGAGGAGCCGAACCCCGCGATGGGCTGGCGCGCGATCCGGGTCGGTCTGGAAAAGCCCGGCGTCCTCAGGATGCAGTTGCAGGCGCTTCTGCGCGCGGCCAACGGGCGGCCGCTGACGGTGATGTTCCCCTTCGTCGCCGAATACGACGAATTCCGCGTCGCCCGGCAGATGGTGCTGGACGAGATGGAGCGCGAACGGCGGCTGGGCCATATCCTGCCCGCGTCGCTGGAAATCGGCGCGATGATGGAGACGCCGTCGCTCGCCTTCGCGCCCGACACCTTCTTCCGCGAGGCGGATTTCATCTCCATCGGCGGCAATGATCTCAAGCAGTTCTTCTTCGCCGCCGACCGCGAAAACGAACAGGTCCGGCGCCGCTATGACATGCTGAACACCAGCTTCCTGCGCTTCATTTCGCAGGTCGTGGGGCGCGTGGGGGAATTCGGCACGCCGCTTTCCTTCTGCGGCGAGGATGCGGGCCGCCCGGTCGAGGCGCTGTGCCTTGCCGCCCTTGGCGTTCGGACGCTGTCGATGCGGCCCGCCTCCATCGGCCCGGTAAAGCACCTGATCCGCAAGGTCAGCCTCAGCGAGCTGCGCGATCTGCTGACGGCCGAGATGGCGAAGGACAGCGTCAATGTCCGCCCCGCCGTCATGGACTGGCTCGCCCGGCAGGAGATCTGAGCGCTACCTGAGGCCGATGGAATTCGCCTCGGCCCGGAACTGTGCCTCGACCGCCTGCGCGCCGTGCCGGTCGGCCAGGCGTTCCAGCCCGAAGCGCACCCGCGCCATGTCGCGGAAATAGGACAGGAAGGCGAGGTTCAGCCCCGCCCCGGCCGCCGCCCCGATCACCGGCACCGCCTGACTGGCAAGCTTTCGGCCCAGAAGCGTCGCCACGGCGGGGGCGACGCGTCGGATCACCGCCTGCGCCGCGCCGCTGTTCATCGCAAGGCGGGACCCGATGAAGCCGGTATTCGCGCCGTCATCCGAGGCGAACGGCCCGCCCGCCCCGAAAACCTCAAGGCAGATCACCCGTGCGCGGTCGGATTTCGGGTCAAAGCCATGCTCCGCCCCGACCTTCTGCATCGCGCCGAAGAAGAGCGTCACCGTCGCGGGCATCTCCACCGCCGCCGTGCCAAGACCACCGAACCCGCCCAGCGCGCCCCCGGTCGCGGCAGCCACGCGATGCGCCCAGTCGCCGGTTTCGGGCATCGCCTTCAGCCCGCCGAACAGGCCAGCCGTGCGATAGGCGGTACTCAGCAGCCCCTCCGTCCCGCCGTCCAGAAGCGCCCGCACCTTGGGCGGCAGTGCGGCAAGTTGCGTCTCCACCCCGCCG
Organism: Albidovulum sp.; assembly: GCA_036758045.1. Lineage (GTDB taxonomy): Bacteria > Pseudomonadota > Alphaproteobacteria > Rhodobacterales > Rhodobacteraceae > Albidovulum. Next base: position 15,662 of record DAIOXI010000007.1, read on the forward strand.
CCAAGCCGGTTCAGCGCGCGGATCAGCGGGCCGTTCGCACGCTTGGCGCGACGGGCAAGGGCGGCAATCTCCACCAGCGCCTCGGCGGGCAGTTCCTCAAGATCGGCGCGGGGGCCGGTATCGTGGATGGCTTCCATTCAGGAAAGATATGAAGGCGGCGGGGGCGGTTCAATCCACCCCGATCAGGAAGCGGCATCATCCTTTTCGACCGGCCCCCTGACCCCATCCCAGGCGCCGGGGCGCAGCGACAGCGCCAGAACCCGGTCCGGGTTCGTGGGGGGCGGCATGATCACGCCCTCGATCTTGCGAAAACCGAAGCGGCGGTAATAGGGCGCATCGCCCACCAGCAGCACCCGTTCCCAGCCGAGCCGCGCCGCCTCGGCCAGGCTTTCGCGCATCAGAAGGCCGCCAAGGCCCTCGCCCTGCCGGGTCGGGTGAACCGCAACGGGACCAAGAAGCAGCACCCGCCTGCCCCCCACCCGCACCGGCCAATAGCGGATCACGGCGGCAAGGATGCCATCGGCGTCGCGGAGTGTCAGGCAAAGCTCTGACCCCATCGGAACCCCGTCGCGCAACCGGTAGGAGGACAGCGCCGTGCGCCCCGGCGCGAAGCAGAGGTCGTAGAGCGCCTCCACCTCCCACCAGTCGGCCTCGGTTTCCTCCTCAAGCCGGTACACTGGGCCCTCTCCCCCCGAATCCGCTGGAAATCGGCCCTAACATGCGGGCAGGATTGGAGCAAACCGAATGAGGCGCGCGATGTTCTACCGACCCGAGGATGGCCACGGCCTGCCGCATAATCCCTTCAACGCGATCGTCGCGCCGCGCCCGATCGGCTGGATTTCGACACGCGGGGCCGCGGGCGACAACCTCGCCCCCTATTCCTTCTTCAATGCCATCGCCTATGTGCCGCCGCAGGTGATGTTTTCCTCCACCGGGGCGAAGGATTCGCTGCGCAATATCCGCGAGACGGGCGTTTTCGCGGTCAATATCGTGGAAGACGCGATGCGCGAGAAGATGAACCTGACCTCGGGCAGCTATCCGCCCGGCACCGATGAATTCGATCTGGCCGGGATCGCGAAGGCGGCGTGCCGGACCATCGACTGCCCGCATGTCGCGGGCGCGCCCGCCGTGCTGGAATGCCGGTTGACCGAAATCGTGACCCTGAAGGGCGCGGCGAATTTCCTGACGCTGGGCGAGGTCACGGGCGTGCATCTGCGTGACGACTGCCTTGTGGACGGACAGTTCGACGTGACCCGCTTCAACCCCGTCGCGCGGCTGGGGTATCGCGACTATTCCGTGGTGCGGGAGCTTTTCTCCATGACCCGCCCGGATGAGCGGTAACCGGCTGTTCCTGAGCGGGATTTCCTGGAGCGGGTAGCGGGAATCGAACCCGCACCTGGAGCTTGGAAGGCTCTCATGATACCATTTCACCATACCCGCCCGGCTGCGCTGTAGGTAGTTGAGGGCGCGTGCAAGGTCAAGCCGTTCGGCGCTGCCCCGCCCCTTCCGGCCTGACGATGACCGACCGCCCCCGCCCGGCATGTTTGGCCGCGTAAAGCGCCCCGTCGGCCGCGCGCATCAGGTCGTCCGGCCCCGCGACCGCGCCCGGACCAGCCAGAACCGCGCCGATGCTGGCCGAGACCCGCGCCGCCTGTCCGGGAACCGGGACCAGCGCCTCGATCCCGGCGATGATCCGCGCGGCGATGGTGGCGATCGTGCGTTCGTCGCCGATCCCTTCGGCCAGCGCCACGAATTCGTCGCCCCCGACACGCGCGATCACGTCCTGGCCCCGCAGCTCCCGTCGCAGGATCGCGGCGACGCCGGTCAGAACCGCGTCGCCGGCCGCGTGGCCATGGGTGTCGTTGACGGCCTTGAAGTGGTCGAGGTCGAGATGCAACAGCGCGAAGCAGCCGCCGCGTTCGGCCCGCAGCCGCGTCTGGGTCAGCGCCGCCTCGAAGGCGCGGCGGTTGGCAAGGCCGGTCAGCGGATCCGTCATCGCCTGCGCCTCGGCCGCCAGATGGGCATCGCGGAGCCGCGCGTTCAGGGCGGCAAGCTCCCCCATCACGGCGCCCTTGACCTCGGTCAGGTAGAGCAGTTCGACGGTCAGGTCGGTCGGGGCGAAATCGGCATGGGTCAGGCGATGGTCGCGCACCGCCTCGGCCACCGACAGCCCGAAGGAGAGGTTGAAGAACAGCCCCTGCCCGTCGGCGCTGCGCACCGCGACGCCGCGCAGCGTGGTGGCGGGGGCGACGCGCAGCGACAAAAGGATGCGCTGATTGGCGAGCGCTGCCAGCGCCTGCAGCCCTCCGACGCCGCTTGGCTTTCGCAGATCGAAACGGTCGAAGAACCCCGCCCCGACCAAGGGCGCCGGCGACAGCTTCGCCAGCGTCGGACCGGCGGCGCGGATGATGCCCGCGCGGTCGATCCACAGATGCATCGGCATCAGCCCGGCCAGCTCCGCCGGGCCGAGGCAAAGGATGCCCGCTTGCCGCCCACCGTCCATCACACACCGTCCGGCAGGGTCAGAAGGAAATCGCGGCCCGAGGCATAGGCGGTTTCGAACAGATCGACCTGGACCGCCTGCCCGTCCTCATGCAGTGCGATGACGGCCAGCGCGCCGTAATCGTCGGCCATCGCCTGAAGCACGCCGCACATGACCTTGGCGAAACAGGGATGACTGTCGCGGAAGCCGACATGAAAGCTGCCGGGCGCGAAATGGGTCAGCGTGATCTCCGGCAGAATCAGGTCCGGCACGGCAAGGCGGACCCGGCCTGGTAGTTCCTCCAGAGAATAAAGGAAATCGACGAAATCCGCGCCGCCGAAACGCAGAAGGCGGCGCAGCCCCTCGCGCCCCGCAAGGTAGATGCCGAAATCCTCAAGCCGCGCGGCGCGCGGCTTGTCCAGCCGTTCCGCCGCCAGCACCATCATGCGTTCGGTGGCCGCGTCGTCGTAGCTCAAGAGCGCCTCGAAGCCCTGAAGCGGCAGGTCACCGGCCAGCGCAACCTCTTCCCATAGCGACGCCCCGTAGGTGTCGCGCAGGAATCCCTGGAACGCTCTGTTGACTAGCCCGTGCATCCGCATCGCCCTTTTTCACCCCCCGGACGCTAGCGCGCGGCGGGTTAAGAAAGGGCAAAGGCGGTCAGAAATCGGTGGGCGCGCCGCCCTCTTCCTTGCGCCGCGCGACGAAGGCCTGAAGCTCTTCCCGTATGGCATCGTCCATCGGCGGGGCCTGGAAATCCGCGAGGATCGCCTTGGCGATCCGGTGGGCGCGTTCCGCCGTCCAGACCGCGCCGTCCAGCTTCCACGCCTCGAAGTTGCGCCAGTCCGACGCGATGGGCGCGTAGAAGGCCGAGGTGTAGCGTTCCTGCGTGTGCTGGCAGCCGAAATAATGCCCCTCGGCCCCGACCTCCTGCACGGCGTCAAAGGCGATGTCCTCGGGCGTGGTGGCCCAGACCTGCGGCTCCATATAGCGCTGGAGCATCTGGAGAACCTCGCAATCCATGACGAACTTCTCGGGGCTGGCGATCAGCCCGCCCTCAAGCCAGCCCGCCGCGTGATAGACGAGGTTGGTACCAGAGGTCATGGCGGCCCAGACGGAATTCGACGTCTCCCACATCGCCTGCCCGTCCGGCACATTGGCCGCGCAGACGCCGGAGGAGCGCAGCGGCAGGCCGTAGAAACGCGCCAGTTGCCCGGTCATCTGCGTG
>DAIOXI010000007.1:19378-25320 GCA_036758045.1 Albidovulum sp.
ATGCGCCCCGCGAAGCCGAGCTCGCGCAGGAAATACGCGGTGAAGGAGCCGACGATGGCGCCGCCGACGATGACGACGCGGCCAGTGTCGGACATCCGCTACTCCGCCGGCTGTACCCGGACCGGCGCCATCGCGCCCGCCAGCGTGAAGGGCGTGACGACCACCGCCTGACCGGCCCGCGCCATGCGCAGCAAACCGTCGATCATCGGAAAGTCGTGCTTCAGCGGTGAGACGGAGTTGATGTTGGTGAACATCCGCGGCCTGGCGCGGAACGCCTCATCGCTCAGCCCGCCCGCGATGCGCACCATCTCCATCGCGTCCTCGATCCGCTCTTTCCCCAGCGCATAGGCATGGGTGACCTTGTCGGTCAGGGTGAGCTTTTCATAAAGACAGTCGAGATGGCGGACCGAGGGGTGAATGTCGATCGGTTCGACCGGATAGCCCCCCGCGAAATGGATGCAGTTGAAATACTGCGTCAGCTTCATGAAGTCGCGAAAGCCGTCCATGAAGCCCGCGACCTTGCCCCGTTCAAGATCCCAGTAGTTCGGCGGCGATGAGACATTGCCAAAGACGATATGCTTGCCGCCCATCGGCAGGGCGCGGTCGGGGTTGCGCGGGGTGATGGTGAAGTCCGGCGGCGCGCGGCGCACCATCTCCATCACGAAATCCTCGTCCATGCGGACGGTTTCGCCCTCGACGATGCAGCCCGCCTGCCGGAAGATCGCCACCGCCTCGGGGTTCAGAAAGCGGATGCCGATCTCCGACAGGACCCGCATCGCGCCCTTGTGGATGGCGTTCACGCCGTCCTGGTCCAGCGGCTCGATCGGCCGGTCGGGGTTAAGGGGGATGCGCCAGGGCATCTGGTCGATGGCCCGCACCCCGGCCCGTTCGGCATGGCCCGCCCGGCCGCCCGAACGCCTGCGTCGCTGTTCGTCCGACATCCTGCTCTCCGCTGTTGCTGCGGCCAGCATTCCGCCAGCGCGGGGCGGCTGCGCAGCACAAAACGACAAAAAAGGGTCGTTTTTTTCTAGGAGGCCGGGTGAAGCGGCCCCGGAACCCGGTCAAGCCAGCCCGGCAGGTGGCCGATATCGGGCAGGACGACGTCGGCATGGGGGGCGAGTTCCCCGGCGCCCGCGATGCCGGTCAGGACCGCGACCGTGGCCATGCCTGCCGCGCGGCCGGAAATCAGGTCATGGCGGCTGTCGCCGACCATCGCCACGCGGGCGGGCTCCAGCCCCTCGGCCGCGCAGAAGGCCAGCAGCGGGCCGGGTTCCGGCTTGGCCCCGTGGCCGCTGTCGAAGCCCGCGACGAAGTCGAAATAACCAAGGACGCCGGCATGGGACAGGTGACGCCGGGCCGGCTCCTCCGCATCGTTCGTTACCAGCCCGACCTTCAGCCCCCGGTCGCGAAACCCCGCGAAAAGCGGGATCAGATCGGCGGCAGGCACCGGCTCTGCCTCGGCCGCCAGCCGGTTCATCCGCGCGACAAGGGCCGCGTGGTCGGTGCCGTGCGGCAGATGCGGCATCAGCTCCGCCGCGATCTCGGGCGCGGTATGGGCAATGACGGGGCTGTCGGGGGCGAAGGCGTGGGTGGTCACGTCGAACCCGACGGCGCGGCCAAGGCGCTGGAACAGGTCCGCGTCGCCGCCCGCAAGCTCACCAAGAAGCGCCGCCGACCAGGCGCCCCAGGTCGCCTTGAAATCGAAAAGCGTGCCGTCCTTGTCGAAAAGGATGCCGTCGAACGCGCGCATGATGCCCTCTGCCCTGTCCCGCGCGCGCCACACTGGCCGAGGCGTGGGGCGAAGGCAAGCTGGCTCTCAGGTCCAGTGGTGATCGTCACCACCGGGCAGCGCCGCGCGCACGGCGGCAAGGCTGTCATAGGCCAGCCCGGCGCTGTCGCAAAAGCCGATCACGCGGCGGTCTTCGGCCAGGATGAAGTCGATCACCGCCAGCAGGACCTCGGCCTCGCCCGCGCGTTGCATCAGGTCGGCGGGGGCAAAGCCGCTGGCGGCGAGGAAGGCGTCCCGCTCTGCCTCCGTCCCGATCACCCAGCCCAGCGCCTTCAGCGCCACGGTCTCTGCGTTGTCCCTGTGCATGGCCTGCCCGTCCCTCTGCCCCGGCGCCGGAAAGCTTTTCTTAACCTTTGCGAACGAAAGATGAGCGACAGGTACGAGTTAGTAAAGTGAATGGAGGATTCCGTGGGCGGGAAAATCCTTATAGCCGATGATGTTGCGACGAACCGGATCGTGTTGAAGGTCAAGCTCGCATCGGCTTTCTACGAAACGATTCAGGCGTCCAGCGGGCGCGAGACGCTGGCGCTGGCACGATCGACGCGGCCAAACCTGATTCTGCTGGATGTGGAGATGCCGGACCTCAGCGGCATCGACGTCTGCCGTCGGCTGAAGGCCGATCCGGCGACCAGCGACATTCCGGTGGTGATGGTCACCGCCTTTCGCGACATGGATCGCAAGATGGCAGCGCTTGAGGCCGGGGCGGACGAAGTGTTCTGGAAACCGCTGGATGAGGTGGTGCTGCTGGCGCGGCTGCGCAGTATCCTCAGGGCGCGCGAAACGGCCGAGGAGCTGTGGCTGCGGCAGGGAACCGCGCGGGAGCTTGGCATGGCCGAACCCGCCGCAGCCTTCACCCGGCAATCGAAGGTGGCGCTGGTGTCGAACGACCGCGCCCGGCGCACGTCCTGCCTGGCAGAGCTTGGCGCCTATCTCTCCGATCACCTCGTCGCGATCGAGCCTGAAGGCGCGCTGTCCGACACCGCGCCCGAGGGCGCGCCCGATGTCTTTCTGATCGGCTCCGATCTGGCGGCCTCAGGCGCCGCGCTGCGGCTGATCTCGGAACTCCGTTCGCGCACCGCGACGCGGCATTCGGCGATTTGCGTGATGCTGCCCGCGGGCGCGCGCGACCTTGCGGCGATGGCCCTTGACCTTGGCGCCAGCGACCTGATCGAGGCCGATGCCGACGCGTCCGAAGTCGCGCTGCGCCTGCGCATCCAGTGCAGCCGCAAATATCAGGCCGACCGGCTGCGCGACAGCCTGGAAAGCCGCCTGCGCCTTGCGATGGTCGATCCGCTGACCGGGCTGCACAACCGCCGCTATGCGATGGCGCATCTGGGCCGGATCGCCGAACGCGCGACGCTGTCGGGGCAAAGCTTCGCGGTGATGATCCTCGACCTCGACCGGTTCAAGTCGATCAACGACACCCACGGCCACGCGGCGGGCGACGCGGTGCTGGTGGAGGTTGCCGCGCGGCTGGGCGAGGTTCTGCGCCCCTCTGACCTTCTGGCCCGGATCGGGGGGGAGGAATTCCTTGTCGTCCTGCCCGAAGCCGACCTTGCCCGCGCCAGCACCGTGGCCGAACGGCTGCGCCGCATCATCGGCGAAACCCCGGTTCCGCTGCCCCATGACGGTCAGGCGATCCCCGTCACCTCCTCCATCGGGCTGGCCATCGGCAATGCGCCCACGACCGCGGGGCTGGGCGTCGATGCGCTGATGCACAGCGCCGACATGGCGCTGCTTTACGCCAAGCAGGACGGGCGCAATCAGGTGATTGTCGGCCAGTATGCCGCCTGAGGACTTGGCGCCGCGACAAAACCCTGTTCGCCCGAGGATGTAACGAGCAAAGGGAGCGTCCCCATGCTCCGTATCATCATCCTCATCCGCCTTGCCGCCGCCACGCGTTCCGGCTGCAGGCCGTTTCTGGTCGGCGCGGGCGGCGCGGTGATCGCCGACAAGGCGGGCGAGGACCCGCAGGGCGGCGACGGCCTCTTCCAGGCGCCCGCCGTCCGCCCGGTCAGGAGGTCAGCCGCCCCCGCGCGGCGACGGCATCCATTGCCGTCCCTATTTCATGCACCGCGCTCGCGGCCATGGAGCGGAAGACCATGATGTCGAACCCCGTCTCCGATGTCCGCGCGATCAGCATCATCATGTGGTTCAACCCGCTGCGCGCTACCTGACCGACGCCAAATTCGGACAGCCTGAGGTCCAGGGCCACCAGACGCGCCAGCGCGGCCTCCGCCTCCGGTCCCTTCAACAGCATCCGCGCCCAGCCGTCGCCCTGATCGCTCAGCGCCGCCAGACCGGAGAGTGGCGCGGGATCGGCGCCGATCAGAAAGGCCTGATCCCGGCCCGCCCAGAGGATCGCCGCGCCGTCCGTCGCCACGCTCGTCCCCGGTTTCGGCCAGCTTAGCCCCATTTCCTTCAGCGCCGCCCCCACCGCACGGGTCTTCCCGGCAAAGGGCGCGACCGAGGTCACGCGGGCTGCAGGCAATTCGGACAGCACCGTTCCGCCCGCCACTTTGGGCAAAAGGCCGTCGCAGGCAGATTTCTCGATCAGACTAGCCACGGGCGCGTCCCCCCTCGGGATCGAAGAAGACGGGATGGACAACCTCGCAGATCACATCCGTCTTCCGCAGGTGATCGACAAGCCGGACGCGGCTCCCGATCCGGGCGCGGCCGTTTACCAGGAAGCCAAGCCCGAGATGGGTGTTCAACGTCGGCGACCAACAGACCGAGGTCACATAGCCCGGATCGGCCCCCTCGTCGAAAAGATGCGCCCCGGCGCCGATGGCTTTCGACCCCGGCACGGGTTTCAGCCCGACCATCTGCTCGCGCTCAGGCCCGCTCAGCCCCGGACGGGTCGAGGCGCCCTTGCCGATGCAGTCCTTCTTGGCGCTGACCATGCCCTGCAACCCGATGTCGAAGGCGGTCACGCGGCCATGAATCTCGGCATGGGTGATAAAGCCCTTCTCGATCCTCAGGACGTTCAGCGCCTCCATCCCGTAGGCGCCGCCGCCAAGGTTTTCGGCCCGCGCCACCAGATCGCGGTAAAGCGCCGCACCATAGCGGGCCGGCACGGCAATCTCATAGCCCAGCTCGCCGGAGAAGGAGATGCGGAACAGCCGCCCCTCCACCCCCATGACGCGCACCGGCGCCACGCCGAGGAAGGGGACCGTGTCGCCGTCGATCGGCTCCTCCAGCAGCGTGTTCAGCAGTTCCCGCGCCAGCGGCCCGGCGACCGCGAACTGCGCCCATTGCTCGGTGGCCGAGATCATGTGGACGTCCCAGGCCGGGCAATGCGCCTGCGCCACGAAATCGAGATGCCGCATGACCTGACCGGCGGCCGCCGTGGTGGTGGTCATCAGGTAATGCCCCTCCGCCAGACAGGCGGTGGTGCCATCGTCCATCACCATCCCGTCCTCGCGCAGCATCAGCCCATAGCGCACGCGGCCCGGCTTCAGGGTCGAGAAGGTGTTGGTATAGACAAGGTCGAGGAAGCGGCCCGCATCGGCGCCCTGAATGTCGATCTTGCCAAGGGTGGAGACATCGCAGACACCGACCCGGTCGCGGACGAAACCAACCTCGCGGTTGCAGGCGTCCAACCAGCTTTGGTCACCGGGACGGGGGAAATAGGACGGGCGGTACCACAGCCCCGCCTCCACCATCGGCGCGCCGCGTGCGACGCTGGCCTGATGCGAGGTGGTAAAGCGCTGCGGCGCGAAGCCCTTGCCCTGCCCGCCCGCGCCAAGGGCGGCGACGGAGATCGGGACATAGGGCGGGCGGAAGGTGGTGATCCCGGTCTCCGGTATGCCGCGCCCGGTGGCATCGGCCAGCACCGCCAGCGCCGCGACGTTGGAATTCTTGCCCTGATCCGGCGCCATGCCTTGCGTCGTGTAGCGCTTCATATGCTCGACGGAGCGGTAATTCTCCTGCGCCGCCAGACGCACGTCCTTGGTCGTCACGTCATTGGCGAAGTCGAGCCAGGCGCGATGCTTGCCCCCCGGCACCTCCCAGAAGGCGCGCAGGCGATAGGCGCCATCCTCGGCCTGCGGCAGGTCGATGGCCTTCGGCTTGCGCCCAAGATCGGAAAGTGCAGCTTTTGCGGCCTCCAACCCTTCGGCAAGGCAGGTCTGCGTCGAAAATGTACCATTCG
>DAIOXI010000007.1:25330-34322 GCA_036758045.1 Albidovulum sp.
CCGCCAGCCCCGGCACCATGCCCGGCTGTGGAACGAAAGCCGCGATCTGCTCGCGCCAGACCGGGCGGCCGTTCATGTGGCAGGCAAGGTGCAGCGCCGGGTTCCAGCCGCCGGAAAGGGCGAGGCAGTCGCAGGGGATGCGGGTGATCTGGCCGGAACGGTCGGCAATCACCACCTCGCGCAGGCCCTTGCGGCCGACGGTAGCGACCACCTGCGCCCCGGCATGAAGGGTCGCGCCATCCGGGGCGGTCGCCTCCTCTCGCACGTCGATCAGGGCGGACACCTTGACCCCCGCCGCCTTCAGGTCGCGCACTGTGCGGTGGGCATCGTCGTTGTTGCCAAAGACCGCGACGGTCTGACCGGGTGCGACGCCATAACGGTTCAGATAGGCCCGTACCGCGCCCGCCATCATCACGCCGGGACGGTCGTTGTTGGGAAACGCGATGGGCCGTTCATGCGCACCGGTCGCCATGATTGCGCGCTTGGCGACGATCCGCCAGAAACATTCCTGCGGCAGATCCATCGGCGGCCGCGCCAGATGCAGGCCCACCCGCTCCAGCGCACCGAAGGTGCCGCCGTCATAGGCGCCGGTGATGGTGGTCCGGGTCATCAGCCGGACCTTGGGCATCGTGGCCAGTTCCGCCAGCACCGCCGCCGCCCAGTCCGCGCCGGGCTGCCCCGCCACCTCCTGCACCTCGGCCAGAAGGCGGCCGCCCATGACGTGATCCTCTTCCGCGAGGATCACATCCGCCCCCGCGCGCCCCGCCGCCAGCGCCGCCATCAGGCCCGCCGGGCCAGAGCCGACCACCAGAAGATCACAGAAGGCATAGGCCTTTTCGTAGTGATCCTCATTGTGCTTCCGCGACAGCGCGCCAAGGCCAGCCGCCCTGCGGATCGCGGGTTCATAGAGCGATTCCCAGAACTTGCGCGGCCACATGAAGGTCTTGTAGTAAAAGCCCGCGCTAAAGAACGGGGCGAAAAGGTCATTCACCGCCATCAGGTCGAGATTGACCGAGGGCCAGGCGTTCTGACCGCGCGCATCAAGGGCGGCGTGAATCTCCTGCACCGTGGCGCGGACGTTCGGCACCTGCGCCGCGCCGCGCCCGACGGTGACGAGCGCGCCGGGCTCCTCCGACCCCGCCGCCATCACGCCCCGCGGGCGGTGGTACTTGAAGGACCGGCCAAAGACCCGAACGCCCGAGGCAAGCAGCGCCGAGGCCAGCGTATCGCCCTGAAAGCCGGTATAGTCCTTGCCATCGAAGCGGAAGCCCACCGGCGTGTTGCGGTCGATGAGGCCCTTGCCCGCGATCCTCATGGCCGCGCCCCCTTCTTCGCGGGCCTCGCCCTGTCGGCCAATAGCCGCGTCGCACTGATTTCATGCGTCACGGTATTCCGCGTGACCTCGATCCAGGCGGAACAGCCAAGCTCGTGATACCAGAGATCCGTGGTCTCGCCCGCAGGGTTGTCGCGCAGGTGCAGGTAGTCGTCCCAGGCCTCGGGCGCTGCCCCTTCGGCCGGGCGGTCGGCATAGACCGAGGCGCCATAATAGGTGAACTCACGCCGGTCACGCGCGCCGCAAAGGGGGCAGGTTATGCGCATTGTCTGGCTTTCCCTTCATCTGTCGCAAGAAGGGGCGCCGCCCCTCGGCCTTCGGCCTCACCCCGAGGTATTGTTGGCAAGATGAAGCGATTACAGCATTTCATCTTGCCGACAATACCTCCGCCGGAGGCATCCAACGGCGCGGCCCGGCGCCAGGGCTGTGCGGTCATGAACGGCATCACTCCGCCCCCTCAATGCAAATTATGCTGCGAGCCGGTGCCTTCTTCGTCGAGAAGATGCCCGGTCAGGAAGCGGTCGAGGCGGAAGCGGCGGGCGACCTCGTGCGGTTCCCCCGTCGCCATCAGATGCGCCATGCACCAGCCGCTCGCAGGCGTGGCCTTGAAGCCGCCGTAGTTCCAGCCGCAGTCGACAAACAACCCGCCCACATCGGTCCTGTCGATGATGGGCGAGCAGTCGGGGGTCATGTCCACGATGCCGCCCCAGGACCGCAGGATCTTCGCCTTGCCGATCATCGGCATCAGCGTCATGCCCGCCTCCATCACATGTTCCAGCATCGGCAGGTTCCCCCGCGCCGCATAGGAGGCGTAGAAATCGAGGTCGCCACCAAAGACCAGACCGCCCTTGTCGGATTGCGAGATATAGAAATGCCCCATGCCATAGGTCACGACATGGTCGATGACCGGTTTCAGCCCCTCGGTCACGAAGGCCTGCAACACATGGCTTTCGATGGGCAACCGCATTCCGGCCATGGCAGCCACCTGCCCTGACCGCCCCGCCGCGACGATGCCGACCTTTTTCGCCCGGATCGGGCCGCGCGTGGTCTGGACGCCGCGCACGCGGCCGTCCTGAATGTCGATACCCGTCACCTCGCAATTCTGGATCAGGTCCACGCCGCGCCTGTCGGCCCCGCGCGCGAAACCCCAGGCGACCGCGTCATGCCGCGCCGTGCCGCCGCGCCGGTGCAGAAGGCCGCCATAGATGGGAAAGCGCGTCTGCTCGAAATCCAGATAAGGCACCATGCGCCGCACGGCCTCACGGTCCAGAAGTTCCGCATCGTCGCCCTGATTGATCATGGCATTGCCGCGCCGGGCAGCGGCGTCGCGCTGGCCGTCGGAATGGAAGAGGTTGAGGATACCGCGCTGCGAGTGCATCACGTTGTAGTTCAGGTCGAGCTCCAGCCCCTCCCACAGTTTGAGGGAGTGGGAGTAGAATTCGGAATTGCCCGGCAGGAAGTAGTTGGCGCGCACGATGGTGGTGTTGCGCCCGACATTGCCGGACCCGAGATAGCCTTTTTCAAGCACAGCGACATTGGTGATGCCGTGATTCTTCGCAAGGTAATAGGCGGTCGCAAGGCCGTGACCGCCGCCACCGATGATGATGGTGTCGTATTCAGCATTCGGCTCAGGCTCCCGCCAGGCGGGTTTCCAGCCCTTGTTGCCGAACAGCCCCTCCTTGAGGACGCTCAGGCCCGAATACCGCATCGGCCACCTCCGTTTCCGGTCCCGATTGAACCGGCTCGGGGCGAAGATTTCAATGTCTGACGTGACTTGCCCCGCCCCTTCGCGACATTTGGTGTCGCTTCAGGGCAGGCGGCGCGAATTTTCCGCGCTGCGTGTCACGCCCATTCCCACGGGCGGGTGAATTCGCCAAGCTTGTGGGCCACTGCCGCCTCATCCACCGCGCCGGTCTTTTCCAGCCGCGCGACAAGGCCGCGTTTCTTGTCCTCGACCACCTCCTTGACGCGGACGTTCAGATCCGCCTCGGCCAGCGCCGCGTCATAGACGCGCGTGATGGCCAGTCGCCTGAGGTCAGGCTTGAAGATCTTGCCCACGGCGGTCTTGGGCAGTTCTTCCATGATCTCGATATGCTTCGGCACCGCGGCGCGTTCGTGGATGCGGCCGCGCACATGGTCGAGCAACTCGTCCACCGTCACGGTCTTGCCCGCGACCAGTTCGACATAGGCGCAGGGCAGTTCTCCCGCGAAGCTGTCGGGCTGACCGATGGCGCCCGCGAAGGCGACAGCCGGGTGGCTTAGCAGCGCCTCCTCGATCTCGGCCGGGTCGATGTTGTGGCCGCCCCGGATGATAAGATCCTTGGCCCGCCCGGTAATCCAGAGATAGCCGTCGCCGTCCACCCGCCCCAGATCGCCGGTCCGCAGGAAGCGTTCGGCGGCGAAAAGATCGTGGTTCTTGTCCGCCTCGGTATAGGTGGAGCCTTCGAAGACGCCGGGATTGGCGACGCAGATTTCGCCGACCTCATCGGTGCCGCATTGGTGGAACCCTTCGGGCGTGGCCTTCAGGATGCGGATCTCGGTATAGGGCAACGGGATGCCGACCGATCCCACCTTCTTTTCCCCGTCCACCGGGTTGCAGGAGACAAGGCAGGTCGCCTCGGTCAGCCCGTAGCCCTCGGCAATCTCGACGCCGGTCGCGGCCTTGAAGCGGTTGTAAAGCTCAAGCGGCAGCGGCGCAGAGCCGGAGATCGCGGTCTTCAGCGAGGAGACATCGGCATTGACGGGCCGCTGCATCAGCGCGGCGATAGCGGTCGGCACGGTGATCAGGAAACTGACCTTCCAGCGTTCGATCAGCTTCCAGAAATTGTCGAACACGCCGTCGCCCCGGTAGCCTGCGGGCGTGGGAAAGACGACATGCGCGCCCGAGCCGATGCAGGACATCAGGATCGGATAGGCGGCGAAGACGTGAAACAGCGGCAAGGGGCAGATCAGCACATCGGTTTCGTCAAAAAGAAGCGTCGCGCCAAGCCAGCCGTTATAGACCATGCCGGAATATTTGTGCTGGGCGACCTTGGGCATGCCGGTCGTGCCGCCGGTGTGGAAATAGGCCGCGACCCGGTCGCCGGTGCTGTCGGCGAAGGTCAGCCGGTCGGCGGGCATCTTGCGCGTCTCCTGCCCGTAGGAGAGGACGCGCGCCTTGTGATGGGCCTGCACCTTGGGCCGGATGAAGGGCACGATCCACTTTTTCGGCGGCGTCAGGTAGCGGTTCAGATCGACCTCAAGCACCACCTTCACGCCGGGGGCATTGGCCACGGCCTTGGCGGCCTTCTGGGCGATGTCGGTCTTGGGGAAGGGTTTCAGCGTGACAAGAACCTTGGCCTTCGTCTCGCGCAGGATGGCTGCTATCTGCTCGGCCTCAAGCAGCGGGTTGATCGGGTTGACGATGCCCGCCACCGCGCCGCCCAGAAGCGTGGTCACGGTTTCCAGCGCGTTCGGCAGCAGATAGGCGACGGTATCGCCTTCGCCCACGCCAAGGCTGCGGAAAAGGTTCGCGGCGCGGGTGACCTCCTGCCGCAACTCGGCCCAGCTGAGCGTGACGGCGGGATCGTCGGGGCCGGAGAGCAGCTGAAAGCTGACCGCCGGGCGGGTGGGAAACCGTGTCGAGACGGCATCGAGAAAGCCGTAAAGCGTGACCGGCAGGTCGCGCTTGGCATAGTCCATTTCCCGTTCGACGGCATTGCGGTCATAGACCGTTGCGAAACGCGCCATGCTTCCTCCCCTCCGTGCCCCTCTCGGGGGCGTCTCCCTGTGACAAAGGATGGGGACAAAGGCGCCGCGAGGCAAGCGTGACGCGCCGTCCCGGTCCGCCGCGACGCCGCGTCAGAGGCGAGGGGCCGGCGCCGGGGCGCCGGCCGGTAGGGCTTATTTCGCCGGGATGCGCAGCACCTGACCGGGATAGATCTTGTCCGGGTGGGTCAGCATCGGCTTGTTGGCCTCGAAAATCTCCGGGTAGCGGTTGGTATTGCCAAGCGTCTTCTTGGCGATGGCCGACAGCGTGTCGCCCTTCACGACGGTATGGAAGACGGCGTCCGCCGTATCCCCGTCATCGCTGGTTTCCACCTCGGCGACGCCGTCAACGTTGCCAACGGCGAGGATGACCTTTTCCTTCATCTCCGGGCTGATGGCCCTGCCGCCGACCTTGACCTTGTCACCCTCGACCTTGATGTCGAGGCCGGAAGCGTCAAGACCGAGATCCTTGATCTCTTTTTGCAGCGCGTCCTGCTGCACCTCGGCCGCCTCGGCGGCACCGCCCCCGAACAGCTTCTTGCCCGCGCCTTTCACAAAGCTCCAAACACCCATGTCGATCTCCACTTCCACTTGGTTGCATGCGCGCGGCCAGCCGCGCCCGTGCCGCCACTATCGGCACTAAGCCTTCCGGTCGCAACTGCCGACGTAGGGGGAAAGTTCCGCGATCAGCCGCAAATCAGTCGGCGATGGCGCCTTCGGTGAACTGAAGCCGGGCAAGGCGCGCGTAAAGCCCGCCCTCGGCCACCAGCGCATCATGGCTGCCGGTGGCGACGATGCGGCCCTGATCGAAGACGACGATGCGGTCGGCCTTCTTGACGGTCGCAAGGCGGTGGGCGACGATGATCGTGGTCCGGCCCCTGGCAAGGTCGTCCACCGCCGCCTGCACCAGCCGTTCGCTTTCGGCATCCAGCGCCGATGTCGCCTCATCCAGCAAGAGGACCGGGGCGTCGCGCAGGATCGCGCGGGCAATGGCGATGCGCTGTTTCTGCCCGCCCGACAGCATCACTCCGCGTTCGCCAAGATAGCTGTCATAGCCATCGGGCAGCGCCACGATGAAGTCATGCGCGGCGGCGGCGCGGGCGGCGGCCTCGACCTCGGCATCACCCGCATCGGGGCGGCCGTAACGGATATTCTCGCGCGCCGAGGCGGCGAAGATCGCCGGGTCCTGCGGCACAAGGGCGATGGAGCGCCGGAAATCGGACCGCGCGAGGTCGGTCAGCGGCAGCCCGTCCAGCAGGATCCGCCCCTCTTGCGGGTCGTAAAAGCGCAGCAGAAGCTGGATCACGGTGGTCTTGCCTGCGCCCGACGGGCCGACAAGGGCCACCGTCTCACCGGGTTTGACATGCAGGCTGACATCGCTCAGCGCCGACTGGTCGGGGCGCGAGGGGTAGCGGAAGGACACATCCTCGAACCGGATATCGCCCTTGACCGGGGTCGGCAGCGCCCTGGGGCTAACCGGGTCATTGACGGTGTCCGTCGCGCCCAGAAGCTCCACCAGACGTTCGGTCGCCCCGGCGGCGCGCTGCAATTCGCCCCAGATTTCCGAAAGTGCCGCGACCGACCCGGCCGCCATCACCGCATAGATGACGAATTGTACCAGTTCGCCCGCGCTCATCGTGCCGCCGCGCACGTCGCGCGCGCCGACCCAGAGAACCCCGACCACCCCGCCGAAGACAAGGAAGATGACGATGATCGTCATCATCGCCCGCGTGCGGATCCGCCGCTTGGCCGACAGGAAGGATTGCTCCGTGACCTTCGCGAAATCGCCGCGCGCCTCGCCCTCATGGGTGAAGGCCTGCACGGTCTGGACCGCGCCCAGCGCCTCGGCCGCGGCGCCCGAGGATTGCGCGATCCAGTCCTGGTTTTCCCGGCTCAGCACCCGCAGGCGGCGGCCCTGGGTGACGATCGGCACGATCACAGCCGGGACGATCAGGAAGACCAGAAGCGTCAGTTTCGGGGCGGTAACGAACAGCATTGTCAGCCCGCCCAGCAGGATCAGCACATTGCGCAGCGCGACCGAGACGGACGAGCCGATGACCGACAGGATCAGCGTCGTGTCGGTGGTGATGCGGCTAACCACTTCCCCGGTCAGGATCGAAATAGCTGTCCAGAAGCGCCGCGCCCTGGCTGAACCCGTCGATCACGCGCCGCACCGCCAGCGGCAGGAGGAGAGAGACCAGCGCCGTCAGCACCAGCGCCAGCCCCGCCATCACGATCATGCCGCGATAGGGCGCAAGAAACGGCCAGAGCCCCCTGAGCGCGCCGACCCTGCGCGATCGCGCGCGGTCTTCGGTAACGGTAACGGGTGATCTGGCCATGGCGCGTCCTTCTGGTGCGGGCGGTTTAGGGCGCGCAGGGTCCGGGGGCAAGTGCAAGCACGCGGGGCGCTTTGTCGCGGGAATGTGGGGACAAGGGGAATCACCTTATGCGCGATTGGAAGGATCGTCTCGGTATACGGCCAAGATTCGAATATTCTTGCATGAACAAACAATTTAGCGCGGGTCATTTCGAATATTATTGCCGATCCAGACAACAAAGGGACATGCTCCCGTCCGTTTCGCGCAACACTGAACCACCCCAGGACAATGGGGGTTCAAAGGGAGTGAAACATGGCAGATACCTTTATTGCCGCCTATGACGGGAGCGAGGCCGCCGGGCGTGCCGTCGACTTCGCCGTAAAAAGGGCCAAGGCCACGAAGGCCCGGTTACTGATCGTCCACGTTCTTGAATGGTCGCCCTATTCGTTCCTGACGCAGGAGGAACTGGCCGAACGTCACAAGCGCCGCAATCAGGAGCTTGACCGCGCCGCCAAGGCGGTTCTCGACCCGCTGAAGGCGAAACTGAAAGACAGTGGGGTCGAGATCGAAACCTCCATCAAGTATGGCCATGTCGCCGAGACGCTTTGCGAAATGGCAAAGGCCGAAGGCGCGGCGCAGATCTTCATCGGGCGCACCGGTTCCTCATCCCTGATGGACCGGCTTTTCGGCTCTGTCGCCGGATCGCTGGCCCAGATCGCGCCGGTGCCTTGCACCATCGTGCCATAACCAACGGGGACAGACAGATGACAGCAGCATTTATCAAGCGCGCCGCAGTCGGCGCGGCCGGGGCCGTGTCCTTCGCGGGCGCCGCGGCGGCACAAACGCTCGACGAACAGATCAACGCAGGCTTTGCCAGCGCGACGGGGTGGTTCGTCAACCTCATCTTCGCGCCGTTTCCCGGCACGTCCTTTCCCTGGATCGTCGCCTGGCTGGTGACTGCCGCGACGATCTTCACCGCCTATTTCGGCTTCATCCAGTTCCGCGTCATCAAGCATTCCATCCAGCTGGTGAAAGGCGACTATTCGGACCCCAACGATGCGGGGGAGGTCAGCCATTTCCAGGCGCTGGCGACCGCCCTCTCTGGCACCGTCGGTCTTGGCAATATCGCCGGTGTCGCCGTGGCGGTCGGGATCGGCGGTCCGGGCGCGACGTTCTGGATGATCCTTGCCGGTCTTCTCGGCATGGCGTCGAAGTTCACCGAATGCACGCTCGGCGTGAAGTACCGCAACGAATATCCCGACGGCACCGTTTCCGGCGGACCGATGTATTACATGACCAAGGGTTTTGCCGAACGCGGCATGCCGGGCGGCAAGGTGCTGGCGGTTCTGTTTGCCATCTTCTGCATCCTCGGCTCCTTCGGCGGTGGCAACATGTTCCAGGCCAACCAGGCGCATCAGCAGCTTGCAGGCATTCTTGGCGACTATCCGGGCTGGATCACAGGGGTGATCTTCGCCGCGATCGTCTTTGCGGTGATCGTTGGCGGCATCAAGTCGATCGCACAGGTGACGGAGAAGATCGTCCCCTTCATGGGCATTCTCTATGTCGGGTCGGCGCTGGTCATCATCCTGATGAA
>DAIOXI010000007.1:34332-36818 GCA_036758045.1 Albidovulum sp.
GGCCTTTGGCCAGATCTTCGCGGGCGCCTTTACCAGCACCGGCATCGCGGGCGGCGCGGTTGGCGCGCTGATCCAGGGCTTCAAGCGGGCGGCCTTCTCCAACGAAGCGGGCGTCGGTTCCGCCGCCATCGCCCATTCGGCCGTGCGCACGAAAGAGCCGATCACCGAGGGCTTTGTCTCGCTGCTTGAGCCGTTCATCGACACGGTCGTGATCTGCACCATGACGGCGCTCGTGATCATCTTCACCCAGCAGCTTGTCATGGATCCGGAAACGGGGATGTACCTTCTCAACGACAACGGCATGATCCAGACCGTGACCGGCGCCTCGGGGGTCGGCCTGACCTCGGCGGCCTTCGCCTCGGCCTTTTCATGGTTCCCATATCTGCTGGGTCTGGCGGTGATCCTTTTCGCCTTCTCGACGATGATCTCCTGGTCCTATTACGGGCTGAAAGCCTGGACCTATCTCTTCGGCGAGGGCAAGGGGAAGGAACTGGCCTTCAAGCTGCTCTTCTGCCTCTTCGTCATCATCGGCGCGGCGGCAAGCCTTGGGCCGGTCATCGACTTCTCGGACGCCGCGATCTTCGCGATGGCGGTGGTCAACATCATCGGGCTTTATGTCCTGATGCCGATCGTGAAGCACGAGGTCAACAGCTATCTGGCCCGGCTGAAATCGGGCGAGATCAGGAAGTTCAAATAAGCCAACCGGGCCGGGCGGGACACCGCCCGGTCCTTATTCCGGGTGCTTCGGCATATGGCGCGAGGGCGCCACATAGGGCCGCGTCACATCCTTCAGCGTCACGTCGAGGCATTCGACATCGGCCCGGATTGCGCCGTCGCCCGCCAGCACAAGCGTCACGGCCCCCGCGCCATCCTCGCCCGGCGTCCAGTCGATCGAGAGAAGCGACAGCACCTCATCCCCGTCGCCCCGGTCCACGCCCTGCGAGGCGACGCGCATCACCCCGTCGATCACCAGAAGCGACCGCACCCGTTCATAGGGCCGCCCGCGCGCCTCGGCGCGGGGCGCGTCCTCCCAGCGGAAACGGTTGACAAGGAAGGCGAGCCGCCGTTCCTTCGGCCGCCAGGTCATGTCCGCCGCAGTCAGGACCGCGTCCTGCGCCAGCGTGGCGATGACCTGAAGGTCCTCCCCCTCATAGGCCTTCAGGTTCAGCCCGCCCTCGGCGCCGTCCTCGAATGTCGCGTCCGCCATGCTGCCCTCACTCGGCCTTCACACGTTCGATCTTCGCGCCACAGGCGCCCAGCTTCTCCTCCACCCGCTCATAGCCGCGGTCGAGGTGATAGACCCGGTTGACGACCGTCTCCCCCTCGGCCGCGAGGCCCGCGAGGATCAGCGAGACCGAGGCGCGCAGGTCGGTCGCCATCACCGGCGCGCCCTTCAGACGGTCGACCCCGGTCACGGTCGCATGACCGCCATGAACCTCGATCTCCGCCCCCATGCGCATCAGTTCGGGCGCGTGCATGAAGCGGTTTTCAAAGATCGTCTCTTCCAGAACGCTGGTGCCGTCGGCGGTACACATCAGGGCCATCATCTGCGCCTGAAGATCGGTCGGGAAGCCGGGGAAGACCTCGGTCTTCACATCGACGGCGTGGACACGGCCATTGGCGCGGGCGACCTTCACCCCTTCATTGGTCTGGGTGATGGTGATGCCGCCTTCCTGCAACTTCTCGCAGAAGGCGGGCAGCAGATCCATGCTGCCGCCGATCAGCTCCACCTCGCCGCCCGCGATGGCGGGGGCGATCATGTAGGTGCCAAGCTCGATCCGGTCGGCGACGACCCGGTGCGTGGCCCCGCCCAGCCGGGCGACGCCCTGGATCTCGATCGTCGACGTCCCCTCGCCCGCGATCTCGGCGCCCATGGCGCGCAGGCAGCGGACCAGATCCACGATCTCAGGTTCCCGCGCCGCGTTCTTCAGGACCGTGGTCCCCTTGGCGAGCGTGGCGGCCATGACGATGTTTTCCGTCGCACCGACCGAGGCGAAGCGCTGGTCGATCACCGCGCCTTTCAGGCCGCCCTTCGCCTCGGCATGCAGATAGCCATCCTTCAGCTCGATCGTCGCGCCCAGCGCCTCAAGCCCCGAGATATGCAGGTCCATCGGCCGCGCACCGATGGCGCAGCCGCCGGGCAGCGACACCACCGCCCGCCCCGCCCGCGCCAGCAGCGGCCCGAGGACGAGGTTCGAGGCGCGCATCTTGCGCACGATGTCATAATCGGCGGTCAGGTTGGTCAGGTCATGGCTCGACAGAGCCAGCACCCGCCCGCCCTGCATCGAGGTGACCTCGGCCCCCAGCGATTGCAGAAGCGTGGTCATCGTCTTGATGTCCGAGAGCCGCGGCGCATTGGTCAGCGTCAGCGGCTCATCCGACAGAAGCGTCGCGGGCATCAGCGCCAGACAGGCGTTCTTCGCGCCCGCGATGGGGATCTGCCCCGACAGCGGTGTCCCGCCCTTCACGATGATCGAATCTATGCC
>DAIOXI010000008.1:0-9185 GCA_036758045.1 Albidovulum sp.
TCGGTCCCGCGCCTAGCACAGGCCGCCCGGTGACGCCAGACGGCCTGTGCTCAGGCCCGCAGCAGGGTCAGGATTTCGTCCAGTGGTTTCTTGATCTTTGCCGCTTCGGGCACGCTTGCGTCCTCCGCCGGATGGCCGACGGCGAGGATCATCACCGGCTTCTCGCTGTCGGGCCGGTCGCAGAGTGCATTCAGGAACCGCATCGGGTTCGGCGTATGGGTCAGCGCGCAAAGCCCCGCCTCATGCAGCGCCGCGATGAGAAAGCCGGTGGCGATGCCCACGCTTTCGGGGACGTAGTAGTTCTTGAAGCGCCGCCCGTCCCCGGTCACCCCGTAGCGCTGCGCGAAGACCACGATCAGCCAGGGCGCGATGTCCAGATGCGGTTTCGACGCGCCGGTGCCGATGGGTTCCAGCGCGGCAAGCCATTCGTCGCCGCCACCCCCGGCATAGAACGCCGCTTCCTCCGCCTCCGCCGCCTTGCGGATCCGCGCCTTCATCGCCGGGTCGGCGATGGCGACGAAATGCCAGGGCTGGTGGTTGGCGCCCGAGGGCGCAAGGCCCGCCGCGGCGACACAGGCGGCGATGACCGCCTCTGGCACCGGGTCGGGACGAAAATCGCGTACCGTGTGGCGTTTGGCCAGATAGTCGCGAAAGGCCTCGGCCGCCTTCAGCGCGGCGTCATCGGGCTTGCGCACCCGATCCGGCAGGGGCAGCGGGCGGTAGAGGGGGGCGTCGCGGGACGGCATGCGTCTTGCTCCTTTTCGGGCGGTCAGCCGCCGCCGATCAGAACGCCCGCCGCAAAGACCAGCCCGCCGCCCAGGACGACCTGAAAGGCCGCCCGCAGGAAGGGCGTTTCCATGAAGCGGTTCTGAATCCAGGCGATGGCCCAAAGCTCGACAAAGACGACCATGACCGCGATCGTGGTCGCGGTCCAGAAATCCGGGATCAGGTAGGGCAGCGCGTGGCCAAGCCCGCCCAGCGTCGTCATCACGCCCGAGGCCAGCCCGCGCTTGACCGGCGATCCGCGTCCCGACAGCTTGCCGTCGTCATGCGCGGCCTCGGTGAAGCCCATGGAAATCCCCGCCCCGCCCGAGGCGGCAAGGCCGACGAGGAAGGTGGTCCAGGTATTCTCGGTCGCGAAGGCGGTGGCGAAGATCGGCGCGAGGGTGGAGACGGAGCCATCCATCAGCCCCGCAAGGCCCGGCTGCACCCATGTCAGGATGAACTGCTTGTGGGCGGCGCGATCCTCTTCCGAGCGCTGGTCGCCGTCGAGATGGCGGTCCGACAGATCGCCCGCGCGCTCCTCATGCCGCGCCTCGGCCGCCGCCAGATCGCCCAGAAGCTTGCGGGTATCGGCATCCAGAGACCGCTGCGCGGCCATGCGGTAGAAATCGGCCGCGTCACGCTCCATCTTCTCGGCCTCCTCGCGCATCCGGTCGAGACCGAGGTTTTCCACCAGCCAGACCGGGCGGCGGGCATAGAACCCCGCGACATGCTCGCGCCGGATCAGGGGGATGACCTCACCAAAACGGGCGCGGTGGCGTTCGATGAGCCAGTGGCGGTGCTTGTCCTCCTCGGTCGCCATATCCTCGAACACCTTGGCCGAGCCGGGATAATCGGCGCGCAGGCGTTCGGCATAGCTGCGGTAGATGCGCGCGTCGTCCTCCTCGGAGGAGATGGCGAGCGCCAGGATCTCCTGCTCGCTCAGATCGGCGAACCGCCGGCGATTGGTCAGGGCAGAAAGCATCGGGGAGGCCTCATTTTGGAATGATTCCAAACTAGGCCGCCCGCGCGGGGGCTGCAAGCGGTCAATGGCAGCAAAAGTGAACAGAACAGTTCAGAAATATATTGACAAACTGAACCGTAAAGTTCAGATAGAAAAAGTGAACCGATAAGTTCAGTTAGGACAAACAATGAAACGCTTCGCTCTTCCCCTCGCGCTTGCAACCGCCCTTCTCGGCACCGCCCCGGCCTTTGCCGGCGGGCTCGGCTTTGACCTGCCGCGTCTCGACTTTCCCGCGCCGCAGCCGCAGACGACCCGCGATTGCGCCTCGACGGCCAACATTGCGTCCGCCTGCGGGCAGCATAAATCCTGACCCTGCGTCACCTTTTTCGCCGGGCGGGGCGAACCTGACCATAAGCTGGCTTGCCCGCCCACCAGCCCGCCGTCTATGATCGCCGGACGGAGGGCGTCATGGCAGCAGTCGCCGAGGCTATTCACATCAAGCGCGGACGCAAGTTCGACCAGGTCCTGGAAGGGGCCAGGGTCGTTTTCATGCGCGACGGGTTCGAGGGCGCCAATGTCGATGACATCGCGGCATCGGCGGGCGTGTCGAAGGCCACGCTTTACAGCTACTTCCCCGACAAGCGCGTGCTGTTCGTCGAGATCGCCAAGCGCGAATGCGAACGTCAGGCGGATGAGGCCGAAGCGCTGATCACCCTGACCGCGCCGCCGAAATGTGTGCTGCCACAGGCGGCACGGCGGATCATTGATTTCTTCCTGTCGGATTTCGGCCGCGCCGTCTATCGCATCTGCATTGCGGAATCCGACCGCTTCCCCGAGCTTGGGCAGCAATTCTACGCCTCCGGCCCGCAGATCATCCGCGACCGCCTCGCATCCTACTTGAACGGGGCCATCGCGCGGGGGGAACTGGTGATCGACGACGTGTTCCTTGCCGCCGACCAGTTCGCCGAGCTGTGCAAGGCCGATATTTTCCCCTCCGCGATCTTCGGGGTCCGCAGCGACTTTACCGATGCCGACCGGGACCGTGTCGCCACTGGCGCAGTCGCTATGTTCCTGGCGCGCTACGGGACCGATAAGGGCCGCGCCTGACCGGGGTCGGGCGGCAGGAACAGCTCCGCCGAGGCCCTGAGCGCCGTGACATGCGCATCGGCCGTGTAGCCCGCCACTGCGGCGCGACGGGCGTCGTTGACCACCGGGACGAAAGGTGAGGTCCATGTGACCAGCCAGACCCGCGCCGTCGGATCCTTTCGCAGCGCGCCGGCGTAGTCGGTGAAGACATACCGGGCATTGGGCAGGTAGTAGAAAAGCGGCGCCTCCTCCCACCTTTTGTCGAGGACGAGGACCAGATCCCCTGCCTGCATCAGCGGGGCCATCTGCGTGACCAGACCTTTGTAGTCGCGCGGCGAGCCGGGCATCCGCCACGAATAGGGGACGCTCGCCGCGCCAAGCAGCAGCACCAGCGCAAGGGCCACGGGGCGGAGTGCACCGCGCTGCGGCAGGCGGGCAATGGGCGAGACCAGAAGCAGGAGAAGATAGGGAACGAAGGCCAGAAAGGCCCGGTCCGCCAGCAGCGACATGACCGGCGCGGCGGCATAAAGGACCAGCGGCGCGCCAAGGCCGAGAAGCCAGATCAGCACGACCGGCGCATCGGCCCGCCGCCGCCAGGCGTCGAAGGCACCGAACCGGGTCGCGGCACCGTCGATCGCAGCGGCAAGGCGCGGCAGCGCCAGGGCAAGAATGGGGCCGGTGGCGACAACATAAAGCGCCCAGTTCCGGTGCAGCGCGATGCTCGCCAGCCAGATCATGAAGCCGAAGGAGAGGACCGCCAGCAGCACGACCGGCCAGACCGGCAGCGCCGAGGCCGGGGCCACGACACGCGCGCCGCGCCCCGGCGTGCTCAACGCCAGCAGTAGCAGGATCACGGCCAGCGTGAAGAGAAGCAGACCCGCCCCGGCGCCGATGTTCAGCGGCCCCGCAGCCCCGTCGGAGGAGCGGAAGAGGAAACCGAAGGAGACGTATTCCCGCAGCCAGTCCAGCGCCACAGGCTCAACCGCGCCGCGCCGGGCGCGGTAGACGCCGTGAAGCAGTTCCGGCGCCGCGAGAATGATCGCGACGGTTTGCAAGCCGACGATCCGGTGCGCGGCGGCGAACAGCCCGGCGCGGGACACCAAGCTGTCGCGGGGCAGCAGCACGGCCCAAAGGACATGGATCCCGATCAGCGGCCAGAACAGTTCCTCCGTGCCGACCCCGGCGACCAGCGTGGCGATATAGGCTGCCGCGACGCCGCGCCCGGCGGTCCTGTCGGTGGCCAGCCGGATCAGCAGCCAGGTCGCCAGGATCGACAGGACCCCGCCCGCGACATACATCCGCGCCTGCTGGCTCCAGAGCAGGTGGAAGCCGTGCAGCGACAGAAGGATCGCGGCGGCAAGGCCGACCGCAGGCCCCCAGACACGCCGCCCCAGCAGGAAGATGACCGGCACCGAAGCCGCGCCGAGGAACGCGCTTGGCAGGCGCAGCGCCAGTTCGCCGGTCCCGAACAGCTTTACCCAGCCGAACATGGCCAGATACCAGCCGATCGGGTGCGGTTCGTCATGGTAGTGCATCCAGAGCATGTCGGACAGCGTCAGGCGTGGCTCGGGAACCGAATGTCCGGGGACAAGCTCGATCCCCGGCACATAGACTTCGGGGTGTGAGAGAGAGCGCGCGTCGATCCCGTGGAGGCGGAGAAGGAAGGCGAAGGCCGTCAGGCCGACGAGGACCGGGACGGTCCAGTTGACGCTTCCGCTTTGCCTGGGCGCGACGGGCGGACATCCGGGGGTGGACAGATCTTGCATGGACATCGGACATCACCACAAGAAAGTTTGCATGGCCCGGCGCTCCGGCGGGATTTCCGCCGTCCAGCCGCTTCCTCCCTGAAGGATGCAGGGTTCCGCACTGGGGCCCATGATGCGGATCAAGTATGAAAAATCTTTTCAGGCAGGTGTTTTGGGGCCACAGGCAGGGCGGGTTTCAGCGCGTCAGCCAGGCAAAGACCCACAGCGCCGCGATCATGACCGGCTGATGCAGCAGATAGACCGTCAGCCCGTGGCGTCCGGGCCAGGCCAGCGCCCGCCGCCAGCGGCCCGGCGTTTCGCCCGAACGGGCAAGGCGCCGCCAGAGGCCCCGCGCTTCGGCGATCCGCGCGAAGGCGATCCCGGCCAGCGTCGCCGCAAACCACGGGAAGACCGGCACGAAATCGGCCGAACGCACCGGCCAGCTCGTCAGCCCCAGCCCCGCCAGCACCGGCGCATCGAAAAGCCCGGTCGCGGACAGTGACGATCTGCCAAGGACGATGAGCGCAGCGACGGCCAGCGTCGCCCAGGACGGCAGGCGCAGGAAGGCAAGGCCCAGAAGGCTCGCCACCGCGATGGAATGGAGGATGCCGAAGAAGATGTAAGTTTCCGGCATCGCCTGACGCGTCACGGCGGTGATGAGGGCTGCGGCCAGAACGATCACGCCGAACCGGCGCAGGAAGGGCCGCCAGCGGATGGCGCGCCCATGGGCGAGATAAAGGCTGATCCCGACCATGAAAAGGAAACTGCCCGCGATCATGCGCGCGAACACCGCCCAGCCGCCGGTCACGGCGGTCTGGGGCGGGATGTAGCCGAACATCTCAAGATCGTAGGTGAAATGGTAGATCGCCATGCAGATCAGCGCGAGGGTCCGCGCCAGATCAAGCGCATCGACCCGCCCCCGCGCGACCGGGCGGGCAGGCCCTGCTACCGGCATGGCCTGACCTTTTTCATCCCGCAAGCGTCGCCCCGCCCGTCAGTAGACGACGACGGAGCGGATCGACTCGCCAGCATGCATCAGATCGAAGCCCTTGTTGATGTCGTCGAGCTTCAGCGTGTGGGTGATCATCGGGTCGATCTCGATCTTGCCGTCCATGTACCAGTCCACGATCTTCGGCACGTCGGTCCGGCCCCGCGCGCCGCCGAAGGCCGTGCCCTTCCAGACCCGCCCGGTGACGAGCTGGAACGGCCGGGTGGCGATCTCCGCCCCCGCCGGGGCCACGCCGATGATGATCGACTGGCCCCAGCCGCGATGGGTGCATTCCAGCGCGTCGCGCAGCACCTTGACGTTGCCGGTGCAGTCGAAGCTGTAATCCGCCCCGCCGATCTGGTCGAACGGCGTCTTGGTGAGGTTGACGATCTCCTGCACGACATTTTCGCAGTCCTTCGGGTTGATGAAGTGGGTCATCCCGAACTTCTCGGCCATCGCCTTCTTCGCGGGGTTCACGTCCACCCCGATGATCATGTCGGCCCCGGCGAGGCGCAGGCCCTGAAGCACGTTCAGGCCGATCCCGCCCAGCCCGAAGACGACGGCCTTCGCCCCGATCTCCACCTTCGCGGTGTTGATGACGGCGCCGATGCCGGTCGTCACGCCGCAGCCGATGTAGCAGATCTTGTCGAAGGGCGCATCCTCGCGCACCTTCGCCACCGCGATCTCGGGCAGCACCGTGTAGTTCGAAAAGGTCGAGCAGCCCATGTAATGCAGGATCGGATCGCCATCGAGGGTGGAGAAACGGCTGGTCCCGTCCGGCATCAGGCCCTGCCCCTGCGTCGCGCGGATCGCGGTGCAGAGGTTGGTTTTCTGGCTAAGGCAGGACGGGCAGGCACGGCATTCGGGCGTGTAAAGCGGGATGACATGATCGCCGGGCTTCACGCTCGTCACGCCAGCGCCGACCTCGACCACCACGCCCGCGCCCTCGTGGCCGAGGATCGCCGGAAACAGCCCCTCGGGGTCGGCGCCTGACAGGGTGAATTCGTCGGTGTGACAGATACCGGTGGCCTTGATCTCGACCAACACCTCGCCCGGCTTCGGGCCGGCAAGGTTGACCTCCATGATTTCAAGCGGTTTTCCGGCGGCAACGGCGACCGCGGCACGGGTTCTCATCGGGGCATCCTCCCTGCTATGATTTGCGGCGACCTTGGGCGAAACCGCCCTGCGAGGCAAGAACGGGAGATCGTGACATGCGCTTTTTTCTGCTGGTGCCGTTGCTCCTCGCCGCTTGCCAGACCGAGGCGGACACGGGCGCCGAACGTGTCATCCGGCCCGAAACCTACGACAAGGGCATCGTCCTTGGCGCGGGGTGCAGCGAGACGAAATTCGGTCCC
Organism: Albidovulum sp.; assembly: GCA_036758045.1. GTDB lineage: Bacteria > Pseudomonadota > Alphaproteobacteria > Rhodobacterales > Rhodobacteraceae > Albidovulum. The sequence continues at coordinate 6,901 of DAIOXI010000008.1, forward strand.
AAGGCGCTGATCGGGCGCAGGGCGGACAGCATCCCCTTCGGCGATTTCGGCTTTCCGGTGCGCATCGTCGGGCCCGGCATGGCGGTGACGATGGATTATTCCGCCGCGCGGCTGACCGTGTCGGTGGATGCGGACGGCGTGATCGACGGTTACAACTGCGGCTGAGGCCGGAAAGAAAAACCCCGCCGGTGGCGGGGGGGAAGTCGCTCCCGGCGGTGCGGACTGGGTGGGGGCTGTTAACCGCACCGCCGGGGGCTAGCGTCATTCGCTATGGGTGTGTTTTCGGCAAAGATAGCGGCAAGGATTTGAAGCGCGCGCGCCAACGCAAAGGTCTTTTTGCGGCCAAATCCGGGCGGTGCTTGATTTGCCGCGCCGGGCGGCTAACATCGCCCCATGACGGTGCAGTCGCCGACCCCTTTTCCCCACACCGCCCGGCCGCCGGACCAGGTCGCCTTTGACCGTCACGAACTCTCGGTGATCCTCGGGCTTTACGGGCGCATGGTCGCTGCCGGGGAATGGCGCGATTACGGGATGTCCTTCCTGCGCGACCGGGCGATCTTTTCCGTCTTTCGCCGCGCCGCCGAGAACCCGCTTTACCGGATCGAGAAGCATCCCCGCCTGCGCGGTCGGCAGGGGATGTATTCTGTCATCGGCATGGACGGCCAGATCCTGAAGCGCGGGCATGAGTTGCCAACCGTGCTGCGGGTGCTTGAGCGCAAGCTGATCCGGCCGATCGGTTAGGCAACCCTTCGAAAGGCCGTGGGCGGGCCGTCGCCCTGCCCTTCGATCCGCGCGATGGCTTCGGCGATCCCTTCGATGGCAACCGCCATGCGGAAGGCATTGGCATGGATCAGCCGCGCCGCGTCCAGCGCCATCGCGACATGGCCCTTCCAGAAGATCAGGTCGCCGCGCCGCAGGGCCTCCGGCCCGTCCAGTGGCACCCCCAGCGACGCCTGCATGTCGCTGTCGCCGGGGCAGGCGATGCCGCAGGCCAGAAGCGATGCCTGCACGAGGCCGGAGCAGTCGAGACCGGCACGCGAATTGCCACCCCAGAGATAGGGCGTGCCAAGGAACATCTCCGCCACTCCGGCGGGGTCGGCCATGACCTGCCCCAAGGGGCGAAGATGCGGGCGCGGGACGAAGAGGCCGGTGTCCGTTTCAAGGAATTTCGGGTGTTCGGCGGCGATGGTCAGGCGCGTCCCGAAGCTTACCGCCGCCACCTCGCACCGCTTCATGTCAGGGGCGGGGTAAAGGTGGCTTGCAGGGGTGGCGATCCAGTGGGTCGGGGCATGGAACGGGCCAAGGGCGGTCTCGGCCATATAGCCGCAATAACCGTCCCTTGCGGCGCGCAGGAAGGCAAAGCCCTGATGCCGGTCCAGCACCAGCACCTCTTCCCCCATCAGAAGCTGACGGTCCCGCGCCCCGCCCGGCGCGGCAAGGAGATCGGCGAGCGGAACGGCGACCGAGGCGGCTTCGCCCTCGACAAACCGCGCGGCGGCGACCCTGCCCGTAAGCGAGACATGGGCGACACGGTCGTTGGCGGGTGTCAGGCGGCGGTCGGTCACAGGTTCAGAACGTCCGGCAGGGCCGCAAGGATCGCCCGCGCGCCCTGACCGACGCCGCCCTTCGGCCGCGCGGGTTCGGCCCTGGGTTGCCAGCCATAGATGTCGAAATGCGCGTAGGCCGGGGTTTCGGTGACAAACCGGCGCAGGAACAGCGCCGCCGTGATCGACCCGGCCATGCCGCCCCCCGGCGCGTTGTCCAGATCGGCGATGCCCGGTTCGATCAGCCCCTCATAGGGCGCCCAGAAGGGCATCCGCCAGACCGGATCGGCAAGCGCCGCGCCGCCCGCCGCGATGGCCGCCGCCAGCGCGTCGTCATCCACATAGAAGGGCGCGAGATCGGGGCCGACCGCAACCCGCGCCGCGCCCGTCAGCGTCGCCATGGAGATCAGAAGATCGGGTTTCTCCTCATCCGCCAGGGCCAGCGCGTCGGCCAGAACCAGGCGCCCCTCGGCATCGGTGTTGTTGACCTCGACCGTCAGACCCTTGCGGCTGGTCAGGATGTCCTGCGGACGAAAGGCATTGCCGCCCACCGCATTCTCTACCGCCGGGATCAGGACGCGCAGGCGCAGCGGCAGGGCAAGGGCCATGATCGTCCGCGCAAGGCCCAGCACGGTCGCGGCGCCGCCCATGTCCTTCTTCATCAGGCCCATGGATGAGGCAGGCTTGATGTCCAGCCCGCCGGTGTCGAAGCAGACGCCCTTGCCGACCAGCGTCAGCATC